>OMYF01000033.1 GCA_900315205.1 uncultured Acidaminococcus sp.
ATCTATCGGGATTGATCTTACGGTCCGTCCAGCGGTCCACTTCTTTTTTCAGGGCCCTGAGCCAGGCAGAAAACTGTACAGCTTTTTCCGGGTATGTATACTGCAGGGGATCTTCCAGCGGAAGCCAGGTGGAACGGTCCGATTCATTATGGCTGATGACGGCTTCGAGTTTGTCCAGAGCTTTGCAGAGCCTGGCTTCCCGGGTTTTCTGAGCTTCCATTTCCTGCAGCAGGGCCGTCCATTCTTCCCGATATTCCTTTGGAAAACCGGCAAGCCAGTTTTTATAGGATGTCTGCTCCGTCAGGCGGTCTGCCGCACTTTTTTGAAAGGTCGGGATATCTCCCGTGAATGCTTCGCCCAGGTCGTGGATCAGGCACATCCGGATGACACGGTCCAGATCCATGGTACAAAATTCAGGTTCCCTGGCAAGGAGCAGGACCATCAGGGCCATGCGCCAGCTGTGATCGGCCACGCTTTCCTGCCGGCCGGGTGCGGTCCAGCAGTGCCGGACCGCCGTCTTCAGTCTGCCGGCCCGGGTCAGGAGGGAAAGGAACAATTCTGGTGTCATAGAAAGCACCTCACTTTGCTTTTCAGGAATGGCACCATTATAACGCGTCCGGACCGCAGAAATACAGATGGAAACCTTCAGATAGGGACGGGCAGCTTTCACTTGTATCTTCTTTGCACTGGACGGCTGCTGGACGGAGAAATTCTGCGGGATCATCGGAAGGAGCTTTGAGGAGCTGGACAAGAACTTTCAAGTCCTTGACAAAACGGCTGATCCTGCCTAATGTATTCGGCAGAGAATAGATGTTTCCCCTTTGCTGGGGTTTGGCCGCTTGACAGGCTGGAGAAACCGATGTCTTTTTCAGTGAAGAATCAATACAAAGTCTTGACCCGTCTTCTGCCCGTGTAAACAGGATGACGGTGTCCAATGATCCCGGGAGGCTGCTGCATCGTCCTGCCGGCAGTTCCCCAAAGGAGGATGTGCATCATGCATTCGTTCAAACCCGTTCTTTATATGGTTACCGCAGCGTTCCTGTTCTGCTTTACTGAAATCGCGCTGAAGATCCTGAACGGATCTTTGAATGCACTGGAACTCAATTTCAGCAGATACTTTCTTGCCGGAGCGCTGCTCCTGCCTGTGGGCCTTTCCGAACTCCGCCGGCGGCAGAAGAAACTGACGTGGGGACATTTTGGCTGGTTCCAGTTCCTGGGCCTTATCGGGATTACGCTCGTCGGGCCTTTTTATCAGCTGGCAGCGGGGCGGCTGCAGGCAAATATCACAAGCATCCTCTTTTCGCTGAATCCGATGTGCATCGCCCTCCTTGCCTGGCTGATCCTCCGTGAGCCTCTTTCGCGGCATCAGGCGGCCGGCCTCTTTTTGGGGATGCTTTCCATGCTGGTCCTGCTCAATCCGTTCCATATGACCCTGGATCCTGCAGGGCTGCTGCTGCTTTTCCTCGCTGTGGCCGGCTACAGTCTCTATGCGGTGATCGGCAGGAAGCTCATCGGGGAGCTCGGCAGCGTACTTGTGACGGCGGGCAGTTTTCTCTGCGGCGGGATCCAGCTCTTTCTCCTGGCTCTCCTGACGCACGTGCCGGCTGTGGCAGCCTTCCTGCGTCAGGCCGGCCTGCCGCAGTTTGCCGCGGTCAGTCTTTTCGGCGGGTACAGCCTGGATATCCTGGGCTGGGTCATCGTGCTCTATTTCGGCGTTACCCTGGGTGCTTACTTATGCTGGTTCAAGGCAATGGAACACGGTTCGACGTTCCTGGGCAGTCTGACCTATTTCGTCAAGCCGGCCGTGAGTCCCTTCATGGCCTGGATATTCCTTGGCGAGGTTGTTACGGCACGGATCGCGGCCGGCATCGTCCTGCTCCTCGTATCAGCCGCTGTAAGCCTCAAAAAGGATAAGGCCGGGGCATAGCCTTTCCGAAAGTACGGCAGTGTTTTTCAGCAATAAGAAAAGGAAGCATGAGGGAATCAAGTTCCATTCCTCCATGCTTCGTTTTGTTTTAGGGACGGATCATTTTACGCCCAGGGTACTGACCCATTCGGCGATTTTGCTGTCGGAGAGGGTACCGGTGAAACAGCGGCCCTCCAGCCAGGTCCCTTTGTTTCCGGCCATTTCCTTCAGCAGCCCGGCACTGTCTCCCATGCCTGAGCTGTAGGCCGTGGCGAAGGGGATGACGGTCTTGCCGGAAAAGTCATTGCTCTTCACGAACGTATCGAGCGGCCAGGCGGCAATGCCCCACCAGATCGGGTATCCGACAAAGACCGTGTCATACTCTTTCCAGTTGGCCGGTTTGCCGTTCTTCAGGGCCGGATCCCGCAGCTTGGGGTCGTTGTGTTCTTTTGAAACGCGGCTTTCCTTGTTGTTGTAGTCCAGATCCGCTTCCGTATACGGTTTTTCCAGTTCCAGGAGCAGCAGATCGCCGCCTGTTTCTTTGGCGATGACTTTGGCAGCTTGTTCCGTCCTGTGTGTATTGGTGTAATAGACGACCAGCGTCTTTTTCGCTCTGGCCGGTGCTTTCGCTGCTGCCGGTGCTGCCGCCGGTTTTTCGGAATTGCCCGTGGCCGCTTTGCCGCCGCAGGCACTGACGAATACCAGCGAAAGGGCAAGGCAGAACAGGGTCATCACTTTTTTCCATTGTTTCATTGGCTTTCCCTCCCTTGCGGGAAATCTTCCTGTTTTTTCAGGAGCAGATGTTCCCTTTCTTTATTGTATACCGGGAGGAACTCCCCGGGGAAGCGGGAAATCTGTTTTCTGCGGAGGAAGCCGCAGGTGACAGCGCCAGAGGCTGACAAATACGCCGAAATGGAGCAGCCGGGCAGCCTGCGGGGCCTTCATGCTTTGCAGCAGGCGATGAGGATCTCTATATATTCGCCGCTTTTGAGGAAACTGCGGAGGTCCAGTTTTTCCTGCAGCGTATGATTTTGCGTATAGCCCGTGGCGATCCCGATGGCAGGGAGCCCTCTGGCGTTAAAGATATTGGCGTCCATCCCGCCGCCGCCCTGCTCGATGCGGGGAGCGATGCCCATTTTGCGAAAAGCCTGCCCGGCAAGCTGGATGACCGGTGCCGTTTCCGGTATGTGGAACGGGGAAAACGAAATCTCTGCCTCTGCCGTCACGGACGCACCCGTTCCGGCTGCAGCCTTCTGACAGTGCTGCCGGAAGTATTCCATGTAATGCCGGAGTTTTTCCGGATCCCGGCTGCGGGCTTCCCCGCGGGCCCAGGCGCTGTCACAGACGATGTTGACCGCTTCCGAGCCGGTCCGGATCACGGGAAAGTTCGCCACGGTCTCTTCGTCGAGACGGCCGTCTTTGAGCGTATCCAGGATGTGGCAGAGGATATGGGCAGCATTGATGCCTTTTTCCGGTTCGTTCCCCGCATGGGCCGCACGGCCCGTTACCGTGACCGTAAGGCGGGCCAGCCCCGGGGCGCCGCTGACGATCCGGCCCAGCGGACCGGGACTGTCGACGACGTAGCACAGTCCGCTCCTGAACTGGGACAGATCGAGGAATTTCCCGCCATAGAGGCCGGATTCTTCTCCCACGGTCAGGGCCACTTCGATGCGGGGATATGGCCGGCCGGAGGCAAGTGTCCGTCTGACGCCGTCCAGGATGGCACAGATGCCGCTCACATCGTCCGCTGCCAGGATGGTGGTCCCGTCACTCGTGAGATATCCGTCTTTTTCCTGCGGCCTGATGCCACAGCCGCGGGAGACCCGGTCCATATGGCTGCAGAACATGACGGAACCCGGACGGGTGCCGGCCAGAGCGGCAGTCAGGTTGCCCGTGCTGCCGCCGAAACTGCTGCCCGCTGCGTCTTCCCGGACGTCAAAGCCGAGGCTCTCCAGCTTCTTTTTCAGGACATCGGCGATCTGCCTTTCCCTGCCGGACGCGGAATCGATCCGCATCAGTTCCTTACATTCTTCCAGGATGTTCATAGCCATGTGATTTCCCCTTCTGTCTCAGTGAGTCCGTTTGCTTTATCATATCACAGGTGGGGATGCGATGGATGGACAGCCTTTAACAGATCTTGCTGCCGTTGGCTGTCATTTTGAAACGGAGGCCCAGGACTTCGGCAGCCCGTTTGCACATGAGCATGCGGTCCAGGAAGATTTCGAAGTAATCGATCATGGAACAGATCTCTTCATCCAGTTCGATTTCAAGAGTGATGATTTTCTTGTGGATATCGATATGGAGCCGGTTCGTCAGGGCTGCATAATTCACGCGGTCGTGCTTGTCGAAGCTTTCCGGCACGGGATTCCGGACCCGGTTGCGGCGCACATCGGTTTTGTCGGCCAGGATGACAGCGGCCGATATGGGATCCACGGCGGTCCCGCTGCCCTCGTCATGCTGACCGATGGCCGAGATGATGAGGGCGATGTCTTCGGGCGGCGCCCCCCAGTCCCGCAGCAGCTGGAAGGCCATGAGCGCACCCGTGTGGGCGTGGTCGACCCGGTTGATGCTGTTTCCGATGTCGTGCATGTAGCCGGCGATCCTGGCAAGCTCGACGGTGTGATCGTCATAACCGAGCTTTTTCAGGATCCGGCCTGCCGTGACGGCGACCTTGGCCGTATGCTTGCGGGAATGGTCCGTATAGCCCAGGGCTCCCAGGATCCGGTTGCCCTGTTCCAGATAACAGTTGATTTCTCTGGCATGGGATATGGTTTCGTAGGAAAGTTTTTTCATGGCTGCAGGCAGATGCGGAGATCTGCCGGATTTCATCTCCTCGTATGGATTGCAGCGGCCTGAGAAAAGCGGAGCTTTGCCCTTTACGGCACAGGCCGCAGGGCAGGGGACCGGAATATGTATGAAACGCGGAGCGGTGTGGAACCGTCGATACCCTGCCCGCTGCCGGATGGCTCCAGTGTAGCAGGCGAATGTGGAGCAGGAGCGAAATCCGTGTAAAAATCAGGTATAAAAAACCATTTGCCATGGCAGCGGCAAATGGAGACAGTGGATTTTTTACATCTTTGGCCCGCCCCTTCCTGTTTTGTACATAGTCCTTTTTTCCGTCACAAGATGCTTTTGCAAACTGATATTTACTGCAGCGGGGGAACCGGAGTGGGAAAAAGCTGATTTCCCGGGTTCTTCTGGTTGGGGCAGCGGGAACTGGAATGAAAGCTTTTCTAAATCTCATTGACATCGTTTCCGATAAATTTTACACTTATCTATATTTCTGTTTTGAACAGATATCCGAATTTCATTAGGAAGGGAAGTTACTTGGATGGAAAAAGAAATGCCCGAACTGATTACAGTCGAATCGTCACGGGACAGCCATCGCTGGGTAGCGATTACGGCGCTGCTCCTGGCCATCGGTGTCATCCTGCATACCATCAGCCCGAATGTGGGCGGCGTCACACCGAACTGGACGATCGCCATGTATTCCATTACGACCAACCTGACCCATCCCGGGATCCTGCGTGCCCTGGGGACGGGATTTGTAGCGGGGCTGACCATTGTGCCTTCATCGAAATCGGCCTTCCCGCTGGGGAATATCGCCAGCGAGCTGGCAGGTTCCCTGACGGCCTGCCTGCTGGTCAAGGCTTTTGTCACTGTCCGCCTGGGGAAGTTCCGCCTGCTTCCGCTCATCATCGGCTTTTTTGCCACCCTGGTCAGCGGTTCCGTGTTCACGAACATCCTCTGCATCGTCCTGGGACTGCCTTTTTCCACCTGGCTGAAGGTCATGCTCCCAGTAGTGACCATCGTGGCGGTCCTGAACGCCGTCATCACACAGGTCCTTTACAAGCCTGTGGAGAAAGTATTCTATACGACGGGAGGCGCACAAGATGAGTGAAACAGCCATTGCGGTGAGCGGCTTCTACTATGCGTATCCGCACAGTGAACTGATGCTGCAGGATATCAACCTGACGATCGAAAAGGGCAGTGTCACAGCCATCGCCGGGCCGAGCGGCGCCGGCAAGACGACGCTGTGCCGGGCCATGACGGGGATCGTCCCGTATTACTACGGCGGCCGTTATGCCGGCAGAGTCGAAGTGCTGGGAGAAGATATCAAGGGGAAAAAGATTTCAGATATTGCCATGCGGGTCGGCATCATGCTCGACGATTATGAAAGCCAGATGGTTTCTCTGACAGCGGGGGAGGAAATCAGCTTCAGCCTGCTGAACCACGGCTTCAGTCCGGACGAGGTCGATGCCCGTGTCAGTGAGGCCCTGGACGAGGTCGGGCTGCCGGGGCGTGAGAATTATCAGCTCGATGAACTTTCAGGCGGTCAGCGGCAGCGGCTGCTGCTTGCGTCCGTCCTGGCCACACGGCCGGAGATCCTGATCCTCGATGAACCGGTTTCGGCCATGGATCCTGACGGAGCCCGTTCCTTGTACAGCCTCGTGGACCGCATCCATAAACAGTACGGGATGACGGTGGTCGTCGTGGAGCATGATCTGAACTATCTGCTCCCTTATATGACCCATCTGGTGCTCCTGGAGGAGGGCAGAGCTGTTGTTGCCGGCCCCTATGAAGAAGCGGCCCGGGCCGCCTTTGAGCATCCGACGCTGTGCCGCAATCTGCCCGAACTGTGGCAGGTCAAGCTGGGCCTTGAAAAAAAGTATGACGTCCGGCTGGGCAGCTGGCGCAGTGAAGCAGAAGCCATCGAAGAACTCCAGCAGAAATTCAAAGGGGGTGACCGCGCATGATCGAAGCAAAAGCAGTGAACTTTGCCTACCGCCGCGGGATCCCGGTCCTCAAGGACATTACCTGTACGATCGCTGACGGCGAATCCGTAGCGCTCCTGGGCCACAACGGCAGCGGCAAGACCACGCTGAGCCGCCTGTTCATGGCCCTCGACCATCCCCGGAGCGGGCAGGTCCTTGTGGACGGCAGCGACATCATCAATTTTGAGCCTGCCGACCTGGCTGACAAAATCGGCTATGTATTCCAGAATCCGGATCTGCAGATCCTGGGAGACACGGTGTATGACGAAGTCGCGTATGGCCTCAGGAATAAAAAACTGCCCAAAGCGGCGATCGACAGCCAGGTGCGGGATGCTGTCGAGGCCATGGGCCTGACGCCGTTCCTGGACCGGTATCCGCGGTCCCTGTCTTTTGGCCAGAAGCGCCGTCTCGGTGTGGCGACGGCTCTGGCACTGCAGCCCAAGACGCTGATCCTCGACGAAATCACGAATGGGCAGGATGAACAGGAAAAGCAGCACATGATGGCATATCTGGGAAAACTCCAGCAGGAGCGGCACATGACGCTGCTGCTCATCACGCACGATATGGATATCGCCCGGACCTATACCACCCGCAGCCTGGTGCTCCATAATGGCGACCTGGTCTACGACGGCACCACGGATGAGCTCTTTGACGGCAAGCGGCCCGTGGAGGAATGGGGGCTGAAGCAGCCCGTCCTGGCGCGGATCTGCTCGCTCCTGCAGGTCAAAGGGGTCCATACGCCCGAAGAACTGTGTGGCCGGCTGACGCTGAAGGAAGGGGGGAAGTGAGATGAGACTGACTGCTTTTACCCGTCTGATCCTTGTGCTCGCTGTGACTGCCTGGGTCTTCCTGCTCCCCATTCCGGCAGTCGCGACCATCCTGGCCCTGGAGCTGGTGATCCTGCTCTATATCAAGCGGGACCGCATGACCATGGCCGCCATAGGGACACTGACCGTATTTACGGCCATGATGGTCGTCCTGCAGCTCCTCTTCGGATCCAAGCTGTATGTGGCCCTGACGGGCGGACTGCGGATGTTCGTCATGACGACGGCGTTCCTGTGCCTTTTGGCATCCACAAAGATCCAGGATATCGCTCAGGCACTCGTGGAAAAGTTCCACATGCCCTATGAATATGCCTTCATGCTGACGACGGCCCTGCGTTTCGTGCCTGATTTCCTTTCGGACAGTGCCATTACGCTGGATGCCCAGTCCTGCCGCGGTTATTCTAACCGGGGCAATGCCCTGAAACGGCTTTATGCCTATCTGGCTGTGGTCAAGCCGCTCGTCATGCGTGCAGTGGCCAAATCCGACACGCTGGCCCTGTCCATGGAGCTTAAAGGTTTCGGCCCGAATACGTACAAAAACCGCCGCCCGATGAAACTTGGTGTGTGGGATTATCTGATGCTCCTGATCACAGTCGTACTCTGTGCGTATCCGTTCTGGTCCAAAAAGCTGGGCTTGTAAGGAACGGCGGTCCCGGACGGCTTTTCCGGACCCCGCAGAAAGTGCCGCAATGTCTGACAGTCCCGGAAGATATCCTTCTTGCGGGAGCTGCCTGCCTTTCCGGGACGGCCGCAGACCCCCATAACTAAACCGGAAACAGGAAGTTTTCGTAAAGCTACATAAAATTTTCATATTTTTTCTTTAAAATATTGTATAATAAGATAAACTGTTAATTAGGCGCCGATCTCGTCCGTAGAAAGGCGCTTGATTCATCAGTCGAGTTTTTTGAATTTTTCGCCTCAAAGGTGGTGAGACCATGTCCATGCTGGAAGAAATCAAGGCAGCCGAAAAAGCTGCCGATGAAGCTAAAAAGCAGGCTCAGACCGAAGCCCGCGCGATTGCGCGTGAAGCACAGGCAAAAGCCAGGGCCGAGGCTGATGCCCTGATTGCCCAGGCCCGCCGGGAAGCTCAGGAAACTGTTGCCACAGCTGAAGCGGAAGCCAGGGCCAAGGCGCAGACCCTGATCACTGACAGTAAGGCCCAGGATGCCGAAATGGCAGCCCAGGCCCGTACGAAAGTTGGTGAAGCGGTGAAGTACATTATGGAAAAGGTCGTGATTGAATGTTAGTTCCGATGCAAAGACTAACGCTCTATGCCCTCAAGGCCGACCGGGATGCACTTCTGCTGGCTCTCCAGAAAGACGGCAGCGTCATGCTGGATCCGGATGGAGAGAAGAACAATGGACCGGGAGCGGAGGAAGTCAATGCCCAGCTTGAAAAAGCAGGGCTCGTCCTGCGCTTTATGACCAAGAACGGGGGCAAGCAGCCTCTCATCGCACCGCGTCAGGAAGTTTCCTACGGGGATTTCCTGAAAACCAGTGAAGAAGGCCGTACGGTGACGGAGAAGGTGGATACCCTTTCCAACCGGATCGCCGCCATGGACAGTGAGGCCGCAGCTCTCCGGACCCAGGCGGAAAGCCTGGAACCCTGGAAGGATCTGGAGATCCCCCTGGAGCAGCTGGGACTTACGGAAAAGACCCGTATTTACGCGGGATTCCTTCCTGAGGACGATGTGCCCGCTGTGCAGGAAGGCCTGAAGGATTTGCTGGCTGAAATGAAATGCTACGGCAGCAGTCCTGACGGACAGGCCGTGGTCGTCGTGGCGCATGTGGATGCTGATGCCGATGTCAGGCGTATCCTGAAGACCAATGATTTTTCCGATGCCGTGCTGCCCAAACGCAGCGGCAAGGCTGCCGATGTCATCAAAGAACTCAACGCCGAGGCGGATGCCCGTCTGCAGAAGGCGGAAGCGTGGCGTAAGGAAGCCCTTGCGGCAGCTGACCGGAAACCGCAGGTGGAGCTTTACTATGATCAGCTCACCGCGGCAGGGGACCGGATCGCACATACGGGAACGGAGACTGACAGCGCGTTCATGCTGACGGGCTGGGTGCGGAAGGACCGGAAGAAACGGCTGGAAAAAGTCGTTTCCGGTGTCACCGATGCCTATCAGCTCGAATTCAGGGATCCGGGTCCGGATGAAATCCCGCCGACGGTCCTTGAGAACAATGCTTTCGTAAGGCCCTATGAGGCTGTCGTGCAGCTCTATTCCCTGCCGGCGGCAGGCAGTATCGATCCGGACTGGATGGTGGCACCGTTCCATTTCATCTTTTTCGGGATGATGATGTCCGATGCCGGGTATGGCCTTGTCATGACGATCGCACTGTACATCGCCATGAAGAAAGTGAAACCCCGGGGGTTTGCCGGGAAACTTGCCATGGTGGCATTCTTCGGCAGTATCTCGACCTTCATCTGGGGCGCCATGTTCGGAGGCTGGTTCGGCCTGGAGTGGCATCCGCTGCTCTTTGTGCCGATGAATGAACCGACGAAGATGCTGGCGCTGTGCTTCCTTCTGGGAGCGGTCCACCTGGTGGCAGGCATGCTGACCAAGACGTATATGCTGATCCGCGACGGGGATGTGATGGGTGCTTTCTGTGATGAGATCAGCTGGCTCATCATGTTCGCCGGTTTCCTCTGCATGGCACTGGTGCCGGGACCTGTCGGCAAATACATGGCCATTTTCGGGGCCGCGGTCATCGTCCTGTTCGGAGGACGGGACCGGAAAGGGATCATCAGCCGGCTCATCGGCGGGCTGCTGGCTCTCTACAACATCAGCAGCTATCTGAGCGATCTGCTCAGCTACTCCCGTATCTTTGCCCTGGGTCTTTCGACGGGTGTCGTCGGCATGGTCATCAATACCCTTGCCAAGATGCTGAACGGGGCAGGACCTCTGGGGACTGCCGCCGCAGTCGTCATACTTGTGGGCGGTCATTTCTTTAACATTCTGATCAATATTCTGGGTGCCTTTGTGCACAGCAGTCGTCTGCAGTACATCGAGTTTTTCGGAAAATTCTACGAAGCCGGCGGCAGGGCGTTCCAGCCACTGGCCTTCCGGACCAGGTACACGGACATTGTGAAATAACTCGTACAAGGAGGATATGAACTATGATTACTTTAGGTACAGCCTTGGCTTTTGGTGGTGCTGCAGTGGCAGCTGCTTTTGCGGGCGCGGGCAGCGCCATGGGCGTCGGCATTGCCGGTGAAGCCGGCAGCGGCGTCGTCAGCGAGGATCCGGATAAGTTCGGCCGTGTCCTGGTGCTGCAGGCACTGCCTGGCACGCAGGGAATCTACGGTCTGCTGATCGCTTTCATCATCCTGCTGAATCTGGGGGTCATCGACGGAAATATCAAGGATCTGACAACGGCACAGGGCTGGGCCTTCTTCTTCTCCGGCCTGCCCATGGGCATCGGCGGGTTCCTTTCCGCCATTTACCAGGGCAAGGCGGCTGCAGCCGGCATTTATCTGACCGCAAAGCGTCCGGAAGAAACCGGTAAAGGCATCATCATGACCGCCATGGTTGAAACCTATGCTGTACTGAGCCTTCTGATTTCCTTCATCATGGTCAGCGGCATCAAGCTCTGAGTGAGGGGGATGCGTCGTGGCAGGCAATAAGATCATCGCAAAGATAGAAGAGGAAGCAAGACAGGACGCGGCTGCCATCAAGGCTTCTGCCCAGAAGAAAGCAGAAGCGGAAGCGGCCCGTACCGTGGCAAAAGCGAAGGCTTCCGCAGAAGAGATCCTCCAGAAGTCCCGGGCGGACGCGGAGGAAGCGGCAGGGCGCCTGACCCTGGTCGCGGAACTGCAGAACAGGAAAGCGTCGCTGGCAAGCCGCCGCGAGGTCGTGCAGGAAGCATTCGACAAGGCGGCAGAGGCGCTGGCCCATTTGCCGAAAGAACAGTGGGAGAAGCTCATTCTCCATATGATCACCACGTCCGATGTGACAGGGCATGAAGTGCTGTATGTCCCTGCCAAAGACCGTGGCATTTATGAAAAGGGATTTCTGGATACGATCAACAAAGCCCTCAAAGCTCAGGGAAAGGCCGGCAAACTGACGCTGGCCAGGGAAGCGGCTCCGATTGACGGCGGCGTGATCCTCCAGGGGGAGGACTGCGATTATGACGGTTCCTTTGCCACATTGCTGGAGGATGTACGCAGTGAGGAGGAATATCGCGTGGCAGAGATCCTGTTTGGCGCGGAGGTGAAGTGATATGCCCCAGCCCAGTTATGAATTCGCCCTGGGCCGTATCGGGGTTCTGTCCACGCATCTCCTGAGCACTGCCCAGGTCCGCCGGATCGCGGAAGCGGGCAGTGCCAGAGAAGCCCTGAAACTCCTTTTGGAGACAGGGTACGGTGAGAATGTGGCGACGGAGCAGGAAATCGCACGGGGCGATGTGGATCTGATCATCCGTGACCAGCTGCAGCTGACACGGAAAAGAATCAAGGAACTGACTCCGGATCCTGAACTGACGGGACTTTTCCTCCTGCCGGTGGATACCCATAATATCAAGGCGCTGCTGAAAGCCCGCCTGCTGGGTACGAACGCCGACGCCATCCTGCGGGACGGAGGGAACTTCCCGCTGGAGACGCTGAAGGATATGATCCAGACGAAATATTATGAGGACCTGCCGCCGGTCTACCGGGATGTGATGAACCGGATCGAAAGTGGTTTTACCCGCGGCGAAGCAGATCCGCTGCTCTTCAGTGCCATGGTGGACGGAGCCATGTTCACGCAGGTGCAGAAAGTGCTGGATGCCCGCAAAGAAAAGGGCTTCATCCGGGATTTCTTCTCCCTCTGGGCCGATTTCCAGAACACGCTCAGCGTGATCCGGGCCCAGAACCTGCACTGGAGTTTGAACCAGCTCAAAGCTGTCCTGCTGGACGCAGGGTCCATCGAGAAAAGCATCTTCGAAGACAGTCTTTCCACGCCTCCGGAGCAGCTGGGAGCCCGTTTGAGCCAGGGAGCGCATGGACTTGCCCTGGAACAGGCCATCAGCGAATTTGCTCAGACCAATGACATCGGTGCCATTACGAAACGGATGCAGGAAGGCCTTATGCATATCATCCAGGATGCCCGCTGGCAGGCCCATTCCCTGGGTCCCATCGTGGGCTATCTCCTGGCCCGGGAAGCTGAGGCAGAAGCCCTGCGGCTGATTTTCGGCGCCCTGGAGGGCGGTTTTGAACCGCAGCTGCCGGAGATGTACGCATAAGATCACGAAGCTTGGGAGGCGTAAGATGGAGAAAAATAAAATAGCAGTCGTCGGTGATCCCAGCTCCGTCATGATCTTCAAGGCGGTCGGTTTTGACGTGTTCTATGAAGAGGAACCGGAAAAGATCAAACGGCGGCTCCACAAACTGGCCGATGACGGCTACGTGGTCATTTATATTACGGAAACTGCGGCCCAGCAGGCCGGAGACGTAATCGACGAATATGCCACGGCAACCTATCCCGCCATCATCCCGATCCCTGCAGGGAGCACTTCCCTGGGCCTTGGGATGAAACGGGTCAAGGAAAATGTGGAAAAAGCCGTAGGTGCCGACATTCTATTCAAAGAAGGGTAGGGATATAACCGATGAGCGGAAGGATCGTAAAAGTATCCGGCCCGTTGATCGTTGCTGAAGGCATGGAAGACGTCCAGGTCAATGACGTGGTCCGTGTCAGCGACAAGAAATTGATCGGCGAGGTCATTGAATTAAGAGGCGATAAAGCCTCTATCGAAGTCTACGAAGAAACGGCCGGCCTCGGGCCGGGCGAACCTGTTGAATCGACGGGTTCCCCGCTGTCCGTGGAACTGGCGCCGGGCCTGATCGAAAGCATCTTCGACGGCATCCAGCGTCCGCTGGAAGAAATCTATAAGATCGCCGGCGACCGGATCACCCGCGGCATCGACGTGCCGAAGCTGAACCGCGAGAAAAAATGGACCTTTGTGCCCGTGGCCAAACCGGGCGATGAAGTTTCCGGCGGCGATGTCATCGGTACCGTCCAGGAGACTCCGGCTGTGCTGCACAAGATCATGGTCCCGCCCGGTAAGAGCGGCATTGTGGAATGGGTCTTCAGCGGCGATGCCACCATCCTGGACCCGGTGTACAGACTGAAGGAAAAGGACGGCAGCGTAAAGGAGTATCCGATGCTCCAGACCTGGCCTGTCCGTAAGGCAAGACCTTACAAGGATAAGCTGGCGCCGGACGAACCGATGGTCACGGGCCAGCGTGTCATCGATACGCTGTTCCCGATCGCCAAGGGCGGTGTGGCCGCCATTCCGGGACCTTTCGGTTCCGGCAAGACCGTGACGCAGCATCAGCTCGCCAAGTGGGCCGATGCGGATATCATCATTTACGTCGGCTGCGGCGAACGCGGCAACGAAATGACCGATGTACTGAATGAATTCCCGGGCCTGAAGGATCCGCGGACGGGCCTGCCCCTGATGAAACGGACGGTGCTCATCGCCAATACGTCCGACATGCCGGTGGCTGCCCGTGAAGCTTCTATCTATACGGGCATCACCATTGCGGAATATTTCCGTGACATGGGGTACAAGGTGGCCATCATGGCAGACTCCACATCCCGCTGGGCAGAAGCCCTGCGTGAAATGTCGTCCCGTCTGGAAGAGATGCCCGGTGAAGAAGGCTATCCTGCCTATCTGTCTTCCCGTCTGGCCGAATTCTATGAAAGAGCCGGCGTAGTGGACTGCATCGGCAGTGAAAAGCGGATCGGGGCTGTTTCCGCCATCGGTGCCGTGTCGCCTCCGGGCGGTGATATCTCGGAACCGGTTTCCCAGGCTACCCTGCGCATCGTAAAGGTCTTCTGGTGCCTGTCCTCGGCGCTCGCCTATGCCCGTCATTTCCCGGCCATCGACTGGCTGCAGAGCTACTCCCTGTATTCCGACCGTCTGCAGAAATACTATGATGCCCATGTGGCACCGGACTGGTCGAAACTGGTGGGCAAGACCATGGGGATCCTGCAGGAAGAAGCCAACCTGAACGAAATCGTCCGTCTGGTCGGTATCGATGCCCTGGGCTTCAAGGACCGGATCACGATGGAATGCGCACGCTCCATCCGTGAAGATTTCCTGCATCAGAACTCTTTCCACGAAGTCGATACGTATACTTCGCTGGAGAAGCAGTATGATATGCTGAAACTGATCCTGTCCTGGTATGACAAGGCGCTTTCCATGGCTGACAAGCATGTCTCTCTGGACAGGCTGATCGATATGCCCGTGCGGGAACAGATCGGCCGTGCCAAGTATATCCCTGAAGCAGAGCGGAAGGAAAAATTTGCCGAACTGAACAAGGAGCTGGATGAAGCCTTTGCCCAGTTGACGGAAGAGGGTGACGACAATGCGTAAGGATTATAAGACAATCCGGGAAGTCGTTGGCCCTTTGATGCTGGTCGACCACGTTTCCGGTGCGAAATATGATGAACTGGTGGAAATCATCGAATCCGACGGCACAAAACGGGCCGGCCGTGTCCTTGTGATCGACGGGGACAAAGCGCTGGTACAGCTCTTTGAAAGTGCCTCGGGGCTGCAGCTTTCCACTTCCAAAGCCCGTTTCCTGGGGCATGGCATCCAGCTCGGCGTCTCGCCGGATATGCTGGGCCGTGTCTTCGACGGCATGGGACGCCCGATTGACGGAGGCGCGCCCATCATCCCCAAAGAATACCTGGATATCAACGGTGTCCCCATGAACCCGGCGGCCCGTGACTATCCTTCTGAATTCATCCAGACCGGCGTCAGTGCCATCGACGGCCTGAACACGCTGGTCCGCGGGCAGAAGCTGCCTGTGTTTTCCGGCTCCGGCCTGCCCCATGCCCAGCTGGCTGCCCAGATCGCCCGGCAGGCAAAGGTCCTCGGGACGGACGAAAAGTTCGCCGTCGTCTTTGCCGCAGTAGGCATCACCTTTGAAGAAGCCAACTTCTTCATGGAAGACTTCAACCGTACCGGTGCCCTGAGCCGTGCGGTCATGTTCATCAACCTGGCCAACGACCCGGCCGTAGAACGTATCTCCACGCCGCGTATGGCCATCACGGCAGCCGAATACCTGGCATTCGAGATGGACATGCACGTGCTCGTCATCATTACGGATATCACGAACTATGCCGATGCCCTGCGTGAAGTGTCTGCAGCCCGTAAGGAAGTCCCCGGCCGCCGCGGCTATCCGGGCTACCTCTATACGGACCTTGCCACGATGTACGAACGGGCCGGCCGTATCCGCGGCAAGAAGGGCTCCATCACGATGATCCCGATCCTGTCCATGCCGGAAGATGACAAGACCCACCCGATCCCTGACCTTACCGGGTATATCACGGAAGGACAGATCATCCTTTCCCGTGAACTCTACCGCAAGGGCCTGAAGCCGCCGATCGACGTGCTGCCGTCCCTGTCCCGTCTGAAGGATAAGGGCGTCGGCAAGGGCAAGACGCGGGAAGACCATGCGGATACGATGAACCAGCTCTTTGCGGCCTATTCCCGCGGCAAATCCGCCAAGGAACTGGCTACCATCCTGGGCGACTCGGCCCTGAGCAAAGTGGATAAGCTCTATGCCAAGTTCGCCGATGCCTTCGAACAGGAATATGTGTCCCAGGGGTATGAAACGAACCGCTCCATTGAGGAAACGCTGAATATCGGCTGGAAGCTCCTTGGCATCCTGCCGCGTTCCGAACTCAAGAGAATCCGCGACGAGTACCTGGATAAATACTACAAACCCGCAGAAGGCAGCGAGGGGGAATAACCCATGGCGACGACTGTGAACCCGACCCGAATGGAGCTGACGCGGCTGAAGCGGCGGCTCGCCACGGCTATCCGGGGGCATAAATTGTTAAAGGACAAACGGGATGAAATGGTCCGGCAGTTCATGCTTTACATCCGCCGCAACCACGAACTGCGGATCAAGATGGAAAAATCCCTGCAGAACGTGTCCCAGCACTTTGTCCGGGCCAAAGCCCAGATGGGTTCCCTCTACATGAGCGAGGCCCTTATGTACCCGGCCCGGAGTGCCCAGTTTGAAGTCGGTCAGAAGAATGTCATGAGCGTGGACGTGCCGACCCTTACGTATACGGGGTCGACGGCGGACGATACGACGAATGTCCCCTATGCCTTCACTTTTACTTCTCCTGAGCTCGATACGGCGGTCATGGACCTTACGACCTCCCTGCCGGAGCTGCTGGAGCTGGCAGAAGTGGAAAAGACCTGCAACATGCTGGCCGATGAAATCGAAAAGACGAGACGGCGCGTCAACGCCCTCGAGTATGTCATGATCCCGGAAATGCAGGAAAATATCAAGTACATCACCATGAAACTGGCGGAAAACGAACGGGCCAGCACGGTCCGTCTGATGAAAGCCAAGGAAATGATGAACAAGTAGGAAGCATCCGTTCCGGGTTTTTCGATTTTCTTCCGGCGGGCAGCCCTGACGGCGGGCAGAGCAGCGATGGCTTTTACTATACCTCAGAGGTATGGTTTTCCATTTGAAGGAAGTATTGGATAAAGTTTTAAAAATCTTCTACAATACAGCCATCAAAGATCAGGAGGAGGGAAACGCTGTGGATCATGCGATAGACCGCCGCCATGCCATCATGACGGCCCTGCTCATGCTGCTTTTGCTCGTTACAGGCATCTATCGGTATATGCCATGCTTTTATCAGGTTCTTTCATGCTATCGGACTTCAGTTTCTGCCAGGATGGGATCGTTCCTGCAGCATAAGGCGGCGGACCTTAGGCTGCCGCTTGCCGTTGATACACCTGCACAGGCTGCTGACCGCCTGCTGCCCCGGGCTGCCTTGCGGCCTACGGCGCGGATGCTCCAGGCCTCGGGGACACTGGGTCTTTCTGTTTCAAACCAGCTGACGACGCCGGCTGCGCAGCCGCCAGTCATCATAAGCCGTTTCAGCCAGAGTGCGCCGGCTTCCGTCAAACCGGTGCTGCGCTGGGAAAAGGTCAGAGGTGCCGTGGTGTATCAGCTGCAGCTGGCCCGGGGAGACAAAATCTTTGAGGACAATGCGTATATTTATACAAACGGATACAATGCAGCCCTGCCCGCCGGCTACGATGCTCCTTCTTTCCGGTGGCGCGTCCGGGCCCTTAATCTCGACCGTCAGCCCATTACACCTTATTCCGCCTGGGAAACGGCATACGTGGATGCGGCCGTCCCTGTTTTCCAGCGGCCCGTCCCGCTGAATGTGTACAACCGGGGCAACGGGACGGCGCTGCTCTATCCCGTCTATAACTGGATCCCCGTAAACGGAGCCGTGTCCTACGAAATCGAGATCCTGAACAGCCTGCCCGACCGCAGCGACCGGAGAGCGCCTCTTTCCAAAATCATCGGACGGGGTACTTCCAGGACTGGAGAATGGTATGACGAAGACAGACGCGTTTCTTCCAGTCCGATGTACTGGCGTGTCCGCGGCCTTGACGCGGACGGCCGTCCTGTCGGTGTCTTTTCCGAGCCGCAGCGCATGGTGACCAATCCGGATGCGGGCTGGCAGGTCGCCACGATCGGGGACAGCATCTATCACGGCGGCGGCAGCCTTTCTTATTCACCCTCGGACTGGGAATACAGTTTCCAGCACTTCCTGGACTTCGATTCGATCAATCTGGCCCGCAGCGGCGATACGAGCGAAATGACGCTGGAACGCTTTGACGCGGATGTGCTGCCGTTCCATCCGCGCTATCTGATCATCATGACGGGGTCCAACAGCCTGCGGGCCGGTGTCAGCCCGGAAGATGTCATCCGCGATCTCAACACGATGAAAATGCGGGCAGAAATGAACGGCATCCATCCTGTTTTCATGACCCTGCCTCCGCTGAACCCTGCAAATATCCAAAAGGCTTTTGACGAACCGACCGCGGGGGACTGGAAAGGACAGATCGCAGCCGTAAATGCCTGGATCCGGCAGCAGGTCCATGTGGACCTTGCCGGGAAGATTGACGAGAATGCCGAGCTGCCGACGGAACTGGCGCTCGACGGTCTCCATCTGGATACGGCCGGGAAAAAACTGATGGCCGCAGCGGTCAATGAACAGTGGGGCCGGATCACGGCGTCTTTTGAAAACTGAATGACCGGGACCATTCATGGTATAATAGAGTTCCGGATATCATAAAGGAAGCACCTTCCCGGTACTTCCTTTATTCCATTTTTGCATGGAGGGACTTTCTTTATGGAATTTTTACGATCCATCATTATTTTGGGTATGACCTTTCCCATCCTGACCGGAAGCGGAATGTTCCGGCAGGGCGGGGTCCTGGAGGACTGCCGGCCGCTGCTGGGCAGCGTGGCAGAAGCTGCCTACCGCGTGCCGACCTCCCTGGAATCCCGGGAAGTCGTAAGGGCTTCTGGCACGCAGCCTCTTTCCGTGTCCAATCAGCTGACGACGCCGGCTGCGCAGCCGCCCGTCATCCTGAGTCATTTTACGGCATCCAGCCCGGCTTCCCGCCGGCCCGTCCTGCGCTGGGAAAAAGTGGCCGGTGCAGTTGCCTACGAGGTCCAGCTGGCCCGGAACCGGCAGATCTTTGCAGATGAAAGCCATATCTACATCAATGGCTACAACGCAGTCCTGCCCGAATCCTTTACGGGCCGGCAGTTTGCCTGGCGTGTGCGGGCCCTGGATCTGGAACGGCAGCCCATGTCCCCGTTCTCCGCCTGGGAAACTGTTTTTGTGGACAGCCGGATCCCGGTTCTGCAGCGGCCCGTCCCGACCAATGTGTTCAACCAGGGCAACGGGACGACACTGCTCTATCCCGTCTATAACTGGATCCCCGTGAACGGAGCCAAAACTTATGAAATCGAAATCCTGAACAGCCTGCCGGTGCGGGCCGATGCGCGGGCTTCTGCAGCCCAGCTGATCGGGCGGGGCAAATCGACGGGTTTCGACTGGTACGATGATGACAAACGCGTGTCTTCCAGGCCCATGTACTGGCGCGTGCGCGGCCTTGACGGCAGCGGCAGCCCGGTGGGCGTATTTTCCGAGCCGCAGCGCATGGTGACCGATCCTGCCGCAAACTGGCAGATCGCGACACTCGGGGACAGCATCTATCACGGCGGCGGCAGTCTTTCTTATTCGCCGTCGGACTGGGAATACAGTTTCCAGCACTTCCTGCGGTTCGATTCAATCAATCTCGCTCAGAGCGGGGACACGAGTGAAAGCACCCTGGCCCGCTTCGACGCGGATGTCCTGCCCTTCCACCCGGATTACCTGATCATCATGACCGGGACCAACAGCCTGCGGGCCGGTACGGATCCGGATGATGTCATCAGCGATCTGGAACAGATCCGGGAAAAGTGTGAGGCTGCGCACATCCATCCGATTTTCATGAGCCTGCCGCCCATCAATCCGGCCAACATCCGCCGGGCCTTTGACGAACCTACGGCGGAGGACTGGAAAGAACGGTTTTCCGCGGTCAATGCCTGGATCCGGACCCAGATCCATATCGATCTCGGCGGCAAGATCGCTGAAAACGAGGAACTGCCGACGAATCTGGCGCTTGACGGCATCCACCTCGACACGGCCGGCAAGAAACTGATGGCTGAAGCGGTGAATGAGCAGTGGGAGAGCGTGATCCGTCAGTTCGACTGGTAATATGACAAAGCCGCATACCCGCATCCGCCGGCATATCGTTACGGACTCCGCCTGACGGAGATCCACAGGACTCGATAAAACGGGGCTGTGATGCCTTGATGCTGTGAGGCTTTGGAGCTGTGGTGTGTGGGAATCTGCCGTGGGATCCATCCATACGGCCGTCCCGCTGCAAAAACCGATAAAAAACAGGGGTGACAATGCGTTTGCACTGTCACCCTTGTCCATTTGTCAGAGGAAACAAAAAGCTGCTGACGGAACCGGCAGTCCTTTAGAAAGTCACGATCAGCTGGGACCACAGGGTGCGGAGATGTTCGTCGGTCTCTTTGCCCTTCAGGTCATAGTAATAGACTTCTGCGATCATGTTCTTTGCCAGGGTCAGGTCGCCGCCGGCTCTATATCCCTTGAATCCTTCGCCGATGAAACGGGTATATTCGATATCACCGTTCATGGCGTGTGAAACGATGGTGGGCGCACTCTGGTCGTAGTACTGAGCGAGGAGGCCCCAGGAGCCCGGAACCGCTCTTTTGGCACCGCCCCAGCTCATCTTGACCACATATCCGTCATCGTCGTAATTACTGGCATCATGGCCTTTCATATCGACAGCGCCCTTCAGGGTATCATCATCCCCTTTGAGGTACATGGCACCAAGGGAGAACTTGCCGGTATGATAGGTCGCACCGGCCGCCCAGATGGTATTGTCCCGGTTGTTCAGTCCCAGGGCGATATCATTGTCCACTTTCATATAATTGGCGAAAAGATCGAAATTGCCCCAGGTCCCGCCGAGTTCCGTCAGCCAGAACTTGTCGGCAAGGGCGTTCCTGCCTGTTTCCTGATCGCCCCATTTCTGGGTGTAATCGCTGGTGTTGGCCATCTTGCCGTACTCGGCCTTGAAATAGGCATCTCCAAAGGGAATCTGAGTCTTGATGCCGTCCACACGGGTATTGTAGGTATTGCCGTCATTGATGTTTTCCTGGTAGCGGCCGGCAGTCACTTTGGCAACGCCGATATTGCCGGTCAGGAACGCTCTCTGGAAATCTGTGTCATCTTCTCCGTTTTCATTCTGTCCCTGGAAGAACTGCTGGTTACGGAGCATGACCACATAATGCCAGTCCGCATTGACTTCTCCCGTAAAGAAGAGATCCGTACGGAGACGGGAACGGGATTTATCACTGGGTTTTTCGTCTTTTGTCGCCACGGCGCCGCCGCTGCTGTCCCGATAGGACAATCTGACAGCTCCGGTTATTTTCACATTGTCCGCGTTCTTTTCCAGCCTGGCGACGCGGACGCCCAGGTTGTCCAGTTCGTCGGAAAATTCACTGACCAGTTTGTCATCGGCGCCGATGGCGCCCCTGGCGAGGGCTTTTGCGACAATCTGAGCCATTTCATAACGGGTCATGGTCCGGCTGCCTTTGAAGGTGCCGTCCGGATAGCCGTCCACGACACCGGAAGCGGCAAGCTTTGCTACAGCGGCATAGGCCCAGTGGCCGGCGGGCACATCGGAGAAGGGATTTGCAGCAAAAGCAGAAGTACTGATGCCGAGGGCCATCGCCATGGCCATTGCGAAAGATTTTTTCATAACAACTTCCTCCTTGCATTTCTCTGGAATTCCGGACCTGCGGTCATTTCTGGCTGAATGCCCTGCTTTCCGACGGAGCGGAGACGATCCTGCCATTGTGGGATTCCAGGCGGATGTGTTTGAGGTCTTCAAACAATTTTCCTATATATAGTAACGGCTGCGGAAAACGATTGCAACACAAATCCTTAAAATTTAAACAGAAAAATTGACTGCTAAAACAAGACAATTCACTTTAAAAACCGCATGGATCCTTGATAAACAGTAATTTATTTTCTGCAAAAAGTTGCGGAACTATCAGAAAATATAGACAGCAGTCAGAAATTATGGTATAAATTAGACAACGATATACAAACGATTGCAAAACGAAACGGCAATCGAAAAAAACAGGAAACCGATTTGAGGAGGATATCAATCATGACGAAAGTTAAGAATTTCAAGACCATTTTCCCGGCTGTCGCTGTCCCGATGAATGCGGATTATTCCATCAACGAACCGG
>OMYF01000002.1 GCA_900315205.1 uncultured Acidaminococcus sp.
ACAATTCACTAATGTAATTGTAACATCAGGATATTCTGATTAAAAAAATCTGTTTGAGTAAGGCTAAAATCTTACTCACAAAAATATTATACGAGGAGATATGGCTATGAATAAAAAACTGGATATAACGAAGCCGGTGGATGATCTGGTCCGGGAATATCCTGAACTTGTAAACATATTAAAAGGACTGGGGTTTACGGAGATCGCAAAACCTGCCATGCTGCAGTCCGTCGGCCGCATGATGACCATCCCCAGAGGTGCCGCAATGAAGGGCATTGCCATGGCGGATGTGATCAGGGTCCTCAGAGAAAATGGCTTTGAGCTGGCAGGAAATGCGCCGGAACATCCGGAACAGAAGAAAACAGGCGGAGAGAATATTCCGGCGGCAGAAACTTCGACGGAACAGATCAAGGGATATTTAAAACGGCTGCATGACGGCGAGGACCTTGAGAGCGTCAGAAAGGACTTTGTGGCACAGTTCTCTCAGGTAGATGCATCGGAAATCATGAAAGCAGAGCAGGAACTGATCAGGGAAGGCATGCCGATCTCTGAAGCCCAGAAGCTGTGCGATATTCACAGCGCCTTGTTCCATGGGGCGACGGCCGCGGAAAAGATCGCCAATGCGGAAAAGGCAGTGGCTGAATCATTGCAGGCTAAACCGCAGCAGATCCGGGCTGCAGAGCAGGCCCAGGCGCCGGAACGAGCTTTGTCCGACAGGCCGGATGCCTACAGGATGAAGCAGGAAATCACCCGGAAACTCTGTGAAACGAAAGGCCATCCTCTTTCTGTCTGGACCCGGGAAAATGAAAAAATCGGGGCGCTGATCCATGAAATACAAAAAGAAATGGAAGAAGGCAGGGACATCCGTGAAAAACTGGCTGCACTGCGGCCGCTTGCCGTCCACTACGCCAAAAAGGGAGATCTGGTCTATCCGATCCTGAAGGTCCGTTACGGGATTTCAGGCCCCTCGCAGGTGATGTGGTCAGTGGATGACGAAATCCGGAATGAACTGTCAGCGCTCAGCAAGGAATCGGATCATACTGAAAAATGGGCTGACCGGGTCCGGACAGTCCTGCAGAGAGCGGATGAGATGATTTACAAAGAAGCCAATATCCTTTTTCCGCTTTGCGCAGCGTATTTCACTGCCGAAGAGTGGTATGATATTTATCAGGATGCCAAAGCCTATGCGCCTGTATTTGGCGTGGAGGACAGATGGGAAGAGGCAGAACAGTTCCTGGAGGAGAAGAGGACAAAGAAAGGATCCGCCCTGCAGGACGGCGAAATCGTCATGGCCGGCGGGCATATGACGGTGGCGCAGCTGGAGGCTCTTTTGAACACTCTTCCTCTGGAAATCACTTTTGTGGATGCTGTCGATATCAATCGCTTTTTCAATGAAGGCCCGAAAGTCTTTAAACGGCCGCTGACGGCTCTCGACAGGGAAGTGTATGCCTGCCATCCGCCGAAGATCGAGCCCATGGTGAGGGCGATCCTGGATGATTTCAGGAACCGGAGAAGGGACTGTGTCCCGGTCTGGATGGAAAAGAACGGAAAACCATACCTGGTGCAGTACATGGCTGTCCGTGATAAAAATCAGAATTACCTCGGGACCGTAGAAGTCGTACAGGATATGCAGTTTGCGAAAGAACATTTTATGAAGGCATGATGATATCCCGCCGGTACCGAAAGCGGCACCGCCATCGCCAGTGCTCTTCCGGCTGCACAGCAGGTCATGCGTGTCTTTAATTCCTGTCTTCAGGGCTGTTATCCAAAGCTGGATGGCAGACTGAGGGCACAGATGGAAAGGGGTGCGGCTCATCATGGCAAAAGTGGAAATCGTTCCGGCGGAGCATCGGACAGGAGAATTCCTGTCACTTGTCAGGGAATATACGGATTCCATCCGCAGCGGGGATGCAGATGTTGCCTCCGTGCTGGCTTCCCAGCATCTGGACGCGGAGCTGCAGGATCTGGGCACAAAATATGGCGGACCGGGCGGACGGATGTATCTTGCGCTGGTCGATGGAAAGGCCGAAGGCTGCGCAGCTCTGACGGCATTTGAAGGGGATGCCTGCGAAATCAAGCGGCTGTATGTCCGCCCGCATCACAGGGGTCTCCATATTGGAGAAAAACTGGCACAAAAAGTCATTGAAGATGCCCGTGCCATCGGCTATCGGCATATGCTGCTGGATACTTTTCCCTTTATGGAAACTGCCATCCATCTGTACCGAAAGCTCGAGTTTTATGAAATTCCCCGGTATAATGGAAATCCGGCGGAAGAAGCTGTTTTCTTTAAAAAAGATCTGTGAAGCGCTGCCCCGGGTTCCTGAGTCCCAGCGGTACGGCAAAGGAAAATGGACGTCCTGCAGCGTGACGCGCAGGATCGAGGCTGTAGTGAAAGTATTCCTCAGGAAATCATACGGCGCCTCCAGGGAGGGTTCTTTGGGTGCAGACCATCTCCTTTTAAAGGGGATGGTTTTTCTTTTTTTTAAAAGATGTAATAAGTATATTGACATCAAAGATGTAATATGATATAGTACAGCCATGGACGAAATAAACATTATTACATCAATACGTCTGAGGAGGAAAATACAATGAAAAAAATCGCAGTTGTGGCAGCCGGCGGCAGAGCAGCACGGAAAATCATCACGGAGGCCGCTGCAAGAGGCATGGATGTGACGGCCTTCGGCCGCAGCGAAGAGAACCGCACGGATGCACAGCATTATGTAAGAAAGGACATTTTCGCTCTTACTAAAGCGGATCTGACGGGTTTTGATGCGGTAGTCGACGCTTTTGGCGCATGGACGGATGAAACGCTTCCGCAGCATTCCACGACACTGGCGCACCTGTGTGATCTTCTTTCCGGGACGGATACACGCCTTTTGATCGTCGGCGGTGCCGGATCCCTGTTTGTCGATCCGGAGCATACGCTTGCCCTTTCCGGGACACCGGATTTTCCGGATACATTCAAGCCCCTTGCCGCTGCTATGGCAAATGCCCTGGAGGCACTTCGCAAACGGCACGATGTCAGGTGGACGTACGTTTCTCCCGCTGCTGATTTCCAGGCTGACGGGAAGCGTTCCGGAAAATACCTGCTGGGTGGGGAGGAACTGAAACTGAATGAACGTGGTGAATCCATCATTTCCTACGCAGATTATGCGATTGCCATGGTAGATGAAATCGAAAAAGGCAGCCACATCCGGGAACGGATTTCTGTCGTGAGGGCCTGACTTCTCGGCGGATGAGCTGCCGGACAGGTTTCAATGATGGGACGGACAGCGGCATGTGATCAATAATTAACATACGGCAGGGATCCTCGGTTTTATGAGGATTTGCTGCCGTATTTTCAGTTTTGTGATCTGCAGATGTGGAAATAAGCGGATTTTGCAGCTGAATCGGACTGTGTATGTTCCCGGACGGAAACGGCCCGGCACCTGCGGCTGCAGCCGGGCTGTTGCGCGGGCAGCAGCGCCTCCTGTATAATATTTCCAGCGAGGAGGGACATATGGAAACTTATTCTGTACTGCTGGTGGATGACGATCCTAAACTGCTGGATCTTCTGGCCAATTATTTCAAAAACGAACAGTTTACGGTCTTTACTGCCCGGGACGGGGAGGAGGCCCTGCGGGTCTTCGCAAAGAAGCAGCCCCAGCTGCTGGTACTCGACCTGATGCTGCCCAAAATCGATGGACGGGACGTATGCCGGACCATCCGGAAGGAAAGTACCGTTCCCATCATCATGCTGACCGCCCGTGATGCGGAATTCGACCGGTTGATGGGACTGGAACTGGGAGCTGATGACTACGTGACCAAACCGTTCAGCATGCGGGAACTGGTGGCACGGGTCCGGGCCCTGCTCCGGCGGACCTATGGAGCCTATTGTCCGCAGAAGGTGGCCGCCGAAACGGTGCTCCGGGCCGGGAACCTGGAACTGGATCTGGACCGGCATCTGCTGCGGCGCCGGGAGGAAGGCGGGGAATGGAAATCCATCGAGCTGACTCCTATTGAATTCAGTCTGCTGGAAGTCCTTATGAAAAGCCCCGGCCACGTATACAACCGGCTGCAATTGATGGAAAACAGCCATGGATTCGCTTTTGACGGCTATGAAAGGACCATTGATGCCCATATCCGGAACCTGCGGCGCAAAATCGAGCCGGATACGAAAAATCCCCGGTACATCCTGACTGTGTACGGCATCGGCTATAAATTCGGAGGATAAGGGTATGCATTTTCACAGTGTGCGGAGCAAAATCATGGTAAGTACATTCCTGCTGATCCTGGTCTGTGCCCTGATCGTGATCTATATCTGCAATCAGCAGATGGAAAACCATTTTCTTCAGTATCTCCAGGACCCGGCGGCTCTGGCCGGTCAGGGAATGCAGGCTTACGGCGGCCGCGGACGGGGCATGGGCGGCATGATGGGAGGCATGGGCTACCATCACCGGATGATGCTGGGGGCGGCAGAGCGGACTTTTGTGGAATCCTATCACCAGTCCCTGTGGTGGATCGGCTTTCTGTTTGCCGGCGTGGGCCTGGTGGTCAGCTACTTCCTGTCCGGGAACATCACCCGGCCTCTCCGGCAGCTGTCCAGGGCGGCGGAGAAGATCCGTCAGGGAGACCTGAAGCAGGAAGTGCCCGTGGAAACCCGGGATGAAGTGGGCCAGCTGGCGGGGGTGTTCAACCAGATGTCCGCGGAACTGGCTGCCGCTGAAAAGAACCGGCAGGAACTGCTTGCCAATATTGCACATGAGCTGAAGACCCCGCTGGCAGTGCTGCAGGGCCATCTGGAAAGCATGCTGGACGGAGTGGAGCAGCCGGCACCGGAAAAGTTGTTTTCCATGCAGGAAGAAGTGATGCGGCTGACCCGGCTGGTGGGAGATCTCCGGGATCTGTCCCTCGCCCAGGTGCACCGGCTGGAACTCCATCTGCAGCCGGTGGATCTGAATGAAAAAATGCGGCGGGCCGCGGACATGCTGGAACCGCTGCTAGAGGAAAAGCAGCTCCGGTTCGTCAGAGAGCTGGCTCCCGGCCTTCCGGCACGGAGTCTGGACCCGGACCGTCTGAACCAGATCCTCTATAACCTGATTACCAACGCCATCCGGTATACCACGCCGGGAACGGCCATCCTGCTGAAGACAGAACGGGCCGGGGAGAAAGTGCGGCTCACCGTGGCCGACGAAGGGCCGGGTATCGCTCCGGAGGACCTGGAACATGTGTTCGAACAGTTCTACCGGGGAGACAAGTCACGGAACCGGGATTCCGGAGGCAGCGGCATCGGCCTTTCTCTTGCCAGGAGCCTGGCGGAGGCCCAGGGAGGCCATATCGAAGCCCGCAACCGGGCTCAGGGAGGAGCGGAGTTTGTGATGGAGCTGTAATATGGAAGAATGTTTCTCACAAGGCAGCAGGTAGAAGCCTTCCGGAAGGGCCGTTACGGTAGGGAATACTGTTCTTTTTTTCGATACAGTGTATAATAGGACTTGCTAAATCTTTGAAAAGAGGAGGGTCAGCAATTGGCTGGATCTCAAATCAATATGCTGGAAGGCTCTCTGACGAAGCCTTTGATTCAGTTTGCTGTCCCGGTGGCGCTCATCGGGATCCTGCAGCAGATGTTCAATACGGCGGATATCATGGTCCTGGGCCGGTATGTGGGGACGGAAGCCCTGGCGGCAGTGGGAAACAATGCCCCGGTCATCGGAGTCATGGTCAATCTGTTCCTGGGGATTTCCCTGGGAGCCAATGTGCTTATTGCCCGCCGTCTGGGCGGCTGGCATCTGAAAGAAGCTTCGGAAGCCATCCATACGACGGTACTGATGGCTCTTGTAACGGGGCTTTTCATCCTGGTTGTGGGAGAAATCCTGGCCGGCCCCCTGATGGGCTGGATGGGGGTCCCGGATCAGGTTCGGGCCGCATCGGAATTTTATCTCCGCGTTTATCTCCTTGGCATGCCGGGCATGACCCTGTATGACTTTTTATCCGCGGTCTACCGGAGCCATGGTAATGTGCGCACTCCGCTGCTTTCCCTCATTATGGCCAGTATCGTCAATATCGTGGGAAATCTCCTGGCCGTTTTCCTGGGTTTTGGGCTTGCCGGCGTGGTGGCGGCGACGGCGGTGTCCAATTATGTCAGTTCCGGGCTCCTGCTCCGGATGCTGCGGTATGAACACGGCGTGCTCCATTTCTATCCGGGAGCCATCCGGATCCGCCCGCAGGACATCCGTGAGATCCTCCGGGTCGGGGTGCCCGCAGGGATCCAGGGCATGGTGTTCAACCTGTCGAATATGGTGATCCAGTCCGCCATCAACAGTGAAGGAGCCCTTGCCATGGCGGCTTCTGCGGCGGGCTATGTGCTGGAAATCAATTCCTATCCCTTCATCATCGCCTTCGGTCAGGCCATCACCACTTTCACCAGTCAGAATTTCGGAGCCGGCAACCTGAAGCGCTGCCGGGATGTACTGCGCCGGGGATTGCAGCTGAACTTCCTGTTCACCTGCGTCATCATCTGGCTGGTATTCCTGCTGGTCCGGCCTTTCCTGTCAATTTTTGGGCTCAATGAGGAAGCCATGGAACTGGGGGTCATGCGGATCCACATCATCATCGGGTTCTATTTCCTGTCCACCGTTTACGAGAGCCTGTCCGCTTCCATGCGGGGCTTCGGCAATTCCATGGGTCCGGCCCTGGCCATGCTGGTGAGCATCGTGGGTACCCGGCTCCTTTGGCTGGCCACGGTTTATAAGGCCGTCCCCACGTACCGGAATATCATGTACTGTTATCCCCTGAGCTGGCTGGCGGCGGACATCCTCATTGGCGCCCTGTTCTGGCGGGAATTGAGGAAAGGGAAAATGTTCTGACGGGAAAAGGATCGGATCACGGGAAAAAGCGGCTGTGAAGCTGTGATGCCCCGGAACTGTGGAACCGGGAGCCTAAATATACTCTGTTTTTTCTTTTTATCTTATTCAGAGTAAAGCGTGAGCTGTGGAAAAATGACTGCACATTTTTTCGCAGCCTTTTTTCTTTATGCGGTACCGGCGTCTGGTGTGGTGCAGACACGGACAAAAAGCGGGGACGGCACTTTGCTTTCAGCCGGAAAAGCACTGCTGTACCGGCAATCCACTGCACTGAACAAAGCATCGGGAATTATCATATATATTTCAGCCTTACCCATTGACTAATTATATTTGTCAAATTATTATGAAAATATGAAGTTTCAAAGGTTGGGGGGAGAAAATATGGAGCATAAGGCGGATTATAAACTGATTGCGCTGGGTCTGTGCCTGTCGTCCCTGGCAGCGGGAGGAACGGCAGCGGCGAGTCCGGAGATTCCCGATTCCGTCAGTTTTGAGCAGCACACGTCGGCCGGCTCGAAGAAAGGCTATGGGGGTACTTCCAATGCTGTGAAAGTCAATGCGGATGGGACATATACGGTGACCTATGGCACCCAGTTCGATCCCCATCCGCAGAGCAGCCTGCTGAAGCCGGGCGGTGATGTTTCTGTCACGATCACCTCTGAACTGAATGAGCCCAATGCGGCAGTCAATCCCAAAAATAAGAAACAGAGCGGTTCCATCTGGGCTCTTGGACTCAGCAAAGGTGTGCACCTGAATCATGTTGACATCCAGTTAAAAGGGGATTCCTATGATTACAGCTATGACTGGGGCGGAAATCAGAAGCTGCGCAGCATCACTGCATACCGTACCGATCAGATCCAGATCGATGATTACCGGCAGGAGAACGATCTGACCGTACATGCGGCAACGGAAGTCACGTCTGTCCGTGCCGGTGGTTCCACTATCAATATTGGAAACTGTTATATCAGGAGTTACGTCACCAAAGGAGACGATTTTGAAGATGGTGCCTATCTGGCCAATAACGGGCTGTATGCCTTGAATGAAGGCGGTGTGGGCATTATCAATGTGACGGGGAAACATGTCTATATCGATACGAACAGCAACAATTTTTCCAAACTGTATGACAGTGATACGTATGAGACCGATGTTTCTAAAAATGATGCTGTAAGCGGCAAATATGGCGGGACTGTCAATATCAATGTGGACGGTACTGCAGAAGACGTGGCCATCATTGGCAACCTTGATGCCAAACAGGGCACGATCAATATGAAACTTGCCAATGCTCAGTCCTACTGGCACGGATCGCAGGCAAATTATTCCGATACCAAAAAGCTGGGCACGCTGAATCTTTCGATTTCCAATGGGGCCCAGTGGGTGCCGGACGGTTATCAGCAGAATCGGGTCAATGGAGAAACGGATCCTGTGGGGACCGAACGGATCACGGCCCTTACCTTACAGGACGGCGGCATCGTCAACCTGCATGGCTTCGACAGTTTCACCGGGGAGAAGACGGCTGTCAAAGAACTCCATGTGGATGAATTGAAAGGCAGCGGCGGTATTTTCCGGATGGATGTGAATATGAAAGCCACACCCGATGGCGGACGCAACGGCAGCGATTTTGTCTATGTGGCAAAAGGCGAAGGCACCCATTATATCCAGCCCGTCGATCCGCAGAGGCTCACGGGCCTGACGACGCCTGTCTGGGTAGCCGACGCGGATGCCGATGTCTCTTTTGAAGGTTATACAAAACAGGAAACGATCGATGAAGGCTTTCTCTACGATTATATCCCGACGGTGGAAAAAAATGTGGTAGCTGCAGATACCGCACAGAATCAATATGGCAACAACTGGTACATCACAGCTGTCAGGGAACAGACGGAGCCCGTCGTCCCGGTCATCGAGGCCAGCATGGTCAATACGTATGCCACGGAGCGGGCCCGGCTGGAAATCGACAGCCTGAACAAGCGCATGGGCGAACTCCGTGACTATAAAGATACGGAGACCGGCCTGTGGGTCCGTCATAAGAGCGGCCAAATCGAAGGCAGTGGCTCGAACTGGTTCAAAAATACATATCATTTCAACCAGATCGGTTTCGACAGACAAATCCACAATGACAGAGATGGGAGAGCATGGTATGGGATCGCCGCCCATTACAGCGATGATGATGCTGCTTATCATCAGGGCCATGGCTCGGAAAAAAGTTACGGCGCATCACTCTACGCCAGCTGGGAAGGGAATAAGGGCCATTACAGTGATTATGTGCTGAAATACAGCCATTTGACCAATAAGTTCACGGCCTGTGATCAAACAGGAAGCGCAGCCGGCGACTATGACAACAATGCGCTGAGCCTCAGTGCGGAGTATGGCCGTAAAAACCGGTTCGGCCATGGCTGGATGTTCGAACCGCAGGCTGAACTGACTTATACTCATATTTCGGGTGCTGACTATACCATGAGCAACGGGATCCGGGTAAATCAGGACAATAACAACAGCCTCATCGGGCGTATGGGGTTCCGGTTCGGCCGTGAATATCATCTGGACAATCCGGCAAAACGCGGCCAGTGGTACGTCAAACTGGATCTGCTCCATGAATTTTCCGGTGATCTGGGCATTGCCATGACGAGTGCCGACGGCAGCCAGTATTATTCGCATTCGACTGACGGCTCCGATACCTGGCTGGCCTGGGGCTTTGGCTGCAATCTGTCCCTGTCCGATCATTCCTGGTTCTATGCGGATATCGAGCGCTCTGCCATGGGCGATATCAACACAAACTGGCAGATCGACGCCGGGCTGCGGTTCGCCTTTTAACCGCATGCAGGAAAAAAGGGCACGTCATTTTCACTGGAAAAAAATAAAACCATACAGGGATACAAGCCGGACGGCACGGATGCATGGATCACACCGTCCGGCTTCTGTCATTGTTCCATCCAGCCAGCACGGCCAGCGGCCGGGCAGCCGGACTTGCCGCAGCGAAGGGACGGCCCTGCTTATGGTCCAGCTGGAAAATCATGAATGTAAGAGTTGAAATTACAATTGATTTTGTTATAATAAAGATGTAATTTAATATATTACATAAAACCGAAAAGTCCCGGGGAGGGGGGTATCCATGCAGATTTCTACAAAGTTTACCATCGCTGTGCATTTGCTGACGGCGGCCCGCTATTTTGAGAATGAGACAAAAATTACGAGTCAGTTCCTGGCTTCCAGTATTGGCTCCAATCCTGTGATCATCCGGAACATCATGCTCCAGCTGCAGGAAGCGGGCATCATCGATGTAAAGCGCGGGCCCGGAGGCATTACGCTGAGACGGCCTCTCTCAGAAATTACCTATCTCGATGTCTATAAGGCAGTGGAAACAGGCAGTCGGGAGGATCTGTTCCGGTTCCACGAAAATCCGAACCCGAAGTGTCCTGTCGGCAGACAGATCCATCAGGCGCTCGACAGTTCCCTGGAAACCATCCAGGCTGATTTTGAAAAAGATCTGGCTTCGCATACTGTCCAGGAAGTTTATGACCGGATCCGGCAAGCAGAGGAGATGGACTGAAAGGATGTCCTGATCCGGGACGAGGCTGGCAGTTCAGGCAAATTGAAAAAATTTCCACGCTTTTTTCAATCATTTCACGTTTTCCTTGCCGGATTTCTCCTATAATGACAGGAGTACAGCCTGCCGGGATAGGGAACGGATTTCCTGTACCGCCGTATTTGCTGTCCTTCCGCTTCCAGCAAAAGTCCGGCCAGCGGAGAAGCAGGACGGAAATTTGTTTTTTCCGGTCATGGCAGTATGGTTGTGAAAGGGGAAACTGCTTCATTGCTCCATCGGGATTTTCACCATTTTGTGGACATTGACGGAAAGGATGATCGTTATGAAACTGATTGCTCTGAACGGCAGTCCGCGCCGCGCCGGCAACACGGCCGTCCTCTTGAAGGAAGCGCTGGCGGGCGCTGCTTCCGGCGGCGCAGAAATTTCTTTTGTGGATCTGTATTCTCTGGAGTATAAAGGCTGTATCAGCTGTTTTGCCTGCAAACGGAAAGGCCTGGCAAAGGGGTTCTGTTATGTACAGGATGCCTTGACGCCCGTGCTGGCGGAGGTCCGTGGGGCGGATGCCGTGATTTTCGGTTCTCCCATCTATCATATGAATCTTACATCGGGGCTGCAGGCGTTCCTGGAACGGTTTCTTTTTCCGACCAATATCTACAGTACGGAAATTCCGTCCGTACTGGGGAAAAAGATGCCGTCGGCCTTTTTCTATACGATGAACGTGACCGGAAAGCAGGCGGAGAAAGTCCATCTCCAGGACAGCCTGCAGCCCTATGAGGATTTCACCTCCAAAGCGCTGGGGCTTGTTCCGCACAGGCTCTGTGCTTATAATACACTGCAGTTTGATGATTACACAAAATATGAATCGGCAAAATTTTCCGAAGCGGACAAGAGAGCCTATCAGGAAAAATACGGGCCCGTTTGTCTGAAGCAGGCTTTTGACCTGGGAGCCGCCCTCGTAAAAGAAGCAGAGGCGCTTACGCAGACCTGCTGAAGAAAGGTTCTGCCCATCTGTATGAAAAAAGGAGTCCAGTAATGAGATTATTGTTCCGTCAGAGGATTTTTTCCTGGTTCGACAGCTATGATATCTATGATGATGACGGCAATACGGTTTTTGTGGTGAAAGGACAGCTGGCGTGGGGACACTGCCTTAAGATCTGCGATGCCTCCGGCCGGGAGCTTGGCATGGTGAAGGAAAAAATCATTACCCTGCTGCCTCGGTTCACGCTGTATGAGAGCGGCAGGCGGATCGGCCAGGTGAAGAAGAATCTGACCCTGTTTTCACCATCCTTTACGATGGATTTCAAAGGCTGGAAAGCAAAAGGCAATTTCATGGAATGGGATTATACCATCCGGGACAGAAAGGGCAGTCCGGTGGCCATCGTCAGCAAGGAACTGCTCCGTCTGACAGATACGTATGTGCTGGATATCGTAAATCCTGCAGATGCGCTCTATGTACTGATGTTTGCCCTTGCCATGGATGCAGAAAAATGCAGCCGCAGCAAAGACTGAAAGGGACCGGGAAGAAAAGCGCAGCGCCCGTACCGGCGGCGTGTGCGCTGCTTGCTTCCGGATATCCTGTTTGCGGACAGGATCCGGTATTCTCCAGGACAGGGAATAAGGTTTTGACGAAAACAGGTTAGGAGTAGTAAACTATATGGTATGTAAATGAATGCTGTACAAACGGAACGTATCTGACGGAAAGAAAGGGAGAACTGAGATGAAGATCCATAAAACCTTTGCCTGGCTGACAGTGGTGTGCTTTTGTGTGACCATGATTTCCGGATATAAAAAGAAGTAATGATATACCCTGCGGCATGAGGGATTGCCGGAACCGCGGCGGCTCCGGATCTGCTGCGGAGCAGCAGGATCCGGCAAAAAGGAAGATCCGTGACCGGAAAAACCGGTCACGGATCTTCCTTTTTGCTGTTTTGCATACCTGTTTCATCGCTGCTTGTGTTTAGCCGGGACAAACCGGAACAGAAGGTTCTGTGCTGCTGCCGTCGCAAATGGCACCGTGCGTATCCCGAGCTGTCCGTCCGTTCTCTTTATGCGTCCGTTTTTTGTCCATTTTTCGGAACGGTGCTGCATTCTATGGTACAATGAGGACAGAATCAAATGTACAGGAGGAGAATGGATCTTGCAAACCATTACGATTGTATCCGCGGCGATTTTGAAAGGGGACCGGGTCCTTGTCAGAGAGCAGTGTGAAAATACGGAGCAGAGCCACTGGGAATTTCCGGGCGGCCGGGTGGAAGAAGGCGAGCAGCCCGTGTCTGCGCTCTTTCGCATCATCCGGAAAGAACTGGCTGCTGAAGTCCAGGTGGACAGACCGCTCCTGCAGGTCACGGACAGCGAGCCGGAAGGCCGGGTGATCCGGGAATGTTATCTCTGTACAGCGCCGGCCGATCAGCTGAAACTGCTCGAACAGGAGAACACCCGCTGGCTGACGTTCCGCGATCTGGATCATATGGAATGGCAGGAAGCTGACCGCCGGATCGCAGAAGCCGTGAAGCAGTTCTTTAAGCAGGCAGAGAGGATGCTGTGAGCTGACCGGTATGGCATGCTGAACGAGTGCTGCAGGAACTGCAATGCCCCGCAGGGTGATATAATGATAGCATCATTTACGGAACTTTCTGAATTGCTTGGGAGAATCTTATGAACGCTATGGAACAAAAAATGACTTTGTGGGAGGCCCTGCAGGGATCTTTGGGCGATCCTGCTTTTTGTAAAGAGCTGGGCCTTACTCCGGAGCAGATGCTGCAGCGGGTCCGTGAGCTCCGCCTGGAGGAAGCCTGTGTGCTGATCGAGAATGCGGCCGAACCGGACGGGCGGTTTTCCGCCGGAGCCGTACTGGGCATCCTGAGAGGGTTTCTGCCTTCTCTGGGCGATGAACCGCAGAAAGGATGGCTGCGGGATTGTTATGATTTCCTTCTGCGGCAGATCTTCCCGGAAACAACAGAACCGGAGCCTCCGGAAGCCGCTGCCCGGTACGGGACCGGCCGCCGCATCCTGCTCCAGATCCTGCGGGGTGTGTATCATTATGAAAAGTTCCACTGTCCTTTCGATCCCAGACGGAATTTTGTCCTCATGAGTGCCAGGGAAGTCCGCCAGGAGCATTATACCCGGGAGTATCTGCGGCTCCGCACTCTGGTGCGGGAGATGTACCTTTATGAGTTCATGCGCCTGGGGACGGAAGTGACACCGTTCAATGCTCTGGGCCATATCGGCGGCGTGACGTATGTGGCAACCTTCATGGCGCGGCAGCTGCACCAGCAGGGAGTGCCCGTCGACGTGGCTCTCATCGCGGGAGCGGCAGCAGTCCATGATATCGGCAAATACGGCTGCAAGAAGGGCGAAGAGAAGCGGGTCCCGTATCTGCATTATTACTATACGGAACTGTTCTGCGAACGGGAAGGGCTGCCCCAGATGGGACATATCGCAGCCAACCATTCTGTCTGGGATCTCGAACTGGAAAACCTTTCCGTCGAGTCTCTGCTGCTCATCTATGCGGATTTCAGGGTCAAAAGTTACTGGAACAAACAGCACCAGGAAATCATCCACTTCTATACCCTGAAGGAAGCATTCGACATCATCCTCAGCAAGCTGGATGATGTGGACAGTGCCAAGCGCCAGCGTTACCAGAAGGTATATGGCAAGCTCGCGGATTTTGAGGCTTACATGCTGGAACTGGGCGTAACGGTGGAACTGCCCGTCTCGTTCTCCCAGGCCCCAGCCGCCGCAAAGGTCCGGAAGCCCCGCGAAAAGATGCTGATGGAAGGGACGGAAGTGGTGCAGCAGCTGAAATATTCCGCCATTGCCCACAATATCCAGCTGATGAGCATTTTCCGCAGTGAAAGCGATTTCGGCAATCTCATCGAATCAGCCCGCAGCGAGCAGAACTGGAAAAGCCTGCGCACCTATATCAGCATCTTCGAAGAGTATTCGACGTATATGACAGAGCAGCAGAAGCTGATGACACTGAAGTTCCTCTTTGAACTGCTGAGCCATCACGAGGAAGATATCCGGGTCCAGGCGGCGGCCCTGATGGGCAGGATCATTGCCAATTTCAACGAGCGCTATACGAAGGAACTGCCCAAAGGCGTGCTGCTGCCCCGGAAAAAAGTCACCAACCTGACGCTGTTCAGACAGTATACGGCTCTCATCATCGATCCGGGGCGGCGTTACACCCAGCAGCACAAGACCTGGATCGGATCCTGCCTGGGGCCTTTTGTCCGGTCAGTCCTGGCCACGCGGTACGAGCGGCTGGGAACGGCCGTTGCCAATATCGCCGAGGACAAGCATCCTACTGCGCCGTATCTGGCCGTACTCGAGGAGTATTACAAGACCGCTTCCCCTTTGCCCGAACAGAGGATGATCCTGCTGCAGGCGCTGCTGTCCCTGCGTCCTGAAGATCTTACGGAGAGTTTCTGCCAGATCGTGAAGACATACCTTGCAACGGCCCTGCGGGACAGCAATACGATTGCCCGGATCGCCGCTCTCTACTGCAATCACCATCTCTTCAGGAAAGAAGAGGGGGAACAGGTCTTTATCCAGCAGCTGCTCCGGGTCATGCATCTGCCCGAGGGTCCTCAGCAGTTTGCAGAAAAAGAAAGTAGCCTCTTTCTGGAGGACCTGAAGACCGGTACGCACTGGCTGGTCAAGATCGCCAATATCCATCTCATGTGCCATGCCCTGAAACGGCAGCAGGAACGGGGCAATGTGATGCATCTCGGCATGCACCTGTGCAACCTGGTGAAGGTCAGCGAATACCTCGCTGTGCGTCAGGCCGCGGGGGAGGCTCTGCTTGACATTGCTGGTTCCATGACCTATGCCCAGCGCAATGAAATGGCAGTGGAGCTGTTCAACGGCCTGGAGATCGGGGACCTGCAGATTGCCAAATATGTGCCGGAATATCTGGGGAAGATGATCCTGAAGCTGCTGCCGGGAGAACTGGATGAATTTGTCAGTACGCTCCAGGAGGAAATCGACTCCACCAACTTCCAGCTGGCAACGGCGGCTGTCAATACGATCGGTGTGGTCCTGGAGAATTTCCGGCAGTTTGACAGCCAGTTCCCCCGGGAAAAAGAGAAAAATGAAAAACGGCAGCTGCGGCTGCTTTATGCCATCCTGCGGGCCTATGCCCACTACAATAAGGAACTCAGCAGGGACGCATTCCGGGACCTTGGTACGTATATCTTCCACAGCCCGGTGATGCCGGAAGCACAGAAAGATTTCCTCTTTATCCACAGCTGCAAGAAAATCTGGGTCCTGCTGAATGAAAATACAGAAAACATGCTGGACTTCTACAGCAATGCGGCTGTCCTGAACCATCTGTATCGGTACATCGGGCGGGCCGAATCAAGCCACGGCTCCTTTGCCTTTACTCCGGAGAAAAAAGTCTGTTTCTATCCCGGTACATTCGATCCTTTCAGCAGCGGCCACAAGGCGGTTGCCAAAAGGATCCGGGACATGGGATTCGTGGTGTACCTGGCCCTTGACGAATTTTCCTGGTCCAAACATACACAGCCCCGCCTGATGCGGCGCAAGATCATGAATATGTCCGTGGCGGACACGGAAAATATCTATCCGTTTTCGGAGAATCTGCCCGTGAACATCGCCAATCCGGATGATGTCAGGAAACTGAAGCAGATTTTTGCCGACAAAGATCTGTACATTGCCGTAGGATCCGATGTGGTGGAAAATGCTTCGGCTTACCGTCTCGATCCGACACCGGATTCCATCCATACGGTGAACCATATCATCTTTGAGCGGGAGACCCGGGAAAGTGCCAACTGGTACACGGATGCGCCCGCCGCCAAACTGAAGGAAAAAGAGACGGAAAAGAAGATCCAGGGAGATATCATCCATCTGAGGCTCGATAAATTCTACGAGGATATCAGCTCCACCCGGATCCGTGAAAATATCGACCAGAACCGGGATATTTCCGCTCTGATCGATCCGGTAGCCCAGAATTTCATCTATGCCAACAATCTGTATCTGCGCGAGCCGGCCTATAAGCATGTGCTGGAAGCCCGGGAAATCGGCATCGGGGAATTCAAGGCCCGGACCTGGGAACATCTGGCCCCGCTGCAGCCGAAGCTCGAGGAGATGGGGGCCAATCCGCTGCTGCTGAAGCGCTATCTGGAGTGGCAGGAGAGGGAAGGGATATGCCGGGTCCGTTCCCAGTATGTGGATACGGGGGACAAGGACAAGCGCATCGTTGCTTTCGGCGCAGTGCACCAGGTCCCCATGCGGGATCTGCTGATGGAATTCCGGGATCCCCGCGTGGCAGAGCATGTCCGCGAGGAAGCTGCCGGGCGCATTGCTTCGCTGGGGTATTTTTACGTCGACGAGGACAGCCGCATATCCAATCCGGGCGAGATCCTGCTGGCGGAAATGCTGACGGAGCTGATCAACAGGGACTTTACCTATGTGGTCTACCATCCGGTGGATCCGTCCGGCTACAATGAACGGGCTTTTACGGCACTGACCCGCCAGGGGTTTGTGGATATCGCACCGGAAGGTTCATCCCATCCGCTCTATGCAGTGCATCTGGAATCGCCGGTAGTGATTTTCCGCGACGTGGAGACCACCATCAAGAATCCCTTCAATAAAAATATCCGGGTGCAAAGGGCCCTGGACAAGGCGCACAACAACCTGCTCAGCGTGATGCGGAAAATCTATCCGAGCAAACTGATCCTGTCCTTCAATACCAGTGCCATGCACTACCGCATCATCCACAAAGTGGCGCGCATCAACGGCGTGCCGACTCTGGAAGACCCGGAAAAACGCCGCGGCCCGTATATGACCGTGCCCTTCGGCAAGGCCCTGAGCAGCGTGCTCGTGCCCAATACGGTAACGAAGGCACTGCATATCGAAAAATATTTTAACCGGGCCGTAAAGGGCTTCAGCCTGGCCGAAGCGCACCATTATGCAAAAGTGGACAACCAGGTGAAGACCATCAAATCTTTCCACCGTCCTGTCATCCTGATCGATGATCTGCTGGAAAAGGGACACCGGATGCGGATGCTGACACCGTACCTCAAAAAGAACGATGTGGAAGTCAAGGAAGTGCTTGTCGGCGTCATGACCGGATCGGCCATGGATCTGATGGCCCAGCAGGGCATGCGGTGCGAGTGTGCCTATTTCCTGCCTTCTCTGGAGATGTGGCTGAACGAGCGGGACTGTTATCCTTTCATCGGCGGGGACAGTATCGACAATGCCAACAACTACAGCGGGTACGACCGGAATCCGTCGGTCAACCTGATCCTGCCCTATGTAAAACCCCAGTTCATCCACCACGGCGACACGGACGCAGCATACAGCTATTCCCTGACCTGTCTGCAGAATGCCCGGCTGATCATGGAAACACTGCAGGATGAATACCAGGCTCTCTACGAAAAGCGCCTGACCCTGAAGCGGCTTGGTGAAGTCATCACGGTGCCCCGGATCCCGGACATCGATATCGGTGTACTCTTCGATGCCAATATGGATCCCACAAGATTCATTGAAAATGATATCGAACGGCTTGTGCGTCTGCGCTGGGGCGATACGGGCTGGAAGAATTATCTTAAAAACCGGGGCGGCGAATGACCCGCTCCGGCTTGCGGAAGGAGAGCGATTGTTTTGACTGACCATTGCTGCCATATCAGTGATCTGCCCGCCGAGGCGGGGGTGCAGCAGCCCCTTTCCCTGAAGGGACGGCCGGCACTGCGGGAAAAGAACCGTGTCCATATCCTTGCCCTGGGCGATGTGGGCAGGACGATGCTTGTCGGGCTCAGGCTGCTGGGTGCTGACAGGATCGCTTCAATCGGAATCTGCGATCTGAATGCAAAGAACCTGCAGCGGCTGGAGATTGAAATCAATCAGATCCGTTATCCCTTTGCCTCGGGAGAACGGATACTGCCGCCGGTGGATATCATCACGGGAAAAGATTTGTTTACGTGTGATGTATTCATCTTCTGTGCAACCAAAGGCACGCCGCCCATCGGAGCCACAGGCGATATGCGCATGGCCCAGCTGGCGGCCAACAGCGGGCTGGTGCGGCATTTCGGAGAGCTTGCCAAAGCGGCGGGATTCAAAGGACTGGCCTGCATCGTGTCCGATCCGGTGGATAACCTGTGCCGCGCCTTCCTGGAAAGCTCGGATCTGAAGCCCTTCCAGGTGCAGGGATACGGTCTTGGCGTGATGAATGCCCGAGCCTGCTACTATGCGGAAAAAGATCCCCGTCTGACTCATTATCTGACGGAAGGACGGGCCTTCGGGCCTCACGGGCAGGATCTCGTCATTGCGGACAGCCTGATCCATTATAATGATGCCCTGTCCCGGGAACTGACGCAGAAAGTCGTGAACTGCAACCTGGCTGTGCGTGATCTCGGCTACAAACCGTATATCGCGCCGGCCCTTTCCAGTGCGGCCATCTCCATTTTGCTGACCCTGCGGGGCGAATGGCATTACGGTTCCCTGTACCTGGGAGACGGGACCCGCGGTGCCTTTCTGGGCATCAAAAACCGTCTGACCGCAGGCGGCTTTGAATATGAAGACGCGGCGCTGTGTCCGCAGCTGTATGACCGGATCCGGAATGCCTACATTAATTTGTGCAATGCGTGAAAGAAGGCTTTACGATGCTCTATGTCATTCAGATGGGCTGGGATGAAGGCGGAAATACCCGGCGCCTGGACGGTGTCCTTATGAAAGCGCTTCGGGACGTGGACCATCTGGCAGTGCGGAGTGCAGAAGCTTTTGCCGGGCTTTTCCCGGATGTGCTGCCGGGGAAAGAGACACCGCGCCGACAGGTCCTGTTCGCCGTGAACCTGGCGCGCGGCGGGATCAGTGTGGGGTTTGCCCACATCATCGCTTACATTTCCCAGCATCACCACTGTCTGGAAAACTGTGTAGGAAGCGTGATCGTGGATGGAGCGGAGGAACTCTTTACCAAAAAAGCCGGCCGGGAGATGATCTTCATCGCCAACCGGTCCGGCTGCGGTTTTCCCGGCGCCCCTCTGGTGGAGGCGACGGGTTCCCTGTACAATTTCAACATCCGGGCCAAAGTGCAGGGAATTGCCAATCAGGAAGCCTATGAAAATGCCGTGAAAAAGCTGATCGGCAATTTGCTGGCTTTTCAGGGTGCACCGGAACCGGCAGGCGGGCGGCACCGGATTGCCCTGTTCCACGCCAGCAGCCGCAGGACTTCCAATACACTCCTTCTGTGGAGCATGATCCGCCAGTCCATCGGTGATGCAGCGTCCATCCGCGAAGTGAGCCTGCGCAACGGCACTGTCGTGGACTGCCGGGGCTGCAGCTATGAAGCCTGTCTGCACTTTGGAGAAAAAGGCGACTGCTTTTACGGCGGCATCATGGTGGAAGAAGGGTATCCGGCCATCACCGAAAGCGATACCCTGGTTTTTGCCTGTCCCAACTACAATGATGCCGTGAGTGCAAACATCATGGCTTTCTTTAACCGCATGACCGCTCTCTTTCGTTCGGACTTCAAGGAATTTGCCAAAAAACGCGTCTTTGCTCTCGTCGTGTCCGGCTACAGCGGCGGCGATATCGTGGCTGAACAGATCATCGATGCCCTGAACTGCAACAAGCATTTTATCCTGCCGCCCCATTTTGCTCTGATGGAAACGGCCAATGCCCCCGGCAGCATCCTTGCCTGTAAAGGCATCGCACAGCGGGCTGCGGAGATGGCGGAAAGGATCGTGGGAAAAATCAGGTAAAGCGAAGAACCGGAAAGCGTCCTGCCGTTTTATGAGGCCCTGCAGACAATCTGTCCGCGGGACCTTTTCTGTAAAGGATGAGCAGGAGGAAGCCCCTGATGCGGCATCCCGTCCGGACTCCGTAATTTTGAAGATTTCGGGAACTGTAACCGTTTCATAAGGAAAAATGCCGGTTTTCTGATAGAATAAAGAAATATACTCTTGCGCTCTTTCGCAGGCGCATGCAGAGATTCTCTGTAATAACCAGAAATCGAGGAACCAGATATGGAACATTTTATCATGCTCATCGGAATCGTGCTGATTTCCTGCGCTTTGTTTGACAAGGTCTTTGGAAGGACCGGTGTGCCGGGACTGTTTATGTTCATCCTCCTGGGCATGCTGTTCGGATCCGACGGAATCTTCAAGATTCCTTTTGACAATTATGCATATGCCGGCAGGGTCTGCAGTGCGGCCCTTGTGCTCATCATGTACTATGGCGGCGTGGGGACGAATTTCAGGGCAGCCAGGCCGGTGCTGAAGGAGTCGGTCCTCCTGTCCTGTGCAGGAACGCTGATAACGGCCGCACTGGTCGGACTGTTTGCCGTGTATGTCCTGAAGCTTCCCGTGCTGGAAGGCATGCTGCTGGGCAGCGTCATCTGCTCGACGGATGCGGCTTCCGTTTTCTCCATCCTCCGCTCACGCAAAATGAACCTCCGGTACGGCACTGCATCGATCCTGGAACTGGAGAGCGGATCCAACGATCCTTTTTCCTACATGGCCACGGCCGTGGTGCTTGCGTTGATGAACGGAGCGGACATGGGGCCCGCCGCCATTTTACGGATGATCCTGCTGCAGGTGGCGGTGGGCCTTGGCATGGGCTTTTTCTCTGCTTTTCTGATCAAAAAACTTCTGAGCATACTGCATATTGAAGAAGAGACGCTGCTGAATGCGCTCCTTCTCGGCGGCGGGCTCCTGACGTACGCTGTTACAGCGGCTCTTGCCGGAAACGGCTATCTGTCCGTCTACATCTCCGGGATCCTGATCGGCAACAGCCATTTCCCCGGGAAATGGGCGAGCATCCGTTTCTTCGACAGCCTGACGGGACTCATGCAGATGCTCCTGTTCTTCATGCTGGGGCTTTTGTCCTATCCTTCCCGTATTCCCCATGTTGCCCTGCCATCCCTGCTGGCGGCGCTCTTCCTGACTTTTGCAGCAAGACCTGCCGCGACAGCACTGGTGCTGGCACCGCTCCGCCGTCCTCTGAACCAGATCGCTTTCATTTCTTTTGCCGGCATGCGCGGAGCCGCATCCATTGCGTTTGCCATCCTTGCCATCAGCGGAGGTGCTCAGCTGTCTTATGATTTGTATCATATGGTCTTCTGCATCGTCCTCTTTTCGATCCTTGTGCAGGGAACGCTGATTCCCTCTGCCGCCAGGCGTCTGGATATGATCGATGATACGGAAGATGTCATGGCCACATTCAACGATTACACCCGGGAAATGCCCGTGCAGTTTGTGCGGTGCATCCTCGGGAAAGGCCATCCCTGGGAAGGACGGACTCTTTCGGAAATCACCATGCCGCCCGGCTCCCTTGCCGCAGCTGTCATCCGCCGCGGCCGCGAGATCATCCCCAAGGGCGATACGGTGCTGGAGCGGGGGGATGAAATCATCCTGTGCGGCCCTGAAGGCGGCAGCACGGACAGCGGCGGCCTCCATAAAGTGCGGCTGTCCCACAGCGATGAGTGGACGGATAGAAAGCTGTCGGAACTCTCTCTTCATCATGAGCTCATCGTCCTCATCCAGCGCGGCGGGAAAACTCTCATCCCGTCCGGTGATACGCTGCTGCAGGCCGGCGATGAACTCTATGTGACCAGCCGGAAGGACACCCGGGAAGCATGAATCTGACGATCCGTCCCTGAGCGGGCAGCGGCGGGGCCGCACATGCTGTTAGCGTACGGCTGTGCCGGGAAATCATGTTTTGACATCAAATTTTTACAATGGTGTCCTATTATGGAAAATAGCGAATCGAGGCGGAGTTTTTTAACGAAATCTGCAGCCCTGTCTGGAAACAGACTGTGCTGATGCAGGCAGGGAAATATGGGTCAGAAATGACTGAGGAGATACTATGACAACAATCCAGGCTTTGGGCGGCAGCGGAGAAAACGGGCGGAACTGTTATGCCGTGAGCGATGATACGGGATGTTTCCTCTTTGACTGCGGCGTAAAACGGGAAGTGTACGGAGACCGCGTTGGAGACTATCCGCTTTTGACAAGAGAGCTGGTGCAGTCCCTTGAGGCCGTGTTCCTGTCCCATGTGCATGAAGACCACTGTGCCGCGCTGCCGCTGCTTGCCCGTTACGGCTACAGGGGACCGGTCTGTGCTTCGGAAGAATCCATCGAGTCCGTATACAGTTATATCCATAAATGGATGCGCTTTGTCCGGAACAGGGGAGGCCGGTTGCCTTATGACGAGGCGGATGTGCGTGCCCTTTCCTTTGTGCCGCTGTGGCCGGGGTGGAACACACTGCCTGCAGGGAAGGGAAAAACCGCCAGGACTGTCTGCTGCGGACGCACCGGACACATGCTGGGAAGTCTGTGGTTTGCTCTTACTCTGGACGGGCACCGCTTCTTTTACAGCGGTGATATTGTAAGCCACCCGCTCCTGCTGAAACAAGACAGGCCGGAACCGGCCGATACGGTCATCCTGGACTGCGGTTACGCCGGCAGCACCATGCGCCAGGAAGAACAGACGGGACGGCTGCTGGAAGAAATCCGCAGCACTCTCAGCGCTGGCGGCAAAGTGCTCCTGCCGCTGCCTCCCAAAGGGCGCGGTGCCGATTTACTGGTGCTTGTGGCACGCACTTTTCCACAGGTCCCCATTTATGCCGATACGGAATTCCGGGAGTACGTCAGCTTTTTGCTGGAACGGAAGGACTGGCTGCAGGACGGGGTCTCCCTGCCCGCAGCGGAGAATGTGCACTATGTCCAAAACGATGGGGAGCGCCATGCCGTCTGCGGACAAAAGGGTCCGGCTCTCATCCTTTCGCAGGACGGCATGCTGGCAGCGCCGCAGGGGCTTGTCTATTACAATGCTCTGAAAGGGGATGCCCGCAGCAAGGTCATTGTGACCGGCCATACCGGAAAGGGCACGGAAGGCAGTCTGCTGTGGGATGATGCATACTGCCGTGAGAATGGCATCCGGATCCGGCGCTGCCGCATCATCTATAAGGTGCATTTCGATGCCGGCGACCTGCTGGACGGCATCCGGATCCTCCGGCCTCGCCGGGTTGTGCTCTTCCACGCACCCCGTGCCGACTGCACTGCTGTCCTGGAGCGGCTTTCAGGTCTTGGCATCGATGCCCGCTGCCTTTCACCCGGAGAAATATGGAATTTTTGATACGGATACTCTTCAGCGTTTGGTCCGCTGCTGGCAAACGGCATTGCCGTTTTGCCTGCAGCGGATTTTTATATTTCGAAGGGAAGACCGATTCTCCCGGAGCGAGTGCAGACGGGCTGAGCTGTCAGAGCTGTTAGGTACGGTTTTTTGTGCCTCCGCTGCCGAATGAAGTGTTCGGATCCAGGAAGATCCGGCAGGAAGCCGGTACCGGGCCGGTTCTTCCTGACATAAATTTTACATGGCTTTACCTGGAATTTACAGGCATCGGATATACTGGAAAACAGCTGTGGAAAGGAGTTATTTATGGATATCCATATGCAGCATGTCTGCAAAACTTATTCCGATGCGTTCCAGATCAGAGATCTGGATCTTCACGTCGGCGACGGGCAGTTCACGACGCTCCTCGGCCCTTCCGGATGCGGCAAGACGACGATTTTACGGATGATCGCCGGATTGGAAACACCCGATTCCGGAGAAATCTATTTTGCTGACCGGTGCGTATTTTCTAGCCTGAAGCACATCAATGTCCCGCCGGAAAAGCGGAACCTGGGATTCGTTTTCCAGGATTTTGCGCTGTGGCCCCATCTGACGGTATACGAAAATGTGGCTTTCCCGTTGCGGGCCAGGAACGATTCGGAAAATCTGGATGCCCGGGTGCGGGATGCCCTGGAAACGGTCCATCTGACGGGGTATGAGGACCGTTATCCCGGTGAACTATCCGGCGGCCAGCAGCAGCGCGTGGCACTGGCCCGGGCCATTGTCGGCAGACCGGACTGCATTTTGTTCGATGAACCTCTTTCTGCACTCGATGCAATCCTGCGCGAAAGCATGCGTCATGAGATGAAACGGATCACGAAGGCCCTGGAGATTTCCGCTGTCTTTGTCACGCATGACCAGCTGGAAGCGATGAGCATGAGCGATATGATCGTCCTCCTCCAGAAAGGAAAGGTGGAACAGCAGGCGGCGCCTGAAGAAATTTACCAGCATCCCCGGACAAGGTTTGCTGCCCGCTTCATAGGGAAATCAAACTGGATCGATGACGATTCCATGATACGGCCGGAAAAACTGTCTCTGGATCCTTTTCCGGGTTCCCGGAAATTTTCCGTGACCGTGGTCTCCGTGCAGTATCTTGGCAGTGCGTACGAAATGGTGCTCGACTATGAAGGCCGGCAGTGGGAAATGACGAGCCCCGTCAGGCACGGACCGGATGAAATCTTCCCCGTGTATGCGGATCCTGATGCTATTTTGCATTTCGACCAGGTAAAAAGGAGTGGAAAACTGTGAAAAAACTGACTGTATTGCTGCTGGGTGCTGTGCTGTGCCTGGCTCTGACCGGTTGCGGCGGAAAGACTGACAAGGCGGAGAAAGCTCCGGAAGCCAAAAAACTTTCCGGCAGTGTGACCGTCTATATGCCGAGTCCTTCAGGACTGAACAAGAAATACGTGGCTGCTTTTGAAAAAAAGACCGGTGTAAAAGTCCAGCTCTTTGAAGGCACGACGGGAAAGATCCTGGCCCGGCTGGAGGCCGAAAAGAGCAATCCTGTGGCTGATGTTGTCGTTCTGGCATCCTGGTCGGACGGCCTGGCCCTGAAAGGCAAGGGAAACCTTGCGTCATACAAACCGGCCAATGCGGACAAACTGTATGATGGCTGGGTCGACAAGGACAGTACTTTGTTCGGCACCAGTGCCTCCGCTGTGGGAGTCATCTATAATACGAAACTGATTCCCAAACTGGACGCGGACTGGGACGGGCTGGCTGACCCGAAATACAAGGATCAGATCGCCATCCCGGATCCGCAGAAGTCCGGTGCCTGCAAGGATTTCCTGGCAGGCTACATGGATGCCAAAGGGGAGAAAGGCTGGACGACCTTTGAAAACCTGCAGAAGAACGGCCTGACCATCCCCGGTGCCAACAAAGCCGCCCTCGAAGCCGTCACCACCGGCGAAAAGGCCATCCTGATCGCCGGCGTGGACTACAACGCCTACAGCAGCATCAAGAAGGGAGAGCCGCTGGCCATGTACTACCCCAAATCCGGTACCATCATCAATCCGCGGCCTGCCATGATCCTGAAAACCAGTAAGAACATGGACAATGCCAAAGCGTTCGTTGACTTCCTGCTGAGCGACGAGGGACAGAAACTGGTCTGCGATGCGTACCTGCTGCCGGGCCGCAGGGATATCACGACGGATAAACGGCCGAATGTAAAAGAGATCCCCCAGCTGAAGCACGACTGGGATGAGATGATGAAGATCGCCGGCGACTATGCTGCCAGACTCGTGGCACTGTGCAAATAAGTCCGGACTAAAGACTGCAGATAAGAGCAGAAGCTGTGGAATCCGGTTTTCACAGCTTCTTTTAAAATCATTATGGACAAAAAGATCAAAGCGAAATATTTTTTCATAGCAGCATTATTGTTTTTCTTCATCCTGGTTCCCGTACTGACCGTATTTTCAGAGGCCCTGATGCCGGAAGGCCGCTTTGCACCGGCCCATGCCATCCATGTCGTGCTGCAGGCGGAGAACCTGAAAACAGTGTTCAATTCGCTGCTTCTGGGTTTCCTGGTCGTCGTGACGAGCTCCCTTCTTGCGGTGCCTCTGGCCTTTCTGCTGGCGAAAAGCCGGTTTGCCAGATACCGCTGGCTCGATATCCTCTTCCTGGTCCCGTTCATGACGCCGCCGTATATTGCGTCCATGGGATGGATCCTCTTTGTACAGCGCCGGGGCCTGTTCCAGCAGCTTTTTCCTTTCACGGGACATCTCTCGGAAGTTTTTTTGTCCCTTGCCGGACTGACTCTCGTCATGAGTTTCCATTCCTTTCCTTTTATGACGACCATCCTGAAAAACGCGATCCTGAATCTGGGGGATAATCTGGATGAAAGCGCCCGTATCTGCGGTGCCGGGTTCCGATACCGGCTTCGGAAGATCACGCTGCCGCTCCTCAAGGGAAATTTTGCCATTGCCATGCTGCTGGTCTTTGTGAAGACCCTGTCCGAATATGGCACGCCGGCCACATTGGGCCGCCGGATTGGATTTGCTGTGTTCACGACGGATATCCACCGTTTTGCCTCGACGGCGCCCATTGATTTTGGAACGGCGGCGAGCCTTTCGTCCGTCCTCGTGGTGATCTGCATGGTCATGTGGCTGCTGCAGACGTATGTGACGGATAAAAATACCTATGCCGTGGTCGGAGGCAAGGGGAACCGCTCCGGCAGCACTTCCTCCCGTTTCGTGACACTGGCCGGCGGAGCTTACATCGCCCTCTTGATGCTCGTTACCATCGGCATCCCGTATTTTTCCGTCCTCTCCACTTCACTCATCAAACTGCGGGGATTCGGTTTGGCACCGGGAAATTTCACCCTGGAACACTATGCGACGCTGCTTACGGAAAGTGACGGCGGACTCGATGCCCTGCTGACCAGTACGGCGCTGGCCGTGGCTTCTGCGATCCTCGTGAGTATTGCGGGCACGCTCATTGTCGTTGCTATCCGGAAAGCCGGCCGCTGGAAAAAGGTGATTTCAGGGTTCGCTCTGTTTCCTCAGATGATCCCGAATATCGTACTCGTCATCGGCCTGATGCTCTTCTGGAACAAGATCTATGCCTTCGTACCGCTCTACAACACACTTGGTTTTATGGTCCTTGTCTATTCCGTCATGTTCCTGCCTTATTCCATCCAGTATGTTTCGTCTTCTCTCATGCAGATCAGCGGCAGCCTCCTGATGGCAGGCCGGGTCTGCGGCGGGAGCAGGGGCTATGTGTTCCGCCGGATCACCCTTCCCCTGGTGATGAAGGGCATCCTGGCAGGCTGGATGATGACCTTCATCATCGTGTTCCGCGAACTGGTTGCTTCCAGTCTGATCGCTCCTCCGAATACTCTTACCGTCTCCACTTTCATCCTGAGTGAATTCGAACAGGGAAGTGTGTCCGTGGGCATGGCGATGGCAGTGCTCTGCGTATTGTTTACTACCGCTGTGCTGATCGGCATGAACCATCTTACGGGGAAGCGCTGAAGCTTCCAGATGCCTCACGGCTCAGGCGGGGGCTGCTTTGCTTTCCGGAATGACAGGCAGGAAAAGGACGCCGGGAAGGAGGTCACCGCAGCTGCCCGGACAGTTTTCACTGCCCTCCGGATCCAACCGGCAGGCAGGCCCTGCGCATTTTCTTGCGTGCTGCGGCCTTGTGCCCTATAATGGAACCTGTCAGAAAGGGCGTGATTTTTATGGGACAGCTGGAAACAATCTGCAGGGCAGTTCTTTCTTATGATCAGGGGGATCCGAAACGGATCCATCATTTGCTGAAGGTCCATGCGTTTGCCCGGATCATCGGACTGGGGGAAGGACTGGATCCCCAAACACTTTTCCGTCTGGAAGCAGCAGCCTATCTCCATGATATCGGCATCCATCAGGGAGAGATCCGTTTTGGCCGCAATGACGGGAAAATCCAGGAAGAACTGGGTCCGGAAGCGGCACGGCCCATTCTGGAAGCAGCCGGTGTCGAAGGACAGGATCGGGAACGCATCCTGTGGCTCATCGGGCATCACCATTCCTACGCCTCCATCGACGGTCCGGATGCCCAGATCCTGGCAGAAGCGGATATGCTGGTGAATCCTTACGAAGACGGTATGGACCGGAAACAGGATGAAGCACTGTTTAACCGGCTGTTCAGGACAAAGACCGGCCGGGAACTGTTCACCTGTCTGTATTTGAAGGAATACGATCCTTCCGCGAAAAAATAAAGGAGCCCGGACTGGAGGCAGTCTTCCTCCAGGCTTCGGCACGGAAACGGGGACTGTGGAAAGTACTGGATATTTCAGCACTTTCCATGGTCTTTTTCTTTATGTCCCATTCCGTGAAATCAGATATTATGATGGAATATGGCGCTCAGACATATAAAATTCTTATCTCGGAAATCATCTGACAGGGCATATAATAAAAAGGACAGATCGATACAGGGTGGATCTGCCTGGAAACTGGCATCGTACCAGCATGGAAAGGATCCGGGGAAGGAGTTTTCTAAAGATGAGCACAAAGCAGGCAGCAAAGGCGGTTATCCTGGGAATGATCTTTTCTCTGGGAATTTATGCGGCAGCACCGAGTGAAGCCGCTGCGAAAAAGCCGTTGGTCATTGCGGAACAGGGTTCATTTACAGTCGGCGGGACGTATAAACAGCATCCCGGCACATTTGCCCAGGAAAATTTCACATCACCGGAAGGCCAGCGTGCCTACGGCGATTTTGCTTATGTGGAATATCAGAAACCTGTGAAGGCGAAAAGACTGCCGCTGATTTTCCAGCATGGCGGCGCCCAGTCCAAACGGACCTGGGAATCCACGCCCGATGGACGGGAAGGGTTCGGAACCCTGTTTGTCCGCTCAGGCTACAGTGTGTATCTGGTGGATCAGCCCCGGAGCGGAGAAGCGAACCTGTCCACGGAAGCCGTCACTCCGGATACGCCATGGGCGGGAAACCCGATGTATGGAGATAAGACGCTGTACCTCCTTTCCCGCGTAGGCCACTATGATGCAGAGGGCAATCCCGTTCCCAATGAGCAGTTCCCGGCAGGGGACAAGTATTATCAGGCCTTCCAGCAGTGCTGGACGATCGGCTCGGGGCCCCTGGACAATGACCTCAATGCTGACGTGCTGGCGCAGCTCGTCAACCGGCAGAAAGACGGTGCCGTGCTCGTCACACATTCCATGGGCGGTACCATCGGCTGGCGCACGGCCATCCGTACGGACAAAGTAAGGGGCATCATTGCCTATGAACCGGGAGGAACACCGTTCGTATTTCCGGAAACAGAAATGCCGAAAGTGACGGAAGCACGTTTCAAAGCTCTGTCCGCATCGGCTGTCGGCGTACCGATGGAAGATTTCCTGAAGCTCACGAAAATACCGGTCGTCCTCTATTACGGCGACCATATCAAACTTGGCTCCGACAATGTCGGCGAGGACAAGTGGGGTACGGAATTTGCCATGGCTCAGCAGTTCGTGGCTGCCATCAACCGTCATGGCGGCGATGCCACGCTGGTCCATCTTCCGGATATCGGCATCCGGGGCAATTCCCACTTCCTCATGCAGGAAAAGAACAATCAGCAGATCCAGCAGCTGGCCCTCTCCTGGCTCCATGAAAAAGGGCTGGATAAATAAAAGATCATTTCGAGACTGGTGGGCATAACAGAATCCGAGGCTGTCACTTCAGGGTGGCGGCCACGATTTTTTACTGTCTGCCGGGAATTTCCCTAAAATATGGAAAAAGGACGGGGACACTCCTGACGGCGCCTGCAGGGTCCGGAACTGTTTTTGGAATGGACACAAAGGGGATCCATGGCGTATCATAGTAAAAAGACAGGCTGTGCCAGGGCGCAGCAAAATAAAAGGCAGGTATCATTTTTATGGTCCATACGACGACGAAAGATATGACAAGCGGCAGCATCCCCAGACTTCTCCTGGAGTTTGCTCTGCCCCTGATGATCGGCAACATCTTTCAGATGCTTTATAATACAGTCGATTCCATAGTAGTGGGAAATTTTGTCGGGACCGAGGCACTGGCAGCGGTCAGCGCCACGACGATGGTCACCAATATGTCAGTTTTCTTCTTTAACGGTTTTTCAATCGGGGCCACGGTCATCATCGGCAAATATTTTGGCGCTAGGGATCACCGCACGCTCCATCGGGCCGTGGAAACCACGATGGCAGCGACTTTTATCCTGTGCCTGTTCTTTACGGTCTTTTTCCTGAGTGCCAATCACTTCATGCTCCGTTTCATGAAAACGCCTGCGGATGTATTCGATCAGGCTTCGCTTTATCTCCAGATCTATTTTGCCGGTGTATCGGGTCTCCTGCTCTACAATATGGGCAGCGGCATCCTCCGGGCCGTGGGCGATACGAAACGGCCGCTGTATTTCCTGGCCCTTACGAGCATCCTCAATATCATCCTGGATCTGCTCTTTGTCCTTGTGTTCCATATGGGCATTGCCGGAGTCGCCTATGCCACGGTCTTTGCCCAGTTCATCTCCGCCTTTGCCACTATGGCTGTCCTGATGAGGACCCGGGACATATACCATTTCTCCTTCAGGGATCTGTGCCTTGACCATGCTCTGATGAAGGAGATCTTCCGTGTGGGGTTTCCGGCTGCTGTCCAGAGCGTGATCACCGCTTTTTCCAATATCTTTGTCCAGTCCTACATTAATTTTTTTGGTGCCACGGTCATGGCAGGGTGGGGCTGTTACAATAAGATCGATCAGTTCGTCATGCTGCCGGTGCAGTCCATGGCGATGGCTTCGACGACCTTTGTAGCCCAGAACGTGGGCGCGAGGCAAAACAAACGGGCTGATGACGGCACCGTTTCCTCCATTGTCCTGAGCCTCATGATTACCGGGGCCATTACCGTATTCCTTGTGATATTTGCGGACGCGGCCCTGCGCCTCTTCACATCGGATGACGGCGTCATTGTATCCGGTGTCAGTTTTATCCGGGTCAACCTGTTCTTCATGCTGTTTAACTGTGTCAATCAGGTCCTCGCCGGAGCCCTTCGGGGCCGGGGCGATTCGGTGGGTCCCATGGCCATCATGCTGTTTTCATTCGTCTTCCTGCGTCAGGTCTATCTGTTCATCATGACCCGCTTCATCAGCAATACCCCGCTGACCGTGGGATTTGGCTATCCCGTCGGGTGGATGATCTGCTGTGTGCTGGAAGTTTCCTACTTTTATCTGTTCTGGAAGCACAGATCCAGATGAGGGATGCAAGGAAACCGGGAAAAACGCGGCAGTTTAGCAGCAGAACAATATAAAAGGATATTTAAAAGAAAGTGGGAATGGATATGGAAAATGCAAAAACATCACTTCTCGATAATGGAACGCTGTGGTTTGGCGCCGGTGTCTCGATTGCAGAAATACTGGCCGGCACCCTGCTGGCCCCGCTGGGAATGACCAGAGCCATCGAAGCGATCCTGCTGGGACATCTGCTGGGCGGCATTTTGTTCTATCTGGTCGGGCTGATCAGTGCCCGAACGGGCCGCACCGCCATGGAAGCAGTAAAAATGGCATTCGGACATAAAGGCGGACTGTTCTTTGCCGCGCTGAATGTCATCCAGCTGATCGGGTGGACGGCCATCATGATTTATGATGGAGCTCTTTCATCGGAGGCGCTGCTGGGCGGGTCCCACACCCTTGCCTGCTTTCTGATCGGCGGCCTGATTGTGCTGTGGATCGCACTGGGCGCGGGCGGTCTTTCCAAAGTCAACCGGATCGCCGTGACAGCTCTGTTTGTCCTGACGCTGGTGCTTTCGGCAATCGTCTTCCGGGGAGGTGCGCATCCGCAGGCAGCTGCAGAGACCCTTTCTTTTGGAGCGGCTCTGGAAATCGCCATCTCCATGCCCCTTTCCTGGCTTCCTGTGGTGGGGGATTATACCTGCCACGCTGCGGATGGCAAAAAGGCTACTCTGGTTTCCACGATTTCCTATAACCTCGTGAGCTGCTGGATGTTCGTGATTGGAATGGGTGCTGCCCTGTTTGCAGGCAGTTCCGAAGTGGGAACCATTATGCTGAAAGCCGGGCTGGGGGCTGCAGGTCTTTTCATCATCGTCTTCTCCACTGTTACGACGACATTTCTGGATGCACTCTCCGCCGGGATTTCCCTGACTGCCATCAAGGGCGTCGGGAAGGAAAAACAGTTTGCCATCCTCACTGCAGTAATCGGGACAGCTGCAGCAGTCTGTTATCCCATGGACAATATCACGGAATTCCTGTACTTTATCGGCTCCGTATTCGCTCCCATGGCCGGTGTCCTGATCGGCTGTGTGCTGATCGGGAAGCGGGATTTCTATCAGGAAGCCTGCTCCTGGCGGAATATCCTTGTCTGGACCGCCGGTTTCATAGGCTATCGTTACCTGATGACGCTCGATATCCCGGTGGGATGCACACTTCCTGACGTGGTACTGGTCATGCTCGCTGCCGCTCTGGTGCAGAAAAGAAATGGCCGCGGGCAGCAGCTGGAAAAAATAAATGGCTGACCGAGCTGAAACAGCGGAGGACCGGCGGGCAGGGAGAGGAAGCGGCTGGATATCTGTCAGAAAAGACAGGGGCTGTGAAGCTGTGATGCATTGCTGCGATGCTGCTGTATGGCTGGCAGCGATGCGGATTTCCTTTCGCTGCCGTGGAATCCGTCCTTTCAGCCGGGCTGCCACAGAGGCCATGGCCTGCAGGCGTCAGAGAAGGATCTTCTTATTGGTTTTTGGGGGTTGGAAAATGGCAGACTGTGCTCTTTTAAAGCAGCTTGCGGCAAGGAGTAGTTCCCGTGTAGGGGGAAAAGATAACAAAACACTTTCTCTTCGGGTACCATCAGGGCCCCGGAAAGAAAGTGTTTTGTTTTTAGCCTATATCAGTTGCTGCATTCTGTGCCGTTACCCGTTTCGTACCGGGACGGCATGAAAGGAGAGGAGAAGGAAGAGACTCGTTACTGATTGACTCCCACCGCTGTTTCCTTGGCAATCGCTTTATTCGAAACCAGGCTGATGCCGCAGAAGGTAAGGCTGCATACGATCCATTCCGCGTAGATCACGTGGGGCAGGATACGCACGGCGGGCACGAACATCCAGGCCACCAGGACGATGATCGAGGCCATGATGGTATAGAAGGCAGCCTGACGGGCGCAGTATTTCGGAGCATACATGGTCATCAGGACGATCACTGCGAAGGCGGTCATCAGGGAAAGACCGGCCATCAGCGTGGAGATGATGCCGCTGATCGTCAGAGCGAAGCCCAGTGTGAGCAGCCCCAGCAGAAGGACGGCTGTACGGGTCACTTTCATATATTTTTTATCGGATATTTCCGGTTCGATGAACCGTTTATGGATATCGTGGGAGTACAGCGTCGCGGCCGAAAGGAGCAGGTTGCAGGCCGTGCTGACGTCAGCTGCCCACAGGGAAGCAAGGGTAATGCCGGCAATCCATGGATTGAGGGACATGATCAGCTGCGGCAGTGCCTGGGTCGGGGCGATGGACGGATACAATTCCGCCGCGATCACGCCGAGCAGTGCGGAAATGAAGCCGACGGGAAGCATGACGAAACCGCCGATGATGAAGCCTTTGCGGGCGGTTTTCACATCTTTGGCGCCCAGGGTGATCTGGATGATCGCCTGCAGGGACAGGTTCACCGTAACGAGGACGGCAATCCAGGTGATGATGGTCATGGGACCCACGCCGCTGATGAAATCAAGCGAAGTAAGGGAAGGTGCCTTGATGGCGACAACGTCGATGCCGCCGACCATCGCAAGGATCAGGAACGCTGCCACGGTGATCCCGATGTACTGCAGCGTCACGTTCAGGATGTTAGACTGGCTGGCCGACCACATTCCGCCGATCAGAGTGATGCCGATGAATACGACCGCACTGGTCAGCATCCCCGTGAAGGGTGTGAAGATCTGCGGCAGCAGGGACGCCAGGATTGCACCGCCGGCTACATACTGCATGCTCATGATGACGAGCTGCACGAGGACCTGGCAGGCAATGCCGGCCACCATGCTGCGGCGGTCATAATAGCGCTCCAGCAGTTCCGGGACTGTCGTGATGTTCAGACGGCGGTATTTTTTGGCAACCGTCAGTCCCATGACGATGGCGCCGATACCCCAGGCTGCTGTATACCAGCCAGCGGAGAGACCGACCTTATAAGCCTGTTCTGCCACGCCGATTGTGGACGCGCCGCCGACGGCGAGGCCGACGATGGATACCATGATGAGCGGGGTCGTCAGTTTACGCCCTGCCAGTACGTATTCCTCGGCTGATGCAGCGGCCCGTCGTTTGACATACCAGCTGATGCCGAAGAGCACCCCGATATACGCCACAATGATGATGATCTGGATTGATGCTGTTCCCATGATTGAAATCTCCTCTCTGAATGCAGATATTTCCCGAAATAAAAAAAGCCGCCCCTCAAAGGGACGGCTTTGGCCGCGGTACCACCCAATTTATCGAAATAAGAATAAAAAAAGGGCGGTACACAAGGGACGGATCATTCCGCGGTACCACCCTACTTATCTTGAATCGATCAACTCATGGCCGGATAACGGCAGCCAGTCCGGTACAGCCTACTCTTCGTTCAGCCATACAGTTCGGGAATGAACTTCGTGCCATCCTGCCTGTCTCCTCACACCGCCCGGGGACTCTCTGAAAGGCTCGACCGCATTACTTTATTCCGTCATTACTGTTTTCGGGAAATTCTGTTGTTACTCCACATTCTACAGGAAAATACGGTAAAGTCAAGAGAATTTTTAGAATTTTGTCAATCCATTGTAAGGGGGAAAGACATGGATTACGGAGACACGGACAGAAAGCGGCGTAAGCGGAGGCCCTGATGCCGAAGTGATGGTACTGCAGGCGGCCGGAATCTCTGGCGGAAAGAACCTGTTTCCTTTCGCATCACCATTCCATGCGGCAGATCCTCATCCGGAACAGCCAGTCGGACAGGGCAGCTGCCTTGCGCAGAAGAAACGGGATGCTTTCCTCTTCCAGATTTACGTACCCGGTCAGGAAGTTCCGTACGGACAGGCTGCCATTTTTTCCTTTCCCAAAGTCCCGGAGAGGGCAGTCGCTGTAAAAGACTCCATCCACACCGGGGATCCCCATATTTTTCAATGTGTGCTTCATTAACACCCGGATGCCCAGTTTGCCAACTGTATCGAAGACAAGGCAGCCGTGGGGAAAGGAATCCTTCAGCTTTTGGATCAGCTGCCTGACTTCTTCTTCTCTGAAATACATGAAAACCCCGGAAGCAAAGAGAAAAATGCCGCCGGATGCATCGATGCGTTCCATCCAGGCATCCTTCGTCAAATCGGAAGCGATATTGATTTCGTTCCTGCGGGGCGGGAGCAGCTCATTCCGTATGGCTATGACGCTGTCCAGATCAATATTGTACAGTTTCAGGACAACCTGTTTGCTCAAAAGCGGTGTCCGGTCCAGTCCGCATCCCATATTCACGATCACGGCATCGGGGTGCCCAGAAAGATACTGCTCCATCTCGCAGAGGATATCGCGGCTGCGCAGGATGCCTTCCAGGGCACCGAATTTCCAGAGGAAGGAGTCCCTGTGCTGCTCCAGCCTGGAAAAATCGCAATCCAGACGGCTGATGAGCCCGGCAGCGCAGGGATCCCGGAGGACATGCGGAAACAGTTCGCAGCCCCGCTTCCTGGCATAAAGAGGGACGATCAGTGTTTCCTGTACGGTATTGTTCTCAATGGATATTTTCCGCATTTGCTTTGCGCCTCCTTGCCGGCAGCCGGGAATCCATGGGACCGGATATCTTATCCTTATTGTACTGGAAAGAATTAGTTTAAGCAAACTATATGCGGTAATGCTTTTGATTTTGACGCAATAAAAAGGAATCTTGCAGAAATCGGGTACTTTTGATACTATGATAGTTAGTTAAAACTAATTATAAGGAGGTATTTCCTATGAATCTGCAGCAGGAATATGAAGAGGCAGCCGTATTTTGGGAGAAGGTGGACACCGATGCAAAGAAGATGCCCGGGGAAGCTGTGCAAAAAGCACTGGATCAGTTCCTCGGGACTCACCGCCTCTGTGTGCTGGCTACGGCCTGCAGGACATTTACGCGGGCGACGGCGCTCGAATATACCTGGCATGACGGGTGTTTTTGGATTTTTTCGGAAGGCGGTCAGAAGTTCCGGGCCCTGGCTGAAAACGCTAACGTCGGTCTTACCGTATTCGATCCGGATTTCCGACTCGGCAAAGTCAGGGCCGTACAGTGTGAAGGAACGGGTGGACTTGTTCCTTATCTGTCAGAGACATATCTGAAGGCTGCGGAAAAAATCGGCCTGACTCTGGAAAAACTGGATAAGCTGCCTGCACCGCTGCATCTGATCCGGGTCCGTCCCTCTTCGTTCCTGGTTTTGGACAGCCGATTCAGGGAAAACGGGTATGGCGTCCGGCAGCACCTTGCAGGGCAGCAGTCTTCGGAAACAACTGACTCCAGCAGGGCAGGACTGCAGGGGTAGACCGCAATGGAAAATGTTTCTCCGCTCCCTTTCGCAGCACTGGACGGACGGCATCCGTGTTGCCGGAGCCGGGAATCACCCTGCTGCCGTCAGTCGAACGGTACCAGGCTGCGCTGCCGTTTTGAGAAACGGATGCTTCCGGTATAGCCAAAGCTCTTTGCATACTCCACCGCCAGCTGGTTGTACCGGCCGCAGTCTTCGGGCTGGTGGGCATCGGACGTCGTGATGACGGGCAGGCCGTACTGCGCTGCCAGTTTCATGAATTCCGGATACGGGGAGATCTCATGGATCGGATACCGGTAGTACGTCCCCGTGTTGACATCGATGACCATATGGGCCTCCTGCAGCGCTTTGACCGCCCGGAGAAGATACGGCGTCACATCAAAATCGGGCAGATACCGGAACAGCCGGATATTGAAGGGATGGCCGAGCACGTCGTACAGGCCGGAAGCCGCCAGCTTTTCGACTTCTTCCGTGTACCATTCGTAGATATCCCGCAGCGGGATCCTGTCCCACTCTGCCTTGATTTCGGAGGAGTCGTAGGCCCAGCCATGAAGGAAATGGACGGAACCGATGATGTAATCGAAGTCATATCGCTTCAGGATATCCCGGACCTTGTCCTGGTCCTGAAAATTGCATACCTCGATGCCGATCTTTACGGCGTGGCGTTCCTGCAGCTTGTGCATAAAAGCAAAATACTGGTCAAGCGTATACTTGAATTTATTCGTCCTGAGCCATTTTTGCTGGAATGTGCCGATAAAAGAATCATCAAGGATCAGATCCTGGTAATAAAGTTCCCTGAATTCCGGAAACGTGTGGGAATGCTCGGAGATGCCGATTTCCGACAGGCCCCGTTTGCGGGCCGCTTCAAAAAAGCCCTCTGCCCAGTCCGCATCATATGATCCTTTTTCAAAATGCATGTGATAATCGATTCGCATTGCTCTCCATCCTTTCAGCCCGGCTTCGGTCCAAACCGATGATTTTTACTGTCTATTTTAGCATATCGAAAGCGTCAGCAAAAAGGGAAGGCAGCAGAAAAATGTGTCCGGAATCCGCAGCGGTTCTCTTGCGGGATGCTCTGCGCCGCAGCCCGGAAGCCGAAATGCGGAAACGGCGGATCCTTTTCCGGCATGCTTACAGCACTCCACTGCTGTCGGTCATGCGGATGTACTGCGCCGGGATTGGTTCCTCCAGCCGGTAGATGATGGTCATGGGGCGGGAGCCGGAACAGGTCTCGATGTGTGCGGGTCCCAGAAAAGCAAAAGTCATGGCGTTTCCATGGGCATCTTTTTTGCATTCCCGCACGAAAAGGAGCACGATGTTTCCGTTTTCCCGCTGGTGGATATAACGCTGCCCCGTAGGGGAATCCGGCGCGGTCGTACTCTGGGACTGCCAGTGGAAATGCCTGCTGTCGATGGAATAGTCATCGTAAAGGGTCGTGTCCGAGAATTCCTTTTCTGATTTATTCAGTGTCACCAGGAAGACGTCCGTCGGCGTTGTGACAACGTGACTGTTTCCCCGATGGAGATACTTGACGCCTTCCCGGACGCTGGCCGGATTCTTGAGCCCCAGGGCGGCAAAGATCTGGTCCCGGGAATAATGGCAGTGGATTTCCAGGGCGCAGGGATAGGGGAGCCGTGCTTTACCGGGAAGCACCGTGAAACTGTCATACTGGTGCTGCAGCAGTGCTTTCAGCTCTTCTGTCAACGGGCCAAGGTTCCGGAGGCGGGCAAAGAACTGTCCGGCGTCTTCCTCATCGCTGGCTTTGATCGTGAACTGCCACATGCGGGCATATTGGGACTCGAGGGGCGACAGACTGGCCGGCCACTTCTGCAGAGCCTGCTGCACAAAGCTGAGCCACTGCGGGGAATCGATGGAAAGCAGGCGGGGAAAGGCCCGCGTAAGGGCTGTCTCTTCCGGAACGGGAGCAAAGTACGGGATCACCCGGGCTTCCGCACAGAGCCGGGAATAGGAACGGCTGCCATCGTAAAATGTCCCAGGGTCCAGAGCGGCAGCCCGGAAAAATTCTTCCAGTGTGGGTACGCGGCCCGACACTTCGTGCAGTTCAAGGATCAGTTCCTTGTAATATTCATTGCGCCGCAGCCTGGATTTGATATTGTCCAGGACTCTTTTCTGGGCAATCTCTTCCATCTGGATGGAGCAGCCTTTGGGAACATGGGGAAATCCGTCTTTGATTTCTTTTTTGATGGAAGCGGGGCGTCTGCCGAGCAGCGCCTGGAACCGGGCTGCAAAATTATACTTTTTATTGGCCTGGGCCACAAAGTCCAGGACGGTCAGGCAGTCCTTCCCTTCGCAAAGGCGCAGCCCGCGGCCGAGCTGCTGCAGGAAAATGGTCAGGCTGTTCGTGGGCCGCAGGAAAAGGACGGTATCGATGGACGGGATATCGACACCCTCATTGAAAAGATCCACTGCGAAAAGAAGATTGATCTTTCCTGTTTCCAGGGCTGTCCGGGCGGAAGTTCGTTCCTCTTCCGAAGCTTCGCTCGTCAGCGCAAGGGCCGGGATGCCATGTGTGTTGGCATAATCTGCCATGAAGCGCGCATGGGCTTTGGAAACACAGAAACCGAGCCCCCTGATTGCGTGGATATCCGCCGTGTAGCGGTCCAGGGCATCCAGGATGGAATGGGCCCGTTTCAGGGCCGAACTGCTTTCCAGTGCAAAAAGCCTGTTCAGTTCACCCGTATCATACTGGCCGTTCGTCCATTTGATATGGGAGAGGTCGAGCGGGTCTTCCACGCCGAAATAATGGAACGGGCAGAGCAGACGGCGCTCGATGGCATCGGACAGACGGATCTCGGCGGCAATGTGCCCGTCAAAATAAGACAGGATATCCTTTCCATCCATCCGCTCAGGCGTCGCCGTGAGGCCCAGCAGGATCCGGGGCTTGAACCAGGTGAGCAGGTGCTGGTATGATTTTGCGGCAGCATGGTGGAATTCATCGACGATGATTATGTCATAATAGGCGGGATCCATCCGTTTCCAAAATCCGGAGCTTTCAAAGGACTGGATGGACATGAATACATGGGATGGGTCCTCTGTGCGGTCTTTTCCGACATAAAGTCCGCCAAAACCGGGATCCCGCATGACCTGGCGGAAACAGGACTGTGCCTGTTTCAGGATCTCTTCCCGATGGGCGACAAACAAAAGCGTGGCGCCTTCCTGCCGCGACCGGGCAAAACGCCTGTAATCAAAAGCGGCGATCGCTGTCTTGCCCGTTCCAGTTGCCGCGACGATGAGATTATGGTAATGGTGCCGGCTTTCCCGTTCCACCTGCAGGGCATCGAGGATGATCTGCTGGTATGGATAGGGCCTGATCTCAAAAGAATACCTGTATCCGTCGGACTTCTCTCCATGATGGCGCTGCGCATCGACGGCACGCTGCAGTTCCTGATAATCTTCCCCGTTTTCCGGATGATAAAGTCTGAATTCGTCGGAGTGCCAGTACGTCTCAAAGGTGGCTTCCATCTTTCTCATGATATCCGGCATGTCCTGCCGTGTGATCTTCATGTTCCATTCCATCCCGTCCGCAATGGCCGCATGGGACAGATTGGATGAGCCGATATAAGCTGTGGAAAAGCCGGAATCCCTGTAAAACAGGTATGACTTGGCATGGAGCCTGGTTTCTTTTACATTATAGGAAACGCGGACTTCCGTATTGGGAAGCTGTGCCAGTTCCTGGATGGCCTTGGGATCCGTGGCGCCCATGTACGTTGTCGTGAGGATCCGCAGTCTGCCGCCTCTTTGGGTGAAACGCTGCAGCTCCGGCCGGATCATGGAATAGCCCGAGAACTTGATGAAGGATACCAGAAAGTCGATCCGGTCCGATGATGCGATTTCTCTTCGCAGCTCTGATACGAGAGAGATATCCTTCTGGCTGTTTGTAAACAGGAAAGACCGGGAGAGAGATGTTTCGGGTCTCTGTCTGTGAGGTGCTCCGGTCTGGTTGAGCTTGTGCATCAGCTCCGTGAGGAGAAATTCCTGCCGGGGGATTTCAAGGTCCTTTCCCAGACCGCTGGTGCAGTCAGCCAGCAGGCGGATCACGGCATTCGTCAGGGTAAGCTCATCCGTCAGCAGTTGCTGGTCCTCGCCTGCAGCATCGGGATCTTCCGAAAAGGCTGCAGCGGCCCGCTGCAGGATCCGGGTATCCCCGTCAGCAATGCTCTTCAGGCAGATCTGGACGACGCGTTTGATATAGGATGCCAGATAGCCGGCTGCATCCTGCGGGTCGGGCGTTTCAATGCGGGCCCAGATTTCGCCGCGGTCCAGGGCCTGCGTCAGCACTCGCTCCACTTCTCTGGATATGATTTTTTCGTAGATGCCATTAGGCAGCTTCATGGTAATCTCCTTTCCCGAACCAGCGGTCGCGTATACTGTTTCCAGTATAGCAGCTTCCCGGGCCCGGATCAAAGAAGCCCTGACGCTAAAATCTTGCGGCCTCAGTTGTTTCCTGATACAATGGGTCCATACTGCAAAGGAGGTACAACGAAATGTCCGTTGTCATCGCAGAAGAACTCAAGGCCGGGATCATCCTGGGCGATCCGGATAATGAACAGTACATCTATATGCCGGGCAGTGAAATCGGCGTCGATGATCCGATGTGCATCTATGAGGAAAAAGGCAGCAAAACCGATCTTCATATCAAAGAGGCCGTGGAACTTGCCAAACGTCTCACGCTGAAACCAGCCAGCCATCCTGTGTATGGAAAACGGGCCTATTGATTTGATGCCGGGATCATTTTTCCAAAAAATGCCGTACCACTGTTGACTATTTATGCATAATAAAGTATAATAATCCATGTCCAGAGGATACGGGCAAAACATCTGAAAGCGCTGCAATCGGAATTTGCCGAATGTATCTGTTCTGGTCCGGAATCGTGTTTTCCATGACACTTCGTTCCGGCAGGCCTGAGGCCGTAACATGTTTGCCGGCACCTGGCTCCTGCCCCCGGCCCTGTGAGGTTGGGAAGGGCTTTCGCGGTGGACCTGTTGGATGGGCCCCCGTTCTGTTTTCCTGTGAGAAGGCAGAAGCGGGGGCTCATTTTTTCAATCCATTTTCTCTATGGCTGGGCTCTTTGCGCCGGGAAGGAAAACTGCTATAATACGTTACATATGACAGGAATGGAGCATGGGAGCATGAGCAGAGAATATGACAGTGTGGATGTGGGCCGCGTGGCCCTGAACATGGCTCTATCGGCAACGCGGGAGGAAGAGGACCAGCTGAAGGAAGGATATGCGCGGAAGGGATTCCGCACGGCGGCCGTGAATTTTGGCGGGGAGTTCCTCTCGTCACTGACGAAGATCATAGAACGCGCCATGGTGGCTGCCGAGCGGCAGCATATCGTGACCGATTCCCATGTGGGTGCCGGTACGGTCGCCGGTGCGGCCCATGAAGCCCTGACCCAGGTCATGACCAAGGCAGCCGGCTTCAACGTGGGCGGAAAGATCGGTATCGCGCGCTATGGGGAACATATATGCGTGGCCGTGTTCATGAGCGTCGGCGTGCTGAACCTGAATGAAATGGCTGTAGGGATGGGGCACAGGACACTGGGCCTCGAGGACTGAGGTTCCTGCGGGACGGGGACGCGTTGCGTCCGTTTACTGACAGGCTGTGCCGGCCCGGACCGGATTTATTAAAAATATATCGGCTGAATTTCCAAATCGTTGTTGACAGCTTTCTGCATGTATGCTAGAATAACATAGTCGTTGGGAAGTCCAAAGCGACATGGTGGCTGTGGTGAAGCGGTTAACACACCGGATTGTGGCTCCGGCACGCGTGAGTTCGATCCTCACCAGCCACCCCATTTTTTGGGGCATAGCCAAGTCGGTAAGGCACGGGACTTTGACTCCCGCATGCGTTGGTTCGAGTCCAGCTGCCCCAGCCAAATAATGATTCACTAGCTCAGTTGGTAGAGCACCTGACTTTTAATCAGGGTGTCCCGGGTTCAAATCCCGGGTGGATCACCATTTTAAAACACAGACAGGAAATCGATCATTCGGTTTGCCTGTCTTTTTATTGTCCGTGCGCTGTGCTGGAAAAGGGCGGAAGCGCGCTGCCGGCACAGCCAAAAGGCGGATGCTGATTTGCCGGAAGGGTCCTGAACGGGAAAGGGCGGACACACGGACGGCATGGCGCAGATTTGCATTTTCAGATTTTCTATATTATAATTCGCTTTGTCATACCCATATGCGGATGTGGCGGAATTGGCAGACGCGCCAGACTTAGGATCTGGTGTCTTCGACGTGCAGGTTCAAGTCCTGTCATCCGCACCAATCTGAATAAGTTCTGTTTTATTTGAAAGGGCAGGCCGTATCATGGAAAAAGCAGCCATGATGCGGTTTTCGTGTATATTGTGTCGGAACAGAGAAGTTGTACCGACCGAAAATGTGCAGCAGGGAAAGGAGGACGGGGACACGGACGGCAGGGAACTGGCTGCCGGCAGCGTGCTTCTGGAAAATATGGAAATTCGCTGTGCCGAACCTCAGGATGTGGACGCCATTGCCAGTCTGGAAGCTGCCTGCTTTCCCAGGGCGGAAGCGGCCACGAGGGAAGCAATCGCCCAAAGAGTCAGGACCTATCCCAATCACTTTTTTCTGCTCTGGGACGGAAACCGGCTGGTTTCTTTTGTAAACGGCCTGGTGACGGATCAGCCGGACCTGACGGATGAAATGTATGAAAATGCGGCCATGCACTGTGAGGATGGAGCCTGGCAAATGATCTTCGGGGTGGATACGGATCCCGCAAGACGCAGGCAGGGCCTTGCAGGCAGGGTGCTGGAACGCTTCATCGACGCGGCTCGGGCTGAGGGACGCCAAGGTGTGGTCCTGACATGCAAGGAGCGTCTGATCCATTATTATGCAGCATTTGGCTTTGTGGACGAAGGTGTCTCCGGCTCCACCCATGGGAATGTGGTGTGGCATCAGATGAGGCTGACTTTCGGGTGCTGATGCAAAGGAAACAAAGGGCTGTCACGGTCCATAATAAATAAAGGCGGATGGAAAGGCCATCCGTCTTTTTTACTGGAGTAAGAAGATAAAATTGAAATAAGTGTTACAGTTTTGAGAGGGAGCCATAAGTAAAAAGAATGGCTTACCCGGTTCCGCAAGAAGTGTTGTATCCTGTATATAGCTGGTATTATAGGAGAAAGGCGGGATTTTTTATGGAAACCAATGCAGCAGACAGTCATGCACTACCCAAATTCCTGATCTTCAGTTTGTTCGGCATCTTCATGTTTTTCTTTGATCTGGAATGGATCAGCCCAACCCTCAAAAGTGTTCCTGTGGACTTCATCGTGACTTCCCTCCAGAAATACTGCATGCCCCTGGTCCGGACTTTCATCCTCGCGGTCATGTATATCGGTGCGGTCCGTCCGTTCCATACGGGAACCTGGAAAAAGAGTCCTATCGACATATTCATGTCCTTTGCCAAGATTGGCGGAGCCGTCATTGGGACGATCATGTATTTCGGCCTCTGGAAGAGCAATACCTGGCTGTGGCGGGGCGATATCGGCCCATTCCTTTTCAATAAGCTGGCCATTCCCGTGGGTCTTGTGATCCCGATCGGTTCTGCTTTCCTGGCGTTTCTGGCCAGCTACGGACTGATGGAATTCATCGGCGTGCTGGTGGACTGCTTTATGCGCCCTGTTTTCAGGACACCGGGCCGTTCTGCCGTTGATGCCGTGGCTTCCTTTGTCGGGAGCTATTCCATTGCCCTCATCATCACGAATGGAGTCTACCGGGAAAATCGCTATACGGCCAGGGAAGCAGCCATCATCGCCACGGGCTTCTCGACGGTCTCTGTGACTTTCCTGCTGGTAGTGGCCCGGACCCTGGGCCTCATGGGGATCTGGTCCACGTATTTCTTCGTATCCATGCTGGTTACGTTCATTGTAACAGCAATTACAGCCCGTCTCTGGCCTTTGACGAGTATTCCCAACACCTATTACAGCGGAAAAGCTGCCGCTCAGACGGAAGAAACGGGCAACCGTCTGCAGAGGGCCTGGAAGATGGGCCTGAATACTGCCGGGGCTCAGCCTCCCGTACTCAAGCTCTGCGGCGAGAATCTCTGGGCCGGGCTGAAAATGGCTTTTGGAGTCATTCCGGCAATCACGTCCGTCGGTCTTCTTGGTCTCTGGCTGGCCGAATTTACGCCGCTCTTTGACTGGTTCGGCTATCTGTTCTATCCTTTCTTCAAGCTTTTTGGCGTTTCTCAGGCGGCTCTGGGCGGGAAAGCGGCTGCTCTGTGTCTGCCGGAAATGTTCCTGCCGTCGATCCTCATCAAGAGCAGCGGGACCATGCTGCTGAAATTCGTCATTGCCGTCGTCAGCATTTCTGAGATTTTGTTTTTCTCTGCCAGCATCCCCTGCATCATGGGTACGGACATTCCATTGAAGATGAGGGATATCCTTGTCATCTGGTTTGAAAGAGTGGTGCTGTCCATCATCATCACGATTCCCATTGCCTGGCTGCTGGGTCTGCCGGACTAAGTCCCGGCGGAGCGGACTTCTGCTGTTTCAGCAGGACGGGCCGGATGCTGTCGAAATCGGATCATTATGTTACAGGCATCGGAAACTTCCAAAATGGAGGTTTCCGGTGCATTTTTTTTGATTTTCAGATTTTTGCGGCCCTTTCCCTGCTATGGCTTGCATATGCCCGTGAATTTGAGTATGCTATGAGTAATTCACCTGAAAAAATGAGAGGACGGGAACGGCTCCCACTGACGGATTGTAGGGGAACTGGCCGGATACAAGTCCTTCCATCTGTGCAGCAATGGAGATGGGAGGCAGGAGGACCGAAAGATATGGCAGATTGTTACGAAGCTTTGCTTGAGGCATTGAAAGAAGCTGTGGAGAAACGGCTGCCGGAGATACAGCAGAATGGGGAATGGCTGCTCCGGCATCCGGAAACGGGATTTAAGGAATATGAAACGCAGGCGCACTGCGTGGCGATTTTGGAAGCACATGGATTCAAGGTCCGGACATTCCCGGACGTAACCGGGTTTACTGCTGAATACGAGACGGGACGGCCCGGTCCCAGCGTCATGCTGATGGGGGAGATGGATGCTCTCATCAATCGGGAGCATCCTTTCTGCAGTCCCGTGACCGGAGCAGCCCATGCCTGCGGCCATTTCCTGCAGGTGGCGACAACGATGGGCGCATTCCTGACACTTGCAGAAAGCGGACTGCTGAAGGATTTCTGCGGCAGACTGATGCTCATGGGAGTACCGGCAGAAGAATGTATCGAACAGGACTGGCGTTTGGAGGAAATCAGGAAGGGACGTCTTCATTTCCTTGGCGGCAAGCCTGAGCTGATGTACCGGGGAGCTTTTGACGAGGCGGATCTGATCATCGGGATGCATGCCGGTTTTGGCAGCGATGGAAGGATCCTTCCTTTTGGGATGCATAATGGCTTTATGGTGGAATCCGTCCTTTTTAAGGGAAAGGCTGCCCATGCGGCGGGGAATCCGGAAAAAGGCATCAATGCTCTTTATATGGTCAATACGGCTCTCACCGCCCTCAATGGCCTGCGCGAAACCTTCCGGGATGAGGATCGGGTCCGTGTCCATCCCATTGTCACCTGCGGCGGCAGTGTTCCCAATGTGATCCCGGACGAAGCACGTGTGGAATGCCAGTGCCGGGCCAACAATATGGAGACTGTCCGTGATGCTGATGCCAAATTCGAACGGGCCATGGGAGCCGGTGCCTACGCTTTTGGCGGAAAGGCCGTGATTACCCGGCAGCCCGGTTATCTTCCCTACCGGCCGACACCGGAATTCGATGCCCTGGCCCTGGATGTCATATCGGATGTGCTCGGCCCAGACCGCGGTGCTCTGGGGCAGCCTGTGGCAGGATCTGAAGACCTGGGCGATTTGAACAGCGTGAAACCGGCCATGATGGTCTTTGCCAATTTCATGAAAGGCTATCCTCACGGAGCGGATTATCTTGTGGCGGATCCCCGCATTTACAGGGATACGAGGGCGCCACTGCTGAACAGCTGAAGCCCTATGGGCGGATCCCCGCATTTACAGGGATACGGTCCTCTTTCTTGCCGCGTTCGTCCTCAAACTCCTGGCTGACGGCGGAAAGCAGGCAAGGGCTGTCATGACTGCACATAAGCCGCTTTTTGGCAGCATGCAGGAATACTGTGAAACAGTAAGCAGGATCTTTTCAAAAAAAGAACTGCCCTGACCGTACGGGAGGAATGTAATGGAAATAGCATTTACGCTTCTGCAGGAACTGCTCGTCATGATGCTGATCATGGGAATCGGATTTGCGCTCGTGCGGCTGGGCATCCTTGCAGAAGAAGACTGCAAGCCGATTTCGACCGTCGTCCTCTATGTGTGCATTCCCAGTGCCATCATCAATTCGTTCCTGCTGCCCATGGACAGCCAGCGGATGCACGGACTGCTGCTTGCCACCGGATTCGCAGTCATCGTCCATATCGTCTGGATTACGGGCACGACTCTGCTCCACCGCAGACTGCCGCTTACGGGTGTCGATATGGCAACAATGATTTACAGCAATTCCGGGAACCTGGTCTATCCGCTGGTGGCACTGATCTTTGGAAGTGAATATGTGTTTTACGCGGCTCCTTTCAATGCGGTGATGACCGTGTTTATCTGGACTCACGCACGGTCCATCATCAAAGAGGAACCGGTCAGGGGAATTTCCTCTGTATTCAAGAACTTCAATATCCTTGCCACATTTGTCGGCCTGATCCTCTTTCTGCTGCAGCTCAGTCTGCCGCCGATCCTGAAGGTAACGCTCGATTTGCTGAGCGGCATGCTGGGACCGGCCAGCATGATCGTCATCGGCATGATCCTTGCGGGAGCCAATCTGAAGCGTGTCTTTACGACGGCACGTCTCTATGCCATCTGTCTGTGCCGCCTGATCCTGTATCCTCTCGTGGTCATCGTGATGGTGGCGCTGTCAGGCTATCTGAAAGTCCATCCGGAAGATCTTTTCATTTTCCAGATTGCCATGATCGCAGTTGCGGCGCCGCCGGCCAATATCATCGCCCAGTTCGCTGTCATGTATGACAAGGATGCTCTCATGGCAGGAAGTTACAATGCTCTCGGGATGCTGCTGTGCATCGTGACGATGCCGCTGATGATGCTGATTTTCGATCTGCTCGTCAAATAAAGGTTTGACACCAGCGAAAGCTGACGAAAATAGTTACTGCAGGAGGGATATGATGAAAGTTTTATTGCTCAACGGAAGCTCCCATGAAAAAGGGACGACGATGCGCGCCCTGGAAGAAATGATCACGGTGTTCCACAGCCTTGGTGTGGAGACGGAAGTGTTCCAGCTGGGCAGCCGGCCGTATGCCGATTGTCTCCAGTGCGGGTACTGCAGCAGGGCGGGTCATTGCGTCATCAAGGATGACGGCGTGAATGAATTTGTGGAAAAAGCAGCCGGTGCGGACGGCTTCATTTTTGCCACACCGACGTACTATGCTCATCCCAGCGGGCGGATCCTCACGTTCCTCGACCGGGTTTTTTACAGCAACCGGCCGGACGGAAACAGGTATCAAGCCTTTAAATTCAAACCCGGAGCCGCGGTGGCTGTGGCACGCAGAGCCGGTACGTCAGCGACACTGGATGCGCTGAACAAGTATTTTGGGATTTCCGGTATGCCCGTCGCGGGCTCTACTTACTGGAACGACGCCTTCGGCCTCGAAGCAGGGGAAGTGCCGCAGGATGAGGAAGGAATGCAGACACTGCGGAACCTGGCCCGCAATCTGGTCTGGCTCATGAAATGCATCGAGAAGGGAAAGGACGGCGGAGTCCCGTATCCGGAAATGGAGACGGCCAGTGTGACGAATTTCATCAAACGGACGGATGCCAGGCGGTAAGCCCCGGAAATGACAAAGAAACAGAACGGCAGGCAGCGGAGGACGGCAAACCTGGATCCGGCTGCCTGCTGTTGCTGCTGGAGAGGCATCCGGCGGCAGGGAGGGTAAGGATTGATTACGCATATTGAAGTGCGTGGCGCCAGTGTCCACAATTTGAAATATATCGATGTCGATATTCCGCTGCAGAAGATCACTGCGATCGCTGGTGTGTCCGGATCGGGAAAATCTTCCCTTGCTCTGGGTGTGCTCTATGCAGAGGGATCGCGGCGCTACCTGGAAGCACTCTCAACATATACGCGCCGCCGGATGACCCAGGCTGAGAAAGCCCGGGTGGACGAAGTGCGCTATGTGCCGGCCGCGCTGGCACTGCATCAGCGTCCCGGTGTTCCCGGCGTGCGGAGCACCTTCGGCACTTCCACGGAGCTGCTGAATAGCCTTCGCCTGATGTTTTCACGGCTCGGGAGCCATCGCTGCCCGAATGGCCATTATCTGGAACCCTCGCTGTCCGTGGCGGCTATGAAGGAGCTCGTCTGTCCGGTCTGCGGCGCCCGTTTCTACGGGCCCGGCGCGGAAGACCTGGCCTTCAACAGTGCAGGAGCCTGCAAGACATGCGGCGGGACAGGGGTGGTGCGGACCGTCGACGAGTCCACCCTTGTCCCCGATGAGACGCTGAGCATCGATGAGGGAGCCGTCCTGCCCTGGCAGACTCTTATGTGGTCCCTTATGAAGGATATTGCCCGCAGCCTGGGTGTACGGACCGATGTGCCGTTCAAAGATCTGACGCCCAAAGAACGGGATATCGTGTTCCACGGACCGGCAGTCAAAAAACATATGGTCTATCAGAATCATACGACGGGTGCGGCCGGGGAGATGGATTTTACTTATTTCAACGCCATCTACACCGTGGAAAATGCCCTTTCCCATGTAAAGGATGAAAAAGGACTGAAACGGGTAGAGAAATTCCTGAAGACCGAAAGCTGTCCCGACTGTCACGGGACCCGTCTGTCAGACGCGGCGAGGGCACCGCGGCTTCGTGGCATTTCCCTGGCTGAAGCCTGTACGATGACTCTTACTGAACTGGACGGCTGGGTGCGGGGCGTTCCGGATACGCTGCCGGAAGCACTGCGGCCCATGGCCCGCAGCATCTGTGATTCCTTCCTTGAAACAGCCCGGCGCCTCCTGGAGCTCGGACTGGGGTATCTGACACTGGACCGGGCAGCGGCGACTTTATCGACGGGAGAACGGCAGCGCATGCAGCTGGCCCGGGCCGTCCGCAACCGGACGACGGGTGTCCTTTATGTCCTGGATGAACCTTCCATCGGACTGCATCCGGCGAATATCGAAGGGCTGGCCGGTGTCATGGATGCTCTTAAGGCAGACGGCAATACGGTCATCCTGGTCGATCATGATACGCGTGTTCTGTCCAGAGCGGACTGGCTCATCGAGCTGGGACCCGGAGCCGGCGCAAATGGCGGACGGGTCATCGCTCAGGGATCCATCCCGGCTGTGGAGGAAAATCCCGCCTCCGTCATCGGTCCCTATCTTTCGGGCAGGGCGGGGGTCCTGGTCAGGCAGCCCGCAGCGGCAAAGGATCTCTTTGCAAAGGGACGGATCCATCTGACAACGGGGCAGATCCATACAGTGAAACCGCTCGACGTGTCGTTTCCCAGAGGGGGACTTTCCGTTGTGACCGGCGTGTCCGGATCCGGGAAGACGACACTGATCCTGGAAAGCCTGATCCCCGCTCTGGAAGCGCAGCTGGCAGGCCGGGAGCTGCCGGCACATGTAAAGAGCGTCGATCCCGGCGGCATCCATCAGGTCAAGCTGATCGACGCCACACCGATTGGCATCAATGTGCGGTCCACTGTGGCCACCTATGCCAATGTCCACGACCGTCTGCGCAGCGTGTTTGCAAAGACGCCGGAAGCCCGGGCCGCGGGATATAAGGCCGGTGCTTTTTCCTACAATACGGGGAGCCTGCGCTGCCCGACCTGCGATGGTACGGGGACGATCAGTCTGGATGTACAGTTTTTGCCTGATGTGGAAATCCCCTGTCCGGACTGCCGGGGAACGAGGTATGGCCGTGCAGCGGGCAGCATCCACTGGCAGAACAAAGCGGGCGGGACCTACAGCCTGCCCCAGCTCATGGCGCTCAGTGTCGATGAGGCCCTGGCGGCCTGTCAGGGACTGCCTCTTGTGGAGTCGCGCCTCAAGGTCCTCCATGACCTGGGGCTTGGCTACCTGACCCTGGGCGAGGAAACGCCGGGGCTTTCCGGCGGGGAAGCGCAGCGGCTGAAGCTGGCCAGCGAAATCGGACGGCCGCAGGAAGATACGCTGTTTGTCTTTGACGAACCGACTATAGGGCTCCATCCGCTCGATGTACGGACACTGCTCCAGGTGTTCCAGACCCTGATCGGCCAGGGTGCCACCGTTATCGTCATCGAGCATGACCTGGATGTCATCCATAACGCGGATTATCTGGTGGATCTGGGGCCTGGAGGCGGCATGGAAGGAGGCACTCTTGTGGCCTGCGGCACCGTGGAAGAGGTACGGAAGTGCCCGCAGAGTGTCACCGGGCGTTATCTTTGATGCTTTCAATTGCAGCAAAGGCTTATCGTGGAATACGGAAACACTCCGGTTTGTCCAGTCTGCGTACGGATTCCACTGCCAGGCATCGATATCAGTCTATTTCAAGAGAGGAAGTTTGAGATGAAGCAAAGAGAAACACTGGGATCCCGTCTGGGGTTTATCCTGCTGTCCGCAGGCTGTGCCATCGGCGTCGGAAACGTCTGGCGCTTCCCGTATATCACGGGCCAGTATGGCGGCGGGATTTTCGTCCTGATTTACGTAATCTTTCTTTTGCTCCTGGGCGTGCCGGTCCTGACCATGGAGTATGCCATGGGACGGGCGTCGCACAGGAGCATCCTTCCGGCGTACCGGATGCTGGAACCGAAGGAAACCAGGTGGCATGTGATGGGATACCTTGCCATGGCGGGCAATTATGTGCTGCTGATGTATTATTCCGTCATTTCCGGCTGGATCCTGTACTATACAGTCCTCATGGCCAGGGGCGTATTTGCCGGCCTTGATACGGAAGCCATAGCAGCGATCTTTGACGGGATGATGGCTTCACCCGGCATCATGACGGTTTCGCTGCTGATCATCGTCCTCGGGACAGCCGTGGTCTGCGGCATGGGGCTCCAAAAAGGGGTGGAGAAGGTTACGAAAGTCATGATGATCGCGCTGCTCGTCCTCATGGTCCTTTTAGGCATCCGGAGCTGTCTGCTCGACGGCGCTTCCGAGGGGATCGCTTTTTACCTGATGCCAAGTACGGAGCATATGCAGAAGGCCGGTCTGTGGAACTGCATGTATGCAGCTTTGAATCAGAGTTTCTTTACCCTGAGCATCGGGATGGGCGGCATGGAAATTTTCGGCAGTTACATTGACAGGCGGAAACGGCTCCTGGGAGAAGCCCTGACCGTGACATTTCTCGATACTTTCGTTGCCATCACTGCGGGCTTCATCATTTTTCCGGCCTGCTTTGCCTATGGCATTGCACCTGATGCGGGACCCAAACTGATTTTCCTGACCCTGCCGCGGGTCTTCAGCTCTCTGGCCGGCGGCCGGTTCTGGGGCACTTTGTTTTTCCTTTTCCTGTCTTTTGCAGCTTTCTCGACCATGATCGGTGTCTTTGAGAATCTTCAGGCCTTTGCCATCGATTTGCGGGGAACTGCACGCAAAAAAGCAGCAGCTGTCAATGGTGTCATCATTGCTGCCTGCTCTCTGCCCTGTGCCCTGGGATTCAATCTGTGGTCATCTTTTCAGCCTCTCCGCCCGGGCAATACAGTCATGGACCTGGAAGACTTTTTCGTCAGCAACATCTGCCTGCCCGTCGGGTCCTTTGTCATCACACTGTTCTGCTCCTGGAAATACGGCTGGGGTTTTGAGCACTTCCTGGCGGAGGCGAACGAAGGGAAGGGAATCCGGGTGGCAAGGATCCTGCGCCCGTATTTTCAGTATATCCTGCCCTGTATCGTTGGCTTTTTGGTCGTTTACGGGATTGTGACCTACTTCTGAAAAGTAGTACAATAAAGAAAAACGGCGCCGCGGGGAGGAATGCTCCGGCTGCGTCCGAAGGAGGAGAAAATGATGATTGCCGAAAAGACAAGGAGAAAAGTGCTTTCAGCAGCCCTTGCCGGACTCCTGGGACTGGGGATTTCTTTTACGGCGATGCCAGTGCCGCAGGCTCATGCCGATATCATGGGAGCCATTCTCGCCGGGGTCCAGGGTGCTGCCGCATATGCACAGGTCGATAAAGCCCTGAACTATTACAATAATTCCGAAGAAGGCCGCCAGGCTCTGATGGCCAGTTATCAGAAAAAGCTCGGCGTCAATTACGATGAAGACCTGAATGAACAGCTTTCTTCCATGATGTCCAATCTGACCCATGCCATTGGAGCTGTGGACCCGACCATTTATAACAAACCGTATATCTATTTCATCAATAATGATGAAAGCTTCAATGCCTTCTGCAGTCTGGGCCATGTCATGAGCGTCAATACGGGGATGTATTCGATGACGTCCAACCCGGATGAGATCGCAGTCGTCCTGCTCCACGAAATGGGCCACGGGCAGAAGGACCATGTTGCCGCGGGTACGCGCAAGAAAATGCGTGTCGCCGTGGCCGCAGGTGTGGTCAGCGGCGCGGCAGGCGGCGGCATGACGGACCTGGCTCTGGATATCCTGGTCAACCAGATCGATAACGTGAGCATCACCAAGACGGATGAATGGCAGGCGGACAACCTGGCCCTTACGTACCTGCTGCACAGCAATTACAATCCCGGCGCCACGGCTGCGATGTGGCAGCGTGTCATGGATAAATCCAAGAGCGAAGCGTCAAGCTTTGTCGGTGAAATCTTCTCCCCGTCGGACCATCCGACGAACCAGCAGCGCCGTGACAACTACGCAAGCCGCCTGAGCGACCTGAGCGGTGGCAATGTTTCGTGCGAGGACGGCGTCGTCAAGGTGAGCGGCAAGGAATTCGTCAGACCGGCCGCGTACGGTGATATGTCAGCTAAGGAACGTTCCTACTTTGTGCTGGGGAATCTTGCAGCGGCATATCTGCATCAGCAGAACCTGCAGCCGGCAACCGCCGACGGCAATGTGGTCTACTTGGGCAATCAGCCCGTCATGAGCTGTACGGCAAACGATCCCGGTGCAGCAGAACTGGCGGAAAAGCTCAACACTTTAAAGAGCAGCAAACCTGCCACTGTTCCCAGCCGGGAACTGAAAAAGCAGGCAGAAGCAGCACCGAAGAAAAAATAAGGGGCACTGAGCGGTCATAGAGAAACAAACAAAACAGAGAGGCTGTGAAATAATGAGCGATCATTTTTTCACAGCCTCTCTGTTTTGTTTCTCAAAGGCCAGGGCCTCCGTGGCAGCCCGGCCGCAAGGATGAGTTCCACGGAAGTGGAAGGAGATCCGCAAACCGCGATCTGCGAACCGCGATCCGCAGCACCACAGTATCAACGCACCACAGTTTCAGAGTCCCCCTTTATCTGCAGGATTAAAGGGGGAACGGTATTTGTCAGGCTTTTGCACCCGTTGTACCGTCCCCGAAATATTTTCTGATCCCCAGCGGAACGACTACATTCAGCATGATTACCCGGATCAGCTGATATGTCAGGATGACAGCTACATTCTCGTTCATTTCGAGCCCGGCCAGGCACATTTCCGCGATGCCGCCCGGAGCGACGGCAAGGAATGCCGTGATGGAGGAAAAACCGTAGAGTCGGGAGACGATGACCGCAACGACGGCACTTGTTGCCACCATGAGGAGGGAACCGATGAGGACGTTCGGGATGAGTGCCCGTGTCTTGAGGAGTTTATCCCGGTCCAGCATTGTCCCGATGTAAAGGCCGATGTTCAGCTGGGCAAAAGCCATGACCGGTGCGGGGACCCGCGGCGTCCGGCCGAGGAAACAGGCATAGACTGCTGTCAGCAGGATGGGCCCGAGGAGCTGCCATGTCGGCATATGGATCCTTTTGGCCAGCGCCTGACCGATGAGTGCGAGCGGGATCATGACGAGCCAGCCCGTCTGGAAGACACTGAGGATATCGTTCACCGTTGTGGCGGCAAGCCCCAGGGAAGCCGATTTGGTCAGGGTCCCGCCAAAGAGGTTTATGGCGAGGAAGGGGACACTGACTTCGACGACGAAGAGCCTGAGGCACTGTGAGACGACAACGACATTTTCGTCGGCCTCTTTGTAATCCTCCATCATCAGGGTCATCTGCGTCAGACCGCCGGGCATGCAGCCCATGAGTGAGCTCAACAGATTTGCAAAGGTATGGCGAGCCATATAGACGGAGACACAGACCGAAACAAAGAGGGTGCTCAGGCAGGCTCCGAATATACCGATGGTCTCCTGGCTTAGTTTGAGGAAAGTCTCGGCTGTGCAGTTGCTGCCGATCCCGTAGCCTGCCACGCCCAGCATGAGACCGCGCAGCTGAGGAGACCATTTCAGTGAATTGTCCCTAAAGGTCTTGATGAAGAAGGCGGATACGATTCCGCCCAGCATATAGGGGATGGGGATGCCGAGCTGACGGAGTATGAATCCGATCAGGGCGGCAATGCAGAAGACGAAAACTTTGGAATGCACGGGCAGTTCTTCCTTTCGAATTGGCATTTTTGGGTGATTTCCTTATTATATACCGGCTTTGTCCGCTGTGTAAATCAGCCTGGCCTGTCTGGATCATCTTTTATCATGACAGCCATGCGGCGGAAGAACGGAGCAGTTTGCCGGGAAAGTGCTTCAGTTCCGGAAAGAATGGAACCGGAAGTTTTTATAATAAAACTATATCACATTTGAATTAGTTATGGATTTACGGAAAAATTCAATAAAGAAGTAAAATAGTGCTACAATTTAGCAAAATATTTCTTGAGAATCATATAAAATTGGTATATACTGTCATGGTAAACGGATAAAAGGCAGATTTACGCTTTAAAATAAGTTAGCGTTGTCTACCGAATCAAGTATAACGAAAGGTGGAACGAATTATGGAAAGAGAAGACTGGATTCATGTAGGTATGGTTGCCGGCGGTGCCGTATTGGGTCTTGCCGCACGGGTATTCCTGAAATCCAATGTCATGAAGAAAGCGATGGTTTCCACGACGGCTGCTGCTCTGCGCGTGCAGAAATGCGCTGAGGAAGGCTCCGCCTGCCTGCAGGCACAGGCGGATGATATCGTGGCTGCTGCCAAAGAAGAAAACCGCAAGCGCGATGAAGCAGATGCCGCTGCAAAGGCAGCTGCCGAAGCAGCTCAGGCTCCTGTGGAAGATCAGGCTAAATAAGCTTCCTGATCAGAAAGGAAGCGAACCGCTTTGAAATTCCAGATTTTACATGAAGTGCGGGACCGCATCCATGTGCGTTGTCTCGCATCGGCCGGTGTCCCCGTATCCAGGTTTGACCTGGCCCAGGGCGCCGTCGTCGAGACAGGACTGGAACGGCTCCCCGGTGTGCGCAGAGTAAAGCTGTATTCCGCTGTGGGAGAAGTCGCGGTGACGTTCGTCCCCGATGCCGGGGGGACGCGGCGTGACGGTATCATCACGGCGCTTGCCAGGCTGGATGTGAATAATGCGGAGCTCAGGAAACAGGCCCGTCTCAAGACGGAATCCCTGCAGCTGAACCGGATGTACCGCAACCGCCTGATCGGGCTGGTGGTACGGCATTTCCTGTTCAAATGGTTCATGCCCATGCCGGTCCGGCTTGTGCGCAACTGGTACAATACGCTTGGCTTCATCCGCAAGGGCGTTTCCAGCCTGCTGCAGAAACGTCTCGACGTACCCGTCCTTGACGCGACGGCCATTACGGCAGCCATGCTGCAGAATGATCTCAGCACGGCCGGGTCCGTCATGCTGCTCCTGCGCATCGGTGACGTCCTGGAAGAATGGACTCTCAAGAAGTCCGTCCACGACCTGGCTGCCAATATGTCCCTCCACGTGGATACGACGTGGAAAGTCATGGATGGCACGGAAGTCGAAGTACCGCTGAACGAAGTACGCAAGGGAGATATCATCAGTGTCCGCATGGGCACGGTCATTCCTCTTGACGGCATCGTTGCCGGCGGGGAAGCGATGGTCAACCAGGCTTCCATGACCGGTGAATCTGTTCCTGTCCATAAAACTGTGGACGGTGCTGTTTTTGCCGGCACTGTCGTCGAAGACGGCGAAATCCAGATCAGAGTGACCGGTGAAGCCGGCGGCACCCGGTATGACCGGATCGTCAGGATGATCGAGGCATCGGAGACCTTTAAGTCCAATCTCGAGAGCCGGGCCAATCACCTGGCTGATTCCCTCGTTCCCTGGTGCCTGGGCGGAACCGTGCTGGCTTATTTGCTGACACGCAGTGTGACGCGCGCCATGGCTGTGCTCATGGTGGACTTCTCCTGCGCCCTGAAACTTTCCATGCCGCTTGCGGTGCTGTCGGCCATGCGCGAATGCAGTACCTACAAGATCACCGTCAAAGGCGGCAAATTCCTGGAAGCCGTGGCCGCTGCGGATACCATTGTCTTTGACAAGACGGGTACCCTGACACTGGCCAAGCCGAAGGTCGCGGATGTGATCTGCTTTGGCGGATACAGCCGTTCTGAAATCCTTCGGTATGCGGCCTGCCTGGAAGAGCACTTCCCGCATTCCGTAGCCAATGCCATCGTGAGACAGGCGGCGGAAGAAGGACTGACCCATGACGAACTCCACAGCAAAGTGGAGTACATTGTCGCTCATGGGATTGCTTCCAAGGTAGGGGAAAAACGGATCGTCATCGGCTCCGGCCACTTCATCTTTGAAGATGAGAAATGTGTGATCCCGCCCGGTGAAGAGGCGCGCTATGAGAACCGGCCCCGCGAATATTCCCATATTTTCATGGCTCTGAATGGTGTCCTTGTGGCCATCATCTGCATCAAGGATCCGCTTCGTCCGGAAGCTGCTGAAGTCATGAAGGGTCTGCGCAAAGCCGGATTCAGGCACCTTGTCATGATGACGGGGGACAGCGAACGCACGGCTCACGCTGTAGCGGAAAAACTGGGACTCGATAAGTATTATGCCGAGGTCCTGCCGGAGCAGAAGGCTCAATTCGTGAAAGATGCCAAAGCAGCGGGTCACCGTGTCGTGATGGTCGGTGACGGGATCAATGATTCCCCGGCTCTGTCCGAGGCTGATGCCGGCATTGCCATTGCGGAAGGAGCCGATATTGCCCGTGAGATTGCGGATATCACCATTTCCGCACGGGATCTGCATCAGCTGATCGTACTGAAGGAACTGAGCAACCTGCTGATGGACCGCGTCAACTTCAATTACGATTTTGTCGTGGGCTTCAACGCACTGCTCATCGGCCTGGGCGTGATGGGAATCCTGCCCCCGGCGACGACGGCACTGCTGCATAATGGTTCGACCATTGCCATCAGTCTGCACAGCATGACCAACCTGAAACTGGAGGCATGACGGACCTGTCCGGGAGAAGCTGGCTTCAGCCGAGACATGGCACTGTGGATCTGATATGAGAAGAAAGACGGGGCTGCCGTGGATCCGGCAGCCCCGTTCTCTGTCGAAATAAGGAATTCTGTCCCGTCATTTCCATTCACTCCCCAAAAAAGGCCGTTCACTTCATTTTCTCTGGAAATTTTCCTTTTCTGCTGTATGCTGTATCTAGCCGGTCAGCCGGGCACAGGAATGGTGACGAAAAAAGTTCTGATATAGTATAGCATTGTTGATGTAATCGGAGATCATACGGTAGTGAAAGTGGGAATGAAAATCTGTGCTGCAGAGAGAAACCTGTAATATACTCTCCTTTGATGCCTGTGGCCCTGGCAGTCCGGACAGCGGGCTTTCTTTCTTCCGACATGTGGGGTGACCGGGAGAGAGAAAGCCTGCGTTTTTTATTGTTCCTGTTTTTATGCGCATCGCCGGAAACCGGCCGCTGTCTGAAAAAGTCCGTGCTTTAGCTGCACACCCGCCAGGGTACGCAGAAAGGCACGGACTTTTTGAATCGTTTTGTGGATACTCCGATGCCGGCGGCGAAAAAAATATGCAGGAAATCAGAAAAGTGTATCTTTTAACACAGTTTTTCATATGCAATGTTCCTTTCTCCTGTCCTTTTATTTCTCCCATTGTGAAGAAAAAGAAAATCTTATAAAATTAAATTTCAGACAAGAACTAATGATATATTGAGGAGGCTCCATCATGAAAATCGCTGTCGTCATGGCTGTAAACGATGTACATAAAGAAAAGCTGCAGGCCGCACTGCCGGAAGCCGAATTTTATTTTGGCAAGGATAAAAAAGAGCTTGCCGATGCAGAAGTGATCATCGGCAATATTCCGCCGAAAGATGTTGCAGGGCTGCCGAAATTAAAATGGCTCCAGCTTGAAACGGCGGGCGCCAACACGTACTGCTCCGAACCCACTGTGCCGCAGTCCCTGCTGCTGACGAATGCCACCGGCGGCTATGGCATCAACATCGCGGAACATATCCTGGGCCTGCTTCTTCCCATGATGAAGAACTTCTACCAGTATGATGCCAACCAGAAACAGGGACTCTGGAAGGATGCGGGCAAGGTCCGTACGGTGTACGGCTCCACGGCGGTCGTCGTCGGTTTCGGGAATATCGGGCGCCGTGTCGGTCTGCTCCTCAAGACAATGGGAGCCCATGTCATCGGGATCCGCCGCCGCAATACGGCGCTTGTGCCGGAAGCCGACGAAATGGGGACGCTGGAGGATCTGGACCGGTATCTTGCGCAGGCCGACATCGTCATCTCGGCTCTGCCCGATACGCCTGCGACGGAACGGATCTACAACAAAGCCCGTTTTGACGCCATGAAGCCGCAGGCTTATTTTATCAATGTGGGACGGGGCATCGCTGTCGTCCAGGAAGACCTGATGGACGCACTGGCTTCGGGCCATCTGGCCGGGGCTGCCATCGACGTGGCAGTGCCGGAACCGCTGCCGCAGGACAGCCCGCTCTGGAAGACCCCAAATCTCCATATCACACCGCATGTCAGCGGCGGTTTCCATGCCCAGATCACCTGGGACAGGATCGTTGACATTGCCTGCCGCAACCTCAAACATTATGCCAAAGGAGAACCGCTGGAGAATATTGTGGACCGGGCGACGGGTTACAAAAAATAAGGAGCGCCTTCAGCCGGAAGGGCGTGGAGATGCCGGCACCGGCCAGATGTAACAGGGAAAGGAAGGAAACAGCATGCTCTATCTGATCATTATGGGAATCATGGCCCTCTGTGTGGCTGTCTTTGCCGTCCAGAACGCGGTCACAGTGGAAGTCTCCTTCCTGATGTGGCATTTTTCCATGAGCCTGGTACTCATCATCCTGGGTTCCCTCGTCATGGGTTTCATGATTTCAGGACTTTTTGCGCTGAAGGTCAAGACGACTCATTTCATGAAAGAACGGAAGCTGAAGAGCGAAATCAAAGAGCTGAAACAGAAGGCTTCCGGCAAGGAGCGCCGGGAGAGTACGGGTGTGCCCCGTTTTCCCATCCAGCGTTCCCGAGGTTCCTACCGTCCGGAAATGGACGACAAGGATCCGATCATCAAACCATTTAAACCGGAGAAGTAAGATTGCTTTATGATATGTACGAAAATTCTATCCCATCCTGTTGAACTGACGGATGCCCAGAAAGAACTGGCGGCGGCCCTTGGAGTGCCGCCGCTGGTCATGGCTGTCCTTGCCGGCAGGAAGCTGACCAATCCCGGGGCCATCAGGACTTTCCTGGAAGGGAAACCGGATCCTTTTTCCGATCCGTTCCTCCTGACTGATATGGACAAGGCCGTGGAGAGGATCCTCAAAGCTGTGCGCAGTGGAGAAAAGATCACGATTTACGGCGATTATGATGTCGATGGAACCACGGGGAGTTCGCTGCTCTATCTTTTCCTGTCCGGCCTCGGGGCGCAGGTATCGATTTATATTCCCCGCAGGGACAGCGAAGGATATGGCCTGAACCTTCCGGCCGTCAGGAAGATCGCTGCGGACGGGACGGCCCTGCTCGTGACTGTCGATACGGGCATCACCGCGGCGGATATTGCTGCAGAGGCCCCAAAGGATCTTGACATCGTCATTACGGACCATCATCTGGCGCCGGCTGAACTGCCCCGCGTCTGTGCTGTCGTAAATCCAAACAGGGAGGGCGATGCCTATCCCTGCAAGGCGATTTGCGGCGCCGGTGTGGCCCTTAAGCTGTGTCAGGCCATTTATAAGGTGCTCCATCCGGATGCTCCGTACTGGCATGAATATATCGAGCTGGCTGCTGTTGCGACCGTCGCCGATGTGGTCCCCCTTGTCGGGGAGAACCGCGAAATTGTCCGTATCGGCCTTGCCAGACTGCCTCACACGAATCTTCCGGGACTGCGGGCCCTGCTGCAGTCGTGTCTTGCGAAGAATGCCCGTGTGACGAGCGAAACCATCGGTTTCGGCATCGGGCCCCGGATCAACGCGGCGGGAAGGCTTGGCGACGCTATGGACGCGGTCAGGCTGATCCTGGCCCGGGATCCTGATCAGGCAGCTGATATGGCCCGTTTCCTCAATGAAGAAAACGCCAGACGGCAGGATCTCAGCCAGCAGATCTTTGAGGAAGCTGAAGATATGCTGGCCCGGGATGGACAGCCGGAATGGGGCATCGTGCTTGCCAAAGAGAACTGGCACCCCGGTGTCATCGGAATCGTGGCCTCGCGGCTTACGGAAAAATACCATGTGCCGTCCATCCTGCTCAGCCTGAAGGACGGAGAGGCCCATGGCTCGTGCCGCAGCATTCCGCCGGTCCATCTGTACCATGCACTGGAAACCTGCCGGAGCTGCCTCGTCCAGTTCGGCGGTCATGCCCAGGCCGCGGGACTTACCATAAAGGAAGCAGAGATCCCGGCTTTCCGGAAGGCTTTTGCAGAGACTGTGGCGGAGATGCTGGGCCATGTGCCCTACGAACCAGTCGTGGTTCCCGATTATGTCCTGGGCAGCGGCGAACAGCTCACCGTAAAGGATGTGGAAGCCCTGGACCGCCTAGCTCCCTTTGGCTGCGGCAATGAGGCACCTGTCCTGGGGTTCCGGGACAGCATCATCGGACGGGTCAGTACGATGGGCAAGGAAAAGAACCATCTGCGCCTCGATCTGGCCCATGCCGGACAGGAGTTCAAGGGCATCGTCTGGAAGGAAGGAGCCTCGAGTCCTTATTTTTACAGCGGTGAGAAGGCGGACATCGCTTTTGCTCCGCGCCTCAATACCTTCCGTGGATTGACAAGTGTCGATCTGGAACTGAAAGCGGTCGAAACGCAGCATACCATCGTGGACTGGCGGTACTCTTCCAAAAACAGAGAGACACTTTTAAAAAACATTTTACAAAAAGACAAAAAAACTGTAACATATATAAGTGGCGAAGAGAATGGAATGGCGGGGAAAATCCCCGGCATCGTACGGAAATACGGTGACCCCCTTCCCGAAGGTACCCGGACTGTGGTATTCTATGATGCCGGGGCCGCGGAAGTCCTCGATCCGGAAACTTTTCCGCTGACCAGTTCTCAGCGCGCGGTCCTCTATCTGGTGTTCAACCGGGATGAAATGGTGATGCGCCAGGAAGAGCTCCGGAGACGGTTCCCGGACCTTGCCGGTATGCGCAGCTGCTACATCCATATCAGGAAGCTGCTGGCGCAGGGAGCGGCAGAAGAGGACGCGGTACTGGGACAGTGTTCCCGTGAAGGCTATCTGATTTCACGGGATGTGCTTGACATCTTTGAAAGACTGGGACTTTTTATCCGTAAAGGAAAGGATATTTATTTGGGTTCGCAGGAAAAAATCGACATGCAGCATGATGCCGGCTTTGCCGCGCTGCAGGAAAAACGCAGCCGTGCCATGCAGGGACTGAACCGTCTGTGGCATATTTCGGCCGGAGAGATTGCGGACATCTGGGGCCAGAGGAGGTGAGACGATGGAACAACTGGATCCTACTCCCATCAGTGCAGAGGAGTTTTATGAAAAAATCAGCAATTATCTGACACCGCGTCAGGTCGAATTCGTCCGGGAAGCATACAATTTTGCCGCAGAAAAACATGCGGCCCAGAAGCGTGCGTCCGGGGAACCGTATATCATCCATCCTCTCGGCGTGGCGACCATCCTGGCCCAGCTGCAGATGGACGACGTGACACTGGCAGCAGCCTTCCTCCACGACGTCGTGGAGGATACGGATGTGACACTCGACCAGCTGTCCGATATCTTCGGACTGGAGGTCGCCGGACTCGTCGACGGCGTGACGAAACTCGGCAAAATCGAATATATCTCCCGGGAGGAACAGCAGATCGAGAATTACCGGAAGATGTTCCTGGCCATGGCCAAGGATATCCGTGTCGTCCTGATCAAACTGGCGGACCGGCTGCACAACATGCGCACCATGAAGTATATGCCGGTCCACAAGCAGAAACGGATTTCCAGTGAAACGCTGGAGATCTATGCCCCGCTGGCCCATCGTCTCGGGATCTATGCCATTAAATGGGAACTGGAAGATCTCTCTTTCCGGTACCTTGAACCGCAGCATTATTATGAACTCGTGGAAGAAGTCAAGATCAAGCGGCATGAGCGGGAAGCCATGGTGCAGGAAGCCATGGATGAACTCCGCCATCTGTGCAGTGATGCAGGGATCCGCTGTGAGATCCAGGGCCGTCCCAAGAGTTTCTACAGCATCTACAAGAAGATGCAGCGGGACAACAAGACCATTAACGAAATCTATGACCTGCTGGCAGTCCGTGTCCTTGTGGACAGCGTGAAGGACTGTTACGGCGTCCTGGGCATCGTCCACGGCAAGTGGAAACCCATTCCGGGCCGCTTCAAGGATTATATTGCCGTACCCAAGTCGAACGGGTATCAGTCCCTCCACACGACAGTCGTTTCTTCGAGCGGGTCCCCTCTGGAAATCCAGATCCGCACCTTCGAGATGCACAAGGTTTCTGAATACGGTGTGGCGGCTCACTGGCGTTATAAGGAATCGGGCGGTTCCAAGATGCCGTCATCGGCGGATAAGAATGTCGATGCCAAGATGGCCTGGCTGCGTCAGCTGCTGGAATGGCACCGCGACATGCGGGATCCCCAGGAATTCGTCAATACCGTCAAGATGGATGTCTTTTCGGACGAAGTCTTTGTCTTTACGCCGCAGGGGGATGTGGTGGACCTGCCTTTCGGGTCCGTCCCCATCGACTTTGCCTACCGCATCCATACGGGCGTGGGCAACAGCTGTGTCGGCGCCAAGGTCAATGGCAAGATCGTACCGCTCGATTACAAATTGAAAAACGGCGATATCGTGGAGATCATTACGTCCAAGAGCTCGCCCGGACCTTCCCGGGACTGGATCAATATCGTCGGCTCGAGCCAGACCAAGAACAAGATCAAACAGTTCTTCAAGAAGGAAAGACGGGAAGAAAATATTGTCAACGGCCGGGATATGCTGGAACGTGAATGCCGCCGCCTGGGCTACGATCCGGATGCGATGATGACTCCGGACACTCTTAAGGAAGTGGCATCCCGCTGCCATCTCGACGGCAGTGAGGAGAACCTCCTGGCGGCTCTTGGCTACGGCGGGATCATGCTGAACACCGTCATGGTCAAGCTTGTCGATATCTACAAGAAGGCCCAGCGCAGGAATACGACGAAAAATCTGTCCGAACTGCTTTCCGAGCTGAAGCCCCGTGTCCTGAAGACGAACAAGGCAAGCCACGGGATCCTCGTCAAGGGCGAGGACGATATCATGGTCAAGCTGGCCAAGTGCTGCAATCCCATCCCGGGCGATCCGATCATCGGTTATATCACGCGGGGCCATGGGGTTTCCGTGCATCGGGCTGACTGCCCCAACGTCCTTGCCAACAAGGAAGATGCGGACCGGATGATCGAAGTGTCCTGGAATGTGCAGACCGATACGACGTATAAGGTGGTCCTGCGCCTTGCCGCGGTCGATCAGCCCGGTGTCATGGCCAATATCATGACCGTCGCCAGTGAGAGCAAGGTCAACATCAATTCTCTCAGTGCCCATTCCAATCCGGATAAGACAGCTTTTGTCGATCTGGGACTTGATATCACAAGCCTCGAGCAGTTGAATTACATCATCAGCCGGATGCGCCGCATCAAGGGCGTGTACAAAGTGGAACGAAAGATTTCCGGCATGTAAGGCTGCGGCGGCTGCAGTGTGATGGCGGCGGGGAAGGGGAACTGAGTCTCTGCAGCATCCCTGTCCGTGCTTTCGGGAGGAACGTGGATGAGAGCAGTGGTACAGCGCGTGACGGAAGCTTCCGTCAGCGTGGATGGAAAAGTAATCAGCGCGGTCGGAGAGGGCCTTATGGTCCTGCTGGGCGTGGAAAACGGGGATACTGTCCAGGATGCCCGTTACCTTGCCGATAAACTGACCGGGCTCAGGATTTTTGAAGACGAACAGGATAAAATGAATCTCTCCGTTGCTGACAGGGGCGGAGAGATTCTTATGGTATCGCAGTTCACACTCTGTGCGGACTGCCGGCACGGGCGGCGTCCTTCGTTTACCGATGCCATGGAGCCCGCCGCAGCAAAAGCTCTGTACGAAACGGCAATGGAATATTGCCGTCAGAACGGTGTAGTGACAAAACCCGGCCAGTTCCAGGCCCATATGCAGGTCCGTCTTGTCAATGACGGGCCCGTGACGATCGTCCTGGACAGCCGGAAACGGATCTGAAGTGTCTGGACAGCTCAGAAAATCAGACTGGGCAGAAGTAGGAGGAACACAGTATATGAAAATTTATCGGATCGTCGTAGGACCCATCCAGGAAAACTGCTATCTGATCAAAAATGAACAGACCGGCGAAGGCATCATCGTCGATCCCGGTGACGAAGGCGGGCGCATCATGCGCGGCGTCGAACAGGCCGGCATCGGCAAGGTCACAGCCATTTTCATCACCCATGGCCACGGCGATCATATTTCCGCTCTTGATGAAGTCAAAAAAGCCACCGGTGCAAAGGTCTATATGAGCCGCGAGGACGCGCCCATGCTCCGGGTCTGGAACAGCAGCCTTTCCTATTCGACGGACCGCAATAAGAAATTCGATCCGCCCGATGTCTATTTTGAGGACGGCATGACCGTTACCGAAGCGGGAATGACTTTCCGGATCGCTGCCACACCGGGCCATACGAAGGGCGGCGTCTGCATCATCGGTGACGGCTGTGTCTTTTGCGGAGATACGGTTTTCCTGGAATCTGTCGGACGGACGGATCTGCCCGGCGGCTCCTATGATGCCATCCTGGAATCCATCCGGACGAAGATCCTGACGCTGCCTGATGAGTATGTCCTTTATCCCGGTCACGGCCCGGAGACGACTGTGGGATGGGAGAGACGGCGCAATCCGTTCCTGCAGTAAGAAGGCGATCCATCTTGAATCAGGAAAAGAACCGCAGTTTCTTGTATAAATCGTTTTTTGCCCTGGCTGCTTTTGCCGTATTCTGCATCGTTACGGATTTTCTGCTGCCCGTATTCATTTCCATTGCTTTTTCCTTTCTGCTGTATCCGATCGTCCGGCGTCTGGGAAAAATCCAGTTCAAGGGACGGAAATTGCCCGATGTACTGGCTGTACTGCTGGCGTTCCTGCTGTTCGGGGCTTTCGTGGCTCTGGCAGTCCATGTGCTGATGATCCCTCTCGTCACTCAGATCAATACTCTGACGGCAGCCCTGCCGGGACTTGCCGCGGCGGCGTCCGGCACAGTCAATATGTTTTTCGGTCCGGAGGCCCAGAGCCAGCTGCCGCCCAACCTGAAGGCAGTGCTGGAACAGGCTCTTTCGAGCGGGAGCAGCAATCTGATGGCAGTTGTCCAGAAGATGCTGGCCCAGACCTTCCAGTTTGCCAAGAGCATGATGAGCATGGTCCTCGTCCCGTTCCTGACTTTTTATTTCCTGAAGGACTGGCGGACCCTGGTGCACATGATCATCCATGTGTTCCCGTACGCAAAGCAGCCCCTTGCTGAAAAGGTGCTCTCGGACATCGGCAACATGCTCTGTCTCTATACGGACAACATGATCAAGCTGAGCTTTGTGGCTGCGGGCTGTCTGACCGTGGGCAACTACATCCTGGGCGTCCAGTATACACTGGTCCTCGGCTTCCTGGCTCTCATTACAGAGATGATCCCGCTTGTGGGATCCGTCGTCGGGACCGTTTCAGCAGTGCTCATCGCGCTGCTGCAGGAACCTTCCCTGGCTCTTAAAGTCCTTATCCTGTACATCGTTTATTATCAGGTTGATTCCCAGGTCATCATGCCCAATCTGGTAGGAAAAGCCGTAACCCTCCATCCGGTGCTGATCATCCTGAGCGTCATCATCGGCGGCAAGCTTGCCAGCGCCGTGGGGCTGCTCTTCGCCGTTCCCGTCCTGGCCGTGATCAAGATCCTCTATAACTATTTCTGGCATTATGGAGAGGAACAGCTGCCGGAGGACCGCCAGGGGCAGAAACTGTGAAATCTGCTGTGCGGCAGTCCCTGACTTTTCACCGGACTGCTGCTGCATGCTCCGGAGACGTCCTTTTTGTTTGAATTCGTCGTTCTACATTGAAAAGTACTTGAAGTCTGTGGTAAACTAAATGAATGTGGAAAGATTCAAGAACGGAGGGATTTTTATGTTAACTGTGGCACCACGTGGGACGAAAGACATTCTGCCCGGCATGATCAATGGCTGGCGCTACGTTGAGAATGTAATGCGGGAAGTGTGCCGTGAATTTAACTATCAGGAGATCCGTACGCCGATTTTCGAGCATACCGAGCTCTTCCAGAGAGGGATCGGTGATGGCACGGATGTCGTGGACAAGGAAATGTACACGTTCAATGACCGCAGCGGCCGGAGCGTTACCCTGCGTCCGGAAAATACAGCTTCCGTAGTCCGTTCTTTCGTAGAGAATAAATTGTATGCAGAACCCATGCCGCTGAAGGTCTATTATATGGGACCCATGTTCCGGTATGACCGTCCGCAGGCCGGGCGGATGAGACAGTTCCATCAGTTCGGTGCCGAAGCGATCGGCAGCGAATCTCCGGTGGTCGATGCCGAGACGATCCTGCTTGCTGTGACCGTACTGAAACGTCTGGGACTGAAGGAACTGAAACTGAAGATCAATTCCGTGGGCTGCCCGAACTGCCGTCCGCAGCACAGAAAGCTTCTGCAGGACTATTTCCGTCCGCACCTGGCCGAACTGTGTGAGGACTGCCAGAGCCGTTTCGACAGGAGCCCGCTGCGCATCCTGGACTGCAAGGTGGATCATGACAAGCCGTTCATGGCAGGGGCACCGAAAATTACAGATTCCCTGTGCGACGAATGCCACGATCATTTCGAGACAGTGAAGAAACTGCTGGATGAAGCCAGCGTCGAATATGAAGTCGACAGCACGCTCGTCCGCGGCCTTGACTATTATACGAAGACGGCCTATGAAATCCAGTATTCTCCTCTGGGTGCCCAGAGTGCAGTCGGCGGCGGCGGCCGGTACGACGGTCTGGTCGAGGAACTGGGCGGTCCTTCCACGCCGGGCGTGGGCTTTGCCATGGGCTTTGAACGGATCATCTTGGCACTGGAGAACCAGGGCCTGCTTCCGGAAACCAAAGACGCTATCGATGTATTTGCCGTCGTCCCCGATGCCGCAGCACAGGCAGATGCTTTCAAGACCGTCATGGCTTTGCGGGATGCCGGTTTCTCCTGCGATATGAACCAGATCGACCGCAGCATGAAAGCCCAGATGAAGCAGGCTGACCGTGACCGGGCCAGATTTGCCCTTATCTTCGGTGAAGATGAGCGGCAGAGAGGCGCTGTCATGGTAAGAAATATGGCTGACAGCAGCCAGCAGGAAGTAAAACTTTCTGAAGTAGTTTCCTATATCAAAAAGGCAGAGGTGTAAAACATGAGTTTTAAGCGCAGTCATCACTGTGGTGACCTGAGAAAAGAGGATTCCGGCAAAGAGGTAACGCTCTGCGGCTGGGTCAGCAAACGACGTGACCACGGTGGCATTATCTTCATTGATTTACGGGATCGTCACGGGATTGTACAGGTCGTAATCGACCCGGCCCACGATGCAAAGGATTTCCATAAGGCAGAAACTGTACGGAGCGAATATTGCCTGCAGGTGACCGGCTTTGTCCGGGACCGTTCCGCAGAAACGATCAATCCGAACCTTCCGACCGGTGAAATCGAAGTCGTGGCGAAGGAACTGAATATCCTGAATCCCTCCAAGACGCCTCCTTTCTATATCCAGGACGGCGTGGATGTGGACGAGAACGTAAGACTGCGTTACCGCTATCTGGATCTGCGCAGACCGGAAATGCAGAAGAACCTGATCCTGCGCCACAAGGTCTGCAAGGCTGTCCGGGACTTCCTCGATGACCGTGATTTCCTTGAAATCGAGACGCCCGACCTGTGCAAGAGCACGCCGGAAGGTGCCCGTGACTACCTCGTCCCGAGCCGTGTCAACCCCGGCAAGTTCTATGCACTGCCTCAGTCCCCTCAGCTCTTTAAACAGCTTCTGATGATTGCCGGCATGGAAAGATATTTCCAGATCGCCCGCTGCTTCCGCGATGAAGATCTGCGCGCTGACCGGCAGCCTGAATTCACACAGCTGGATATGGAAATGTCCTTTATCGATGAGGACGACATCATGACGCTGACGGAGAATCTGATTGCCTACGTATTCCAGAAGACCCTCGGCGTGGAGCTGAAAGTTCCTTTCGGCCGCATGACCTGGGATGATGCCATGGACAAGTACGGCAGCGACAAACCGGATCTCCGTTTCGACATGCAGCTTGTCAACATGAATGATGCCCTTCAGGGGACCCAGTTCAAGGTATTCAAGGATATCATTGAAAAGGGCGGCCTGGTCAAGGCCATCAATGTCAAGGGCTACAGCACCATTCCGCGCCGCGAACTGGATGGGCTGGTTGATTTCGTCGGGATTTACGGAGCCAAAGGGCTTGCCTGGATCATCTATAACGAAGATGGTTCCATCAAGTCCCCGATTGCCAAATTCTTCAGCGAAGAAGAACTGAAACGCATCCTGGCTGTGGGCAAAGCCGAACCGGGTGACGTCCTGCTCTTTGTGGCCGACCGCAAGCCCCTCGTCGTGGCTGCTGCACTCGGTGCGCTCCGCATCGAAATGGCCAAGAGACGCGGTCTTATCGATCCGGACAAGCTCTGCTTCACCTGGGTCGTCAAGTTCCCCATGTTCGAATACAGCGAGGAAGAACACCGCTATGTGGCCATGCACCATCCGTTTACTTCACCCTGTGATGAGGATGTGGACAAACTCCTGACGGATCCGGCCCACGTCTATGCCAAGGCATATGATATGGTGCTGAACGGCGTGGAAATCGGCGGCGGCAGTATCCGTATCCATGACCGCGACGTCCAGAAGAAAGTCTTTGAAGCCATCGGCCTGACGGATGAACAGGCAAAGGAAAAATTCGGCTTCCTGATGACGGCTTTCGAATACGGCGCACCTCCCCACGGGGGACTCGCCTTCGGTCTCGACCGTCTGGTCATGCTGATGGCCAAGCGTCCGTCCATCCGTGATGTCATTGCCTTCCCGAAGACCCAGAGCGCTATGGATCTGATGAGCCAGGCTCCTAACTTCGTCGATGACAAACAGATGCGCGAACTGCATATCCGCAGCACTGTCCTGAAAAAAGAAGAAAAGTGATCCTGCAGTACACAAAGGGGCTGCCGCAAAATGCGGCAGCCCCTGATTTTTATGGTTTTCACAGTGCCGTCCAGTTGCGGCGCGAGGACGTCAGCAGGCAGACGCGTCTGACGATTTTTGGAAGATCATAATCCATATCATGCTTCAGCCAGTCAAAGAAAAGACCTTTTACGACGGAACTCCAGTAGCGGACGAGCAGCTTTGCATCTTCCCGTCTCAGAGCAGACTGCTTCATCATACGATGGACGCGCCGTACGGAAAAACGCGTGCACAGGATGGTGATTTCTTTTTCGAGGCAGGCCTGCATTTCGGAATGGTACAGGTTGCGCAGGATGCTCTTGTATTGATCCGCTACGAGAACGATATAGAGCACAAAGGTAAGGGGACGCTTGAAATCACGGTCCACCCGGTACAGTTCCCGCATTCCCTGCTGCAGGAGATGCTGGATCAGATCAGGGATATCTGCATAGTGGTAGTAGAAAGTGTTTCGGTTGATTTCGCACCGCGCCACGATGTCCGTTACAGTGATTTTACTGTAAGGACGCTCCTGGAGCAGGTCCAGGACGGCTTTGGTGATCAGTTTTTCTGTAATCCGCATAAGGGGCGCCTCCTTTGCTGTAATTTGGGTTCCATACCAATGCGATTATTTTTCTATTTTACCGCATTTTCCTGTTTTTGGAAAACAGCAGTCACGGACGGCATTGTACATCCGTCAGGGATCCCTGTCAATTGCCCGAATGGCAGAGCGCAGAGACCGGTGATTCCGCCAAAAGGGGACTGCTCTGCTGCAGCAGGGACGTTTGTACAGCGTTTTTCCCGGCAGGGAACAGGATTTTTGCAGTGGCTATGGTTCGAATATTGTCTGTTTTTAGGCAAAACGGCATTGCTTGTTCGAATTTATTCATTGTGTTCATACCTGTTGATGGCAATTTCAGGCAAATTGTACTAGCATAGATGAAGGAATTTAGCAGTCTCCACCTGTAGCTGCTAATTCGAATCGATTGCACGGGATGTGCAAGTGGAGGCGTGGAAAATGAATTTCAAAACAGAATTACAGAAACTGGGTCTCGAGGAAGCGATCCATTATGTCTATCAGGACCCGCTGAAAAACCTGAACCGGATCCTAGCCTGGGCCGACTCTTTCGATGATTCCCATTACGCGGGTGCCCGCAGGGCTATCCATGAAGTACTGGATCAGCCAAATCATCCGTACCGTCAATATATTAAAAATATTCTAGCGAATGTCGATGAAAAAGTAGCCAAGCGCATTTTGGTCAATTTCTTTATCAATGCCGATCTGATCGGATGGAAGAAACAGCAGCGCTACAGGGACAAATACGGCTGCAACGTGCCCTGGACGATCCTGCTGGATCCGACGAGTGCCTGCAACCTGCACTGCACGGGCTGCTGGGCTGCTGAGTATGGCCACCGCCTGAACCTTTCTCTCGATGAAATCGACGATATCATCCGGCAGGGAACTGAACTCGGTGTGTATATGTACATCTATACGGGCGGGGAGCCCCTGGTGCGCAAGCATGATCTCATTACGCTCTGTGAGCGTCACCCGGACTGCATCTTCCTGACTTTCACGAACGGGACCCTCATCGACGAGGCCTTTGCTGATGATATGCTCCGCGTGGGAAATCTGGTACCCGCCATTTCACTGGAAGGTTTTGAAAAGGCAACGGATGGGCGCCGCGGCAGCGGGGTCTACGATAAAGTCATCAAAGCGATGGAACTCCTGCGCCGCAAGAAACTCTTCTTTGGCATTTCTTCGTGCTATACAAGGAAGAATTTTGATTCCATCACGTCCGAAGAATATTTCGATATGCTTATCGAAAAGGGCGCTTACTTTATCTGGTATTTCCATTACATGCCCGTAGGGAACGATGCCTCTGTGGATCTGCTGCCGACAACAGAACAGCGTGTGGAGATTTACCGCCGGATCCGTAAATATCGTACGGAGAAGCCGCTTTTTGCCATCGACTTCCAGAACGACGGTGAATACGTGGGCGGCTGCATTGCCGGCGGCCGCAGATATCTGCATATCAATGCAAACGGGGATATCGATCCCTGTGTCTTTATCCATTATTCCGATTCCAATATCCATAACAAGACAATCCTGGAAGCCCTTCGCTCTCCGCTCTTCATGGCCTACCATGACGGTCAGCCCTTCAACCATAATATGCTGCAGCCCTGCCCGATGCTGGAAAATCCTGAAAAACTCCGGGCTATGGTCAAAGCTTCGGGAGCTGTATCGACGGATCTGCAGTCCCGGGAATCTGTGGATCATCTCTGTGCCAAATGTGATGAGTATGCCCGTACGTGGGCGCCCGATGCCGCCCGTCTCTGGTCAGAGAGCCAGGCCGGCAAAAAAGACAGGAGCCTGAAGCAGGCCTGTGACATCGGCAAAAATGCTGCTGACTGAGTCCATAACGATCTTTTGAAAATGCCGCAACGGAAAAAACGCTGCGGCGTTTTTTATATCGGTAAATGAGCTCTGCCTCAGGGAGGGAACGCCGTGCTTTTGACAGAAGTGCATGATTTCAGGGAGCAGATCGGGCACTCCGGGTGGAAAGCCGGAAACAGTGCCCTGCGGCGGATACTATGTTCAGCAGGCATGGGAAATCATAAAAAATGAGCATTTCACAGGAAACCCGTCTCTTTGTAGAATAATAAAAGGAACGTCTGCAGCGTAAGATGAGAACCGGCTGCAGGCCGGATCCGGAAAGAGGGGGATTGACAGTATGGATCATTCGTTTCCTGAAATGAAGGGATATTTCGGCTTTGGCTGTATGCGGCTGCCGATGCAGGGCGATGCAGTGGACCTGGTACAGTTCCGGGATATGGTCGATCTTTTTTTGGAGTCAGGCTTCAATTATTTTGACACGGCCCATCCGTATCTCAACGGGAAATCGGAACTGGCGATCCGGGACGGCCTGACGGGCAGGTATCCCAGGGAGCGTTTTTTGCTGACGGACAAATTGACGGAACCGTATTTTCAGAAAGAGGAGGATATCCGCCCATTCTTTCAGAAACAGCTGGAGTGGTGCGGTGTGGATTATTTCGATTTTTATCTGATGCATGCCCAGGGCCTGACAAATTATGACAAGTTCAAGAGGTGCCGTGCTTATGAAACAGCATTTGAACTGAAAAAAGAAGGCCGGATCCGGCATGTGGGCATCAGTTTCCATGATAAGGCGGATGTCCTGGACCGCATCCTGACGGAGTATCCTCAGATCGAAATCGTGCAGATCCAGTTCAATTATCTGGATTATGATGATGCTTCTGTGGAAAGCCGCAAGGTATATGAGGTGGCTCGGAAACATCACAAACCGCTGCTTGTCATGGAACCGGTCAAGGGCGGCAGCCTGGTGAACCTGCCGGCGGATGCCCGGAAAGTATTTGATGATTTGAACCGGGAGGAGGGAACATCGCATTCCAGCGCCAGTTATGCAATCCGGCTCGCGGCCGGTTTCGACGGGATCCGCATGGTCCTGTCCGGCATGAGCACACTGGAACAGATGCAGGATAACATTTCCTATATGAAAGGCTTCAAGCCTCTCAGCGAAAAGGAAATGGCTGCTGTCGGGAAAGTCCGGAAGATCTTTTCGTCTTTGGAGATGATTCCCTGCACGAGCTGCCACTACTGCGTGGAAGAGAACCACTGTCCAAAGGATATCCGGATCCCGGATCTTTTTGCCTGCCTGAACAAGAAGCTTGTCTTCAAGGACTGGAATACGAATTTCTATTATAATAATGTACTGACCCACGGCCACGGCAAGGCCAGCGACTGCGTACGCTGCGGCCAGTGTGAGAAAGTCTGTCCGCAGCATCTGGAAATCCGGAAACTGCTGCAGCAGGTCGCACAGGAGTTCGAAAAATAAAAGAAGGAGCTGCCGGATACAGGCCGCGCGTCACTGCAGAATGGAGGCCATGGAAATGACGAAAAGACTGGTCGCTTATTTCAGCGCCACAGGGACGACCCGCAAGATGGCTGAAAGCATCGCTGCCGCAGCGGGCGGGGATCTTTATGAAATTGAGCCCAAAGTGCCCTATACAGCACGGGACCTGGACTGGACGGACAGGAATTCCCGCAGCAGCCGGGAAAAGGATGATCCAGCGTCCCGTCCGGAAATCAAACCGGGAAAAAGGATCACCGCTTCCTATGATGTAATCTTTTTGGGTTTTCCCATCTGGTGGTATACGGCGCCCCGGATCATCAGGACCTTCCTGGAAAGCTATGACTTTTCCGGCAGGAAGATCATCCTCTTTGCCACTTCCGGCGGCAGCGGCCTGGGGAGCACGGCGCGTGACCTCAGATCATCGGCACCGGGTGCGGAGATCCTGGATGGCCGGGTCTTCCACCATCCGTCAAAAGAAGAAATTGCAAAATGGGTTAAAAAAGTAACGGCATAAAAACAGAAAGGGCTGTGGATCCTGCGGCAGTATCCACAGCCCGCTGCGGGAGTCCTGGTCCATGGCTGTAACTGGCGTGGACAGAGGGCTCCCTTTATGTTTTCAGCAATCTTCTTCACACAGCCGCAGGAAGAGGGAAGCAGCCGTTTCCAGGATATTATCATTGAAGTCGTAATCGGGCTGATGGGGTGCGGGCCAGTCCATGCCGTTTCCGACATAGAACATGGCACCCGGGCAAGCCTTGAGATACCAGCCGAAATCCTCCGACGGACGCCAGGGTTCCGGCATGGGTGCAAGGGTAAGGCCCAGACTGCAGGCGGCTTTGCGGACCCGTTCGGCACAGCGCGGCGTGTTGACTGTCGCCGGGAAAGGATCTCTTTCGGCAAAAGACACTTTCAATCCATCACGGACCGCCAGAGAGCGCGCACGGTCCCGAAGCTGGTTTTCCAGACGCAGCAGATCGCTTTCTTCATCGGCACGGAGCGTAACGGAGAAGGTGCCTTCACCGGGCGAAATCCCAAAATCCTCACCGCCGACGTTCAGTCCGATGATCGTAAGCAGCAGGGTCTTGTCGGTGGACGTTCCGGCCTGTTCCGCCAGGTCCGCTGCGTAAAGGGCGAGCCGTGCCAGGGCCTGGGCAGGATTCCTGCCTTTTTCCGGCGTGCCTGCATGGCTCTTGCGTCCGATGAAATGCACGGTCAGTCCTTTGGAGGCGCATTGCGTCAGTCTGTCGCGGACCATGACCGCATTTTCCGGATATCCGCTCAGATTGTGGAAGGCATAGACTTCTTCCACACCGGCTTCTTTCAGGAAATCAGCACAGCTCTTGCCTCCCTTTCCCGTTTCTTCGGCGGACTGGAAAATGAGATATACGGGACGGTGGATCCGTGCATCCTTCCGGAGCAGCAGTGCCGCTGCGGCAAGTGCGGACGAATGGCCATCGTGGCCGCATTTATGGGCGATGCCGGCTGTTGTGGAGCCGTAGGGCAGAGCGATGGCTTCCGGGACCGGCAGGGCATCCATGTCGGCCCGCAGGGCGACAGGCCCCTCTCCATGCTGCCCCGCCGGTTCATAATGTGCGTAGAACCAGTCTCCCTTGTCGACAAGTTCCAGATCCGTGCGGTCAGCCAGAAATGCCATGAGGTATTTTTTAGTTTCTTTTTCCTTTCCCGACAGTTCCGGGTGTGCGTGCAGATATCTCCGTAACGACCGGATTTCGTTCCAGTCGAGCATTGTCCTGATGTCCATTTTTCCACTTCCTGTTCTCTGGAGGATCGCTTCCGTTTGTATTGTATCACATCAGGAATGGGAGGGGGATACGGGGCACAGTTGTCCTGTCATTTTAACAGAACAGGCTTTTCGGTCCCCGGTCAGGACCCGTGACAGCATAAGAAATTCCCGGCTTTTACTTGAAAGCCGGGAATTCCTTCAAGGGAAGAAATCTATTGGACAGCGGCCGGGCGGATTGTATGGGGACTTCCGTCATAGCGGAAGGTAAGCGATTCCCCTTTGCATCCGTCTTTCGGCCGCTATGACTCACTGCAGCAGCGCCAGGATCTCCGGCAGGGTCTTTTTGCCGAAACTGACGGATTTGCCGCCGTCAACGATCAGGCAGGGTACCCCCATGACATTGTATTTGTCCTTCAGAGCCGGGAAATGGGCCACGTCATATACTTCCGCTGTCACATGAGGGCTGCAGGCAGCAATATGCTGGGCTGCGGCAACAACTTCCGGGCACAGGGTGCAGGAAAGGGAAACAAGGACCTTCAGGTCATGTTTCTCCAGCCTGCCGATGGCTTCGGCATCTCGCCCATCGAGCTGCTGCCCCGGTCCGGCAGCGTTGTAGAGTCCCAGCAGGAATGAGGTGAATTCGTGACCGCCGGGAACGCCGTGGAAAGCCAGTCCCGTCCAGCTGCCGTCGGTCCGTTCGATGCGGACCACGGGGCTGTCAGGGAGCGGAGCGGGGATTTCCTTTATGCTCAGTTTGTCGGTAAGGGCGCAGAGTTCTTCCAGATATGTCCGCAGCTCCGACGACAGAGAGGAATCATTGCCGGAAAAGACAAAGACCAGGGGAGATTCCATGCGGTCAAACAGTGTCCGCATCTGCGCTTTCATGTCATTTGTAAAAAGCTGCCCCGCGGTTGGAGCCGCTGCCGCGGCCTCCGGTTCCTGCTGTTTTACGGGGCTGACGGGCTGCCGGGGGTGGAGTCCCGTGATTTTCTGCTGCCGCGCGGCATAACGTTCCAGCTCCGATGCGGCAAGGGCACCGTCACCGACGGCCGTAACGACCTGACGCAGGGGCTTGATACAGATGTCTCCGGCAGCATAGACACCGTCCAGAGACGTTTTCTGCATCCGGTCCGTTATGATATAGCCTTTTTCATCACAGGAGACGATATCCCGCACGAGCTGGGAAGCCGGAGCATATCCGGCAAAGACGAATACGCCGATGGGTCCGTTGTCTTCGGAATGGAATTCGGTCGTTTCGCCGGTCCTGCTGTTGGTATAGGTGATCGTCCTGACCGCGGTATCGCCGCTGACGGACTTGACTGAGCAGTGCGGGAGCACGGTGATCTTTTCGTGATTCAGAGCGGGTTCTGCCACTGCGGAAGCACAGGCAAAGCCATCGCCCCGGATGAGGACCGTTACATGGCGGGCATATTTTGTCAGGAATACACTTTCTTCCGCCGCCGCATAACCGCCGCCCACGACGAAGACATCACGTCCTGTAAAAAATTCTCCATCGCAAGTGGCGCAATAGGCCACGCCCCGGCCGCGGAATTCTTTCTCACCGGCAAATCCCACCATGCGGGGGCTCGCTCCGGTGGCAATCAGGAGACCGAAGCAGGAAAAGGTGCCCCGGGTCGTTTCCACTTGTTTGACGGGTTCTTCCAGATGGAGTGCTCTGGCTTCGGCCAGCAGGAATTCGGCCCCGAAACTCTCAGCCTGCCTGCGCATGGTTTCGGTCAGAGCGGCACCGCTGGTACCGGCGACACCGGGATAATTGACCACGGAATCCGTGATGGTGATCTGGCCTCCGAAATGGTCTTTTTCAAGTACCAGGACACGGTAACGTGCTCTGGCAAGATACAGTGCGGCAGTCAGACCCGCGGGCCCGCCGCCGATAATGATGACGTCATATAGTTCTTGTGCTGACGGCATGTCCTGTCCTCCTTATCCAAAAGTGAGGGCGTGAAACAAAATTGCCTCACACCCTCTGAAGATTTTCATTACAAATTGTCCGATGGCGGAAGCTGGCTGAGTCGGACTGGACTGAGCCATAAAGGGAATACAGCACTGCGGCACCTCAGGCACAGCCGTATCCGTTAAGGGACCCGGCAGTACTCATACAGGTCCGGGAGAAAGGCCCCGCAGCTGCAAGGAGCCTTACAGCTGACCCACCAGATCCAGGCTGGGGGTGATGGTTTTTTCGCCGGGCTTCCATTTTGCCGGGCAGACCTGGTCGCCATGCTCATGGACGAACTGGCAGGCCTGGAGTTTGCGGAACAGCTCATCCGCATTGCGGCCCACGTTGCCGGCACTGACTTCATATGCGGCGATCCTGCCTTCCGGGTTGACGATGAATGTACCCCGTTCAGCTACGCCGTCCGTTTCGATGTAGACTTCGAAATCGCGGGAGAGTGCGTGTGTCGGGTCGGCCAGCATGGGATAGGCGATCTTGCGGATCTTTTCGGATGCGTCATGCCAGGCCTTATGGACAAATGCCGTATCGCAGGAAACAGAGTAGATCTCACAGCCCGCATTTTTAAAGTCTTCATATTTTGCAGCCAGGTCTTCCAGTTCCGTCGGGCACACGAACGTGAAATCCGCCGGATAGAAGAAGAACACGGACCATTTGCCCAGGATATCTTTCTTGGATACATCAAAGATCTGTGCATTCTGGAACGCTTTGGCCTTGAATTCGCTGACTTCTTTGTTGATTAAGGACATGATTGAAACCCTCCTTGAGTGATTTTAGTGATTTTTATGTTAGGAATATCTAACTTGTCTGTATTATAACGAATATCACGCAAGTTGTCAATAATAATTATTATTAAATAAAAATTTAATAAAATAGCCTGCAGTCATCCTGTTTTTTGATCTTTCTGCCAGTAAGTGGGGCTGTCGACGGAATCCGTAACAGTGGACAGGTCTTCGATTTCAGGGAACTGTATAAGGGGCTTTCGGGAAGTCCTTTGCGGATAAGGCCATCCTGATTCCTGGAGGAAATTCAAACAGCAGTATTCTCCAGGATTTCGCACTTTCATGCGCGGGAGAGATTAAAAGTTTGTTTACCATAACCAGCTTCTTCAGTCACAGCGTATGCCGGAAGTCATGGAAGCCATAACTTTGCCTTACACCGGCAGGCTGCCGGATATCCGCAGTCTTATATCAGGGAAATGCTTGTCCGGTCTTCTGTTTTGCCAAATAAGATAAAACGGCGTGGAGTGGAAATGAAAAAATGAGTGCAGGAGCCCTAAAAGGGTCTGCAGCATGCTGTCGACGTATTCCTATCCATATGGTAGAATATGACAGTATGACATTATAAGGAGGGTATTTCTGTATGATACTGCATGCACCATTTCGCTATGATATCGTGGGCAGTTTTCTCCGCCCCGAATCGCTGAAGGAAAAACGGAGTGAGTTCGCGGCCGGCAAGATTGGCAGTGCGGAGTTGGAGAAGGCTGAAGACGCTGCGATCCGGGATCTTGTGGCAAAAGAAAAGCAGGCGGGGCTGCACGCCGTTACGGATGGTGAATTCCGCCGTCGCTACTGGCACCTGGATTTCCTGGCTGCCTTGGACGGCGTGGAGGAAGTCAAGGCGGAGCACTGGTCCGTGGCTTTTAAGGGAGCCCAGCCCAAGGCCGCCACTGTGAAGATCACCGGCAGGATCGATTTTACGGATCATCCGTTCCTCGGGCATTTCCGGTATTTGAAGAGTATTGCCGGTGATACGCTGTGCAAGATGACCATCCCGTCCCCGTCGATGCTGCATCTGATCTGCTGCGTCCGGGCAACGGGCTACACTCCGATTGCATGCTATCAGGATGAAGATGCGCTTTTCCACGATATCGCCATGGCCTATCAGAAGGCCATCAGGGCATTTTATGCCGAGGGCTGCCGTTACCTCCAGTTCGACGATACCTCCTGGGGAGAATTCTGCGATGCTGAAAAGCGCCGTGTCTATGCCGAACGGGGATTCGATCTGGACCATATTGAAAAGAAATATGTGGAAATGATCAATCTGGCCCTGGAAGCAAAGCCCGCCGACATGACCATCACCATGCATATCTGCCGCGGAAACTTCCGTTCCACCTGGTTCTCTTCCGGCGGGTATGAACCGGTTGCAGAAATCCTCTTTGCACACTGCCGTATCGACGGCTTCTTTCTGGAATACGATTCTGACAGGGCCGGTGATTTCAAGCCGCTGCGTTTCATCAGGAACCAGAAAGTGGTCCTCGGCCTTGTGACGAGCAAGACACCGCAGCTGGAAGATCCGGAAGCTGTCAAGGAGCGGATCCGCGAAGCTGAACAATATGTGCCGCTTGCTCAGCTCTGCCTGAGCCCGCAGTGCGGATTCGCCTCCACGGAAGAAGGCAACAGGCTGACCGAGGAAGAAGAATGGAAAAAGATCGCCCTGATCAGATCCATTGCTGAAGATGTATGGGGTGACGCATAACGACGGCAGTTGTGAGCGGGAATGACAGGATGGTCCAAACCACCTGTCCGGTCCCGGAGCATGACATCCCTGCTGTCTTTGCGGGAGATACCGGCTGCACTGCCTGCTCTGCGGACATGCGGCCTGATGGAGCAGATGCCGTATGAGGACACCGCTAAAGAGCGATGCAGTCTCTTCTCAAGCGGTGTCCTTTGCTTTTGCCGGCATCCGGTCCGGCCGGGGAATCCCGTCAGGAAAGGTAAAAACAAGCTGCCCGGTTTGTGTTACAATAAAAGCAGACAGAACCTGCGCGGGCTATGGCAGGTCTTTTCTTGTTGAAGGAGGTAAGAACCATGAATTTGCTGGATAGTTTTCTTATCCATTATCTCGGACGGTTTGACAAGTACTGCTTTGAAGTGAAACTGCATGGAAAATCATATGTGATCGGCGAGGGAAAGCCGCTTTTCCAGATCATCGTGAACAATGAGATCCCGAAAAAGGATCTGCTCGCTTCCACTACCATGGCGCTGGCCGAAGCGTATATGCGCGGTGATATCGATATAGAGGGAGATCTGTTCACGGTCATCCGCAGTCTTCTGGAACAGAGCGATCAGTTCTCTCTGGACCGGAAAAAATTCAATTACCTGCTGAATCCGCCGGAAGACCGCAGGACCCAGGAAAAAGAGGTCTCTTCCCATTATGATCTGGGAAACGATTTTTATTCGCTCTGGCTCGATCCGACGCTCAGCTATTCCTGTGCCTATTTTAAGGATGAAACGGATACGCTGGAACAGGCCCAACGGAACAAAGTCGATTATATCCTGCAGAAACTCCATCTCGAAAAAGGGATGACCCTGCTCGATATCGGCTGCGGCTGGGGTTTCCTTTTGATCGAGGCAGCCCGCAGATACGGTGTCAAAGGATTCGGCTGCACTTTGAGTCATGAGCAGTGGGCCATGGGTCAGGAACGGATCCGGGAACTGGGGCTGGAAGACCAGGTGGAAATCGAACTGATGGATTACCGGGACCTGCCGTCCACAGGTCGCCGCTTCGACTGCGCGGCCAGTGTGGGCATGCTGGAACATGTGGGACGGTCCCAGTATGAAATCTACATGGATACGGTCGAAGCCGTGCTGAAGGACGGCGGCCGTTTCCTGCTGCACTACATCGACGGACGGGATGAAGTCAAGAGCAATCCCTGGATCCGGAAATATATCTTCCCCGGCGGAACGCTGCCCACCCTGGCCGAGATCATCCAGCTTGCCTATAAGGGGAGCTTCCATCTGCTGGACGCTGAAAATCTGCGGCCCCATTATTACAAGACACTGATGTGCTGGTATGAAAATTTCCGGAAAGTCCATGAACAGGTTGCAGCAGCCAGAGGAAGACAGTTTGTAAGGATGTGGGATCTCTATCTGTGCGGCTGTGCCGCCGCGTTCTATATCGGATATATCGAAGTCCATCAGCTGCTCTTTACCAAGGGGACCAACAATACGCTTCCCATGGTCCGCTGGTTCTGAGCTGGAATTTGAAGCCCCTGGGGGCAATAACCATATTCGTCTGTAAGAAAAGGTACAGAATACATCTTTTACAGACAGATTTTTTTAAATTCGGCGGAGAAATCCGTCTGTTATGGTATAATGTATACACTTTGCCGGGAAACGATGCTCCACCCGGCAGCTTGTCTTTGCACATCCATGCGGTATTTGCGGGACGGTGCATCACCGGTTTTTTTGCTAAGCCTGTGATGCACCGTCCTGCGGGAATACAGCAAAACTGTGCGGGGTCAGGCTGCTGCGGGTGCATTGATCCCCCAGGAATCGGAGGAATGGATATGGAACTTGAAATGGAGTTCATACGGAAACTGCCGTCTCCCCAGGAGCTTAAGATGGAACATCCTGTGGATCCGGCCATATATGAAATAAAACGGCGCCGCGATAAAGAAATCCGGGATATCATGACGGGTAGGGATTCCCGTTTCCTGCTGATCATCGGACCCTGTTCAGCGGACAACGAAGATGCTGTCGTGGACTACTGCAGCCGTCTTGCCAAAGTACAGGAACAGGTCAAAGATACCCTGTACATCATCCCCCGTGTCTATACCAACAAGCCGCGGACCATCGGTGTCGGCTACAAGGGCATGCTGCACCAGCCGGATCCGGAAGGCAAGGAAGATATGCTGAAGGGAATCATTGCCTGCCGGGAAATGCACTCCCGCGTCATCAAGGAGACCGGATTCACCTGTGCGGAAGAGATCCTCTATCCGGAAAACCACCGCTATCTGTCCGATCTTATTTCTTACGCAGCCATCGGCGCCCGTTCGGTGGAAGACCAGCTGCACCGCATGATCGCAAGCGGTGTGGGGATTCCCGTCGGCATGAAGAACCCGACTTCCGGCGACATTTCAGTAATGCTCAATTCCATCGCTGCCGCCCAGCATGAGCAGCAGTTCCTCTTCCGCGGCTGGGAAGTGCGGACCAAGGGCAATCCGCTGGCTCATGCGATCCTGCGCGGTTATGTGGACAAGTTCGGAAAGAGCCTGCCCAACTATCACTACGAGGATCTTGTCCGTCTCGGTGAAGAATATGGCAAAAGAGACCTGGAAAATATGGCCGTCATCATCGATGCGAACCATGCCAATTCAGGCAAGAAGTACCTGGAACAGATCCGCATTGCCAACGATGTGCTCTACAGCCGCCATATGAACGGCGACATCAAAAAAATGGTCAAAGGACTCATGATCGAAAGTTATATTGAAGACGGTAACCAGAAAATCGGTGAAGGCGTCTACGGCAAGTCCATTACGGATCCCTGCCTGGGCTGGCAGAAGACCGAGGAACTGATCCTGGAACTGGCGGACCGAGTGGACTATTAAGGAGGATATGCGAAACCATGCTGAAACAAATTTCGATTTTTGCTGCCAATACCGAAGGCGCCCTGGGAAAAATCACGAATGAACTGGCTGTACAGAATATCAATATCTATACGATGCTTGCCACGGACAGTGCGGAATTCGGGATTGTCCGCCTGATCGTGGACAATGCGGAGAAAGCCCGTGAGCAGCTGGAAAAAGCCGGCTATCAGTGCCGCATCGACTGCGTGCTGGCCGTGGATATGGCTTCTGACAAGCCCGGTACGCTGAACCGGATCCTGGCAAGTCTCAACGAGGCGAATGTCAACATCCGCTATCTGTACATTTCCTTTGACAGACAGACCTCCAGCCCGATCGTCGTGCTGCAGACGGATGAACCGGAAACAGAGACATTCCTGCAGGGAAAAGGATACAGACTGGTGGATCATTTCTGAGAAATGGTCCGGCAGCCTTTCTGCCGGAGCCGGGAAGGCTGCTATCCGGAAATTTCCCTTCTCCTGCCATGGTGCGGGAGCATTTGTGCGGGAAGAAAAAGGCATTTCACTGCATCCTGCGTGTGCTTCCTGAAAAGGGACAGGGCCAGATTTTTGCTGGCCGTACCGGTTCCACAAGGTCCCGGTACGGATGGAAACGGGCTGTGGACTGTGCCGTATCTTTTGCGGCAGAGGCCCCGGCCTTTTCCTGTTTTTGCTGCTGTCCATTCATAAAAGACAGGTATTTCTCTGATACTGAGCAGATTTACACCCACCATGGAACAGTGCCGGACGTGGCGGAAAAAGGGGTGCAGCAGGAGGTGCGGCAGCTCTCCGGCCAGAGAGCCCGCTGGGGAATCCCGGCGCGGAAAGGCCGGTTCCTTCCGGAGGAGCCCCGGCCCGAATGGAAAAATCAGAATCTTTTATGGCCTTTGAATGGCCTCCAGGTTATTGACATCGAACGTATCTATGGTACAATACAAATAAAGAGCAACCCTCCGATGTTCGAGAGATATCTCACATGTTTTGAGCCAACACTCTCTATACGGGAGCCCGTGTACTCCGGTCACCGATGATACGCCCTACGCCATGCGGGGGAAATCAGATTGTGACAGGGAGGGCACCCACCTGCATATGCAGGTTCAAAACGTGGGATGAATACGGCATTGTAGGGCTCTTTTTTTGCATACCTGATTTTGCTGCAGGGAACCGCCAGTTTTAACCGGTTTCCGGACGGGACTCATGATTCCCGTCTAAAATCTGAATTTACATGCTGTGAGGAGTGTCCATCCAGATGACAAACGGAGTCATCATTCTGGCCGTGATCCTGCTGGACCGGGTAACGAAATGGCTGCTGCTGCGCTTTTTCGAAGAAGGCGAAAGTGTAGCCGTCATCCCCGGTATCCTGCATTGTACATATATCCTCAATCCGGGTGCCGCTTTTGGACTCCTGGAGTACAGACGGCTTTTCTTTATTGTCATTACCCTGGCGGCTGTCGCGGCAGTCATCCTTTTCCGGCGCCACCTTGCCCGGGAAGGACGCCTGACGCAGGTGGGCGTCGACTTTTTTGTGGGAGGCGCGGTCGGCAATCTCATCGACCGCATCGAAACGGGTTATGTCATCGATTTTATCGATTTTCGAATCTGGCCGATTTTCAATGTGGCTGATATTTTTATCTGTACAGGAGTGGGGCTGATCCTATGGAATATGATCCGGAACGAACGGAAGAAGAAAATATCGTCGTAACGGAACCGGTGCCCGGAGCAAGTGCCGGTGAGCGGGCTGACAAATATCTTTCCGCAGTACTGGATATCAGCCGGTCCAGCCTTTCCCACGATATGGAAAACGGCCTTGTGACCAGAGGCGGCAAACCGGTCAAGGCAAGCTACAAGGTACGGCCCGGTGACGTATTTGAAGTCGTCGAGCTGCCCGCTGTGCCGCTGGAAGCCAAAGCAGAGGCGATCCCGCTCGATATCCTGTATGAAGATGAGGATGTCATCGTCATCAACAAGGCCCGCGGCATGGTAGTCCATCCGGGAGCGGGCAATTATACCGGCACGCTCGTGAATGCACTTTTGTATCACTGCCATGACCTGTCGGGCATCAACGGGGTCGTCCGGCCCGGCATCGTGCACCGTCTGGACAAGGATACATCGGGCGTCATGATCGCCGCCAAGAACGATGCAGCCCATATTTCCCTGTCCGAACAGATCCGCACGAAGGAAGCTAAACGGACGTACCTTGCCATCGTCAGGGGGAACATCAAAGAGGAAAAAGGACGCATCGAGACGCAGATCGCCCGGGATGTGAAAGACCGGACACGGATGGCTGTCGTATTCTCAGGCGGGCGGGATGCCGTGACTGATTATGAAGTCCTGGAACGGTACGGCAAGTTCACAGTTGTGCGGTGCCGTCTGCAGACAGGACGGACCCACCAGATCCGGGTCCATATGATGTATCTTGGCCATCCCCTCGTGGGGGATCCGAAATATCAGCCGCAGAAGACATGCTTCAGCATCAGCGGGCAGGCTCTCCACTCGGAAAAGCTGACTTTCCGGCATCCCCGGACGGGAAAGATCATGACATTCGAAGCACCGCTGCCTCGGGACATGGAAACCATCCTGACCCGGCTGCGGCATGGACAGTTCAACTGACTCGGAGCCTGAGGACTTTCCTGCAGGCTGCCAAAACGGAGGGGAATCAGTTCCCCGGAAAGGATTCCTGCTATGACGACTCAGATCAAAAAGAAGACCATCATGGATGAAGATGCAATGCGCCGTGCCCTGGTCCGCATTTCCCATGAAATCGTGGAGCGGAACAAAGGGGTCGATAAAGTTGCCCTGATCGGCATCCGTACACGGGGTGTGCCCCTTGCCAGGAGGATTGCCGCTGAAATCGAAAAGATCGAAGGTGTGCAGGTTCCCCTCGGTTCCCTGGATATCACCATGTACCGGGATGACCTGTCCACGCTGGGATACAACCCGGTCATGAAGGAAACGGACGTGGATTTTGATATCAACGGCAAGACCATCGTCCTTGTGGATGATGTGCTCTTTACGGGCCGCACGATCCGCTGCGCTCTGGATGCACTCATCGATATCGGCCGTCCCAGGGCGATCCAGCTCGCTGTCATGGTCGACCGCGGCCATAAGGAACTGCCTATCCGGGCCGATTATGTAGGGAAAAATGTGCCGACGAGCGCCAGCGAATCCGTCGATGTGACCATCCGGGAACTTGACGGATGTGACGAGGTGACCCTCTCCGACGTGACGGAGTGACGGGATCCGCCCGTCTGCGGACGGCCCGGACCGAGTGAGTCCGGACTGGCATTACACGCGAAAAGGATGGAATCAGGTGCGGTTAAAGTCATTTGAAGCACGGGGCTTTAAATCCTTTGCGGATAAAGTCAGTGTAAGTTTTGAAAACGGAATTACTGCCATTGTCGGGCCCAATGGCAGCGGCAAAAGCAACATCTCCGACGCCATCCGCTGGGTTATGGGCGAACAGAGCATCAAGTACCTGCGCGGAACGAAGATGGAAGATGTGATCTTTTCCGGCAGCAGCGCCCGCAAACCCATGGGTATGGCCGATGTGACCCTTGTCTTTGACAATGCGGATCATTCCCTGCCCATGGATTTTGCTGAAGTGAGCATCCGCCGGCGGGTCTTCCGCAGCGGCGAGAGCGAGTATTTCATCAACGGGAAGAGCTGCCGCCTGCGGGACATCGTGGCCCTCCTGGCGGATACGGGCCTGGGGCGCGGTTCCATGTCCATCATAGGCCAGAACAAGATCGATGAGATCCTGAACAGCCGTCCCGAGGAACGGCGCGGCATCTTTGAAGAGGCAGCGGGCATTGCCAAATACCGCATGCGCAAGAAAGAAGCACTGCGCAAGCTTGACGACACAGCAAGCAATCTGCTCCGGATCCGCGATATCCGCTCGGAAATCCATGGCCAGCTCCAGCCCCTCGAAAAAGCGGCGGAGAAGGCACAGAAATACCGGGAACTGGACCATTCTTTCAAGAATGTGCGGATGACCCAGCTGGTTCGCCGTCTGGAAAGCCTGGACGGCGAACAGAAAGCCATCGAGGCAAAGCTTGCCGGCTGGGAAGATGCGTCACAGGAGCTGATCCGGCGGACACAGCAGGCTGCGGCCGAAAGGGAAGCTTTTGCAGCGGAACTTGGAGCCTACAGCAAAAAGCTCGATGCCTGCCAGGAGGATGTACGGAAAAAACGGGAAACTCTTACGAAACTCCATGGGCAGCAGTCCGTCTTTACAGAAAGAGCAGCCCAGGGTGAAAAGCAGCTTGCTCAGGCAGCCAGAACAAAGCAGCGACTCTCAGGGGAGCTGGCCCGGCAGAAAGAGGCTCTGGGCCTTTTGGCGAAAGAATACGATGCCCAGGAAAAGCAGTATAAGATCCTGGAGGAGACCGTAAAAAAGACCGGAGCTGAACGGGATGACCTGCAGGAAGCTGTCAAAACAGAAGATGCCAGCATCCAGGAACACCGCAGCCATACATTCGAACGGATGCAGCAGCTCGTGGATCTGCGCAATGAGCTCACAGCGGCGGAACAGGAGCAGGATCAGCTGCACCGCCAGCTGGAAGGGATGAAGGCAAAAGCGGAGGAAGCGGATGCACGGACTGCCGAGCTTCAAACGGCACTGTCCCGGAAAGAAGCGGAGCTGACCAGCCTGCGCAGCCGGCAGGAGGAGATCACCCAAAAGGGGACGGCCCTCAGGACGAGCCTTGCGGCACTGGAAAAGCAGCTGGGCAAAGGCCGGGATGAAGTGAACCGCCTGTCCCGGAGCCGGGAACAGAAAAAAACGAGTTATTCCGTCCTGAACAGGATGGAGGAATCCCATGAAGGATTCAACCGCGGCGTCAAGACGGTCCTTGACGCAAAAGCACCCTGGCGCAGCCGGATCTGCGGCGTCACGGCAGATCTCATCAATGTCGACAAGGTCTATATCACGGCCATAGAGACGGCTCTCGGCGGCGCCATGCAGGACATCATTTCCCTTGACGCCGATGCGGCGAAAGCGGCCATCCGGTATCTCAAGGAAAAACAGGGCGGGCGTGCGACGTTCCTCCCGCTCGATACGCTGCGGCAGCGCAGCCTGACGGCCCGGGAAAGGGAAGCTCTGGCCATGCCGGGTATCATCGGCACGGCGGCGGAACTCGTGTCCTGTGATGAAACAGTCCGGCCGGCCGTGACTTTCCTCCTGGGGCAGGTCCTTGTGGCGGATACGCTGGACCACGCCTTTGAAGCAGCCCGCAGGGCGGATATGCGGATCCGGGTCGTAACGAAAGACGGCGATGTGGTCTACCCGGGCGGCTCCCTGAGCGGCGGACAGAAACAGCAGGGCCGCAGTTTCCTGTCGAGACGGCAGGAACTGACAGCGCTGCAGGAAGAGATCCGGCAGCTCGACAAAACCGTGGAGAAGGCCCGGCAGCAGCTGGAACTGCTGGAACAGCAGCAGCAGGAACAGAGCCGGGAACGCGACGAGTGCATCAGGAAATACCAGGAACTTGCTGTGGCTCTGGCTGCGGCCGGTCAGCAGCAGGAACAGCTGCACAGGGAAACGGCCCAGGCCGGGGAACAGGCGGAACTGCTTTCCGGAGAACGGGCGGAAGCTGCCCGGAAGTTCATGGAGCTTACCCGCAAGACCCAGGCCCTGGCACCGCAGGTCCGGGAGATGGAAACCCGGGAAAAATCCGGCCGGGAAGATATCCTGCGCCGGGAAGAGGCACTCAATAAGCGCAGGAACCGCCTGGATATCCTGAACCATCAGTACCAGGCCCATGTCATTTCTTTCAATACTGTAAAGAACCAGCTGGAACTGCTGTCGTCCCGGATCGGAGAAACGGACAGGCAGAGCGGGAAAACAGAGTCCGACCTGGCTGATCAGGATGCCCAGGCTGCAGAGATCCGGGCCATGATCGACAAGGCAGCTAAGGCAGGGAAAGCGCTTGCCGCTCAGATCGACAGTCTGACGAGGGAACTGGAAGGGACCGACGCGGCGGTGCAGGCCATGCTGGATAAAAAAGAAGCCATGGCTGCCACCCGGCAGCAGCATGAGCACAGGGCGGCAGCACTGGAGGAAGAACGCCGTTCCCTCGATGCTCAGAAACATGCGATCGAAATGGACCGGGTACGGAAAGTTTCTGAAGCCGAAAATACCGCAGCCCAGCTCACGGAGACTTTCCATCTGACCGCTGACGAGGTCCGGCAGCAGGGCCTTGCAGGAGGCAGTGCGGCGGAACTGAAAAAACAGGAAATCCTGCTGGGACAGAAGCTTGCCGAACTGGGACCTGTCAATCTGGCAGCGGAGGAGGACTTTGCAGCTGCCAGAGAACGCTACGAATTCCTGACCCGCCAGTATGATGATATGGTCGCTGCCAAGGAACAGCTGGAAACCGTCATCAGCGGGATCAATTCGGATATGACGAAGCGGTTCCGCGAGGCTTTTGACCGGATCAACCAGTATTTCGGCCATTGTTATGAAAAACTCTTCGGCGGCGGCAAAGCCCGGCTCGTCATGACGAATGAACAGAATCTCCTGGAAGCCGGCATTGATATCGAGGCCCAGCCCCCGGGCAAGAAAATGCGCAATCTGTCGCTTTTTTCCGGGGGCGAACGTGCCCTGACGGTCATTGCTCTCCTTTTTGCACTCCTGACGTATCAGCCGGCGCCCTTTGTCATCCTCGATGAAATCGACGCACCTCTTGATGAAGCCAACATCGACCGTTTTGCTGAATTCCTGCGGGAATACGGGAAGAAGACCCAGTTCATCATCATCACCCACAGGAAAGGCACGATGGAAGCTGCTGACGTCATGCACGGTGTGACGATGAGTGAGGCTGGTGTTTCCCGGATCTTATCTGTTAAATTGTCGGAGGTGGCATCATGAGTTTTGTAGATCAGCTGAGGGAAGGTCTTTCGAAGACCCGGAAGAATTTCACGGAACGCATGGAGGAACTCGTCGGCGCCAGTGTGGAACTGGATGACGATTTCCTGGATGAGCTGGAAATGATCCTTGTGGCCGGCGACGTGGGAGTGAAGACGACCGAAAAGATCATCACGGCCCTGCGGACGGCGGCGGATCAGCGGCAGATCAAATCGCCCGATGAAGCCATTCCGTTCATCAAGAAATATATTGCCGATCTGCTTACGAGAAAAGGGCCGCTGATGCATTTCACGGGCCATCCCTCCGTCGTGCTCGTCGTCGGCGTGAACGGCGTGGGCAAGACGACGACCATCGGCAAGCTCAGCAATTATTACCGCCTGATGGGGTACAAGGTCCTGATGGCTGCGGCGGACACCTTCCGGGCCGGCGCGGTGGAACAGCTGAAGATCTGGGGCCGGAAGGCCCAGGTGGATGTCATCTCCCATGGCCAGGAAGGGGCTGACCCGGCTGCCGTCGTCTATGACGGTCTCCAGGCGGCCATTGCCCGCAAGGCCGACGTGCTCTTTGTGGATACGGCGGGGCGGCTCCACAATAAGACGAACCTGATGAAGGAGCTTGAAAAAATTTATCGGGTCATCCGCAAGGAGGTCCCGGACGGACCGCAGGAGACCCTGCTTGTGCTGGACGCGACGACGGGACAGAACGCCATCAGCCAGGCCCGGCTCTTTCTGGAGACAGCTCATGTGACGGGAGTGGTCCTGACCAAGCTGGACGGGACGGCCAAGGGCGGTGTCGTTGTGGCCATCAAAGAAGAGCTCGGACTGGATGTCAAATGGATCGGCATCGGTGAAGGCATGATGGATTTCCGGCCCTTCGATCCCAAAGTATTCGTCGATGCTCTGTTCGATGCGGCTCCGGCTGAGGCAGGGACAAAAGCCTGAGCTGGAGCCGGCGGATCCCGGCCCGACATGCCCTGTCAGCCGGGGTGCAGTAAGGAGCGCACAGGGATCTTCCCCGCTGCTTTTCGGCATATGGATAAGTCCGGAAGTGCCTGTCATTTAGACGGGTGCTTCCGGACTTGCTTT
>OMYF01000077.1 GCA_900315205.1 uncultured Acidaminococcus sp.
TCTGCTGACTTCTGCACGTTCAGCGTGGCCTTCCGGTCACGGTTATTCCTTTCGGAACATTCCGTGCAGACCTCCCCGGGTACCACACGTTTCTTTCCCCCATCTGCCTGCCGCATCTGCCACCGCTTGTTCCGTGCAGCTACTGGACTTTGGCCTGGATCGCGGCCTTATCCCTGGCGACAGCCTGTATACGGTTTCTGTTCGTCAGGCCGGAGGTTTGCCGCCGGCTTCCTTCAGATTCCACCTCACGATGGACACCTTTGTCTTTGGCTGTATCTTTCCCGCTGCCGGGCAGATTCCGGACTTCCACCGGTTAGGAACGTGCGCCGCCGGGCACACCACTGCAACAAAGGAGCTGCCGCAGCAGCTGCGGCAGCTCCTTTTCCCCGGGAGAGGGAATTTTGGGGGATGTGACGGATATCATCACAGCCCCCGGTATAAGATCTTTTTTCTTCAGGAAGACCATGCTTTTCCGGCGGACCGGGATTGGAATGCAGGCAGGATCGAATCCTGTTACAGCAGGCCTTCCGGCTTTTTGCCGGCCAGGATATCCAGGATATTCTGGGCTGCCATGCGGGACACATTGACGGCACTTTCGTGCGTCGTCGGCGCATAATGCGGAGTCAGCAGGACGTTGTCCATCGCAAAGAGCGGAGAATCCGGATCACACGGTTCTTTTGCCGTCACATCGAGACCTGCGCCGCCCAGTTTCTTCTCCTGGAGGGCTTTGATCAGGGCCTCTTCATCCACCAGAGGCCCGCGGCCGCAGTTGATGAAGATGGCGCCCTGTTTCATCATGCCGATTTCGCGGGCACCGATGATGTTTTTCGTTTCTTCGTTCAGTACCGGATGCAGGGTCAGGACGTCCGCGTTTTTGATGACTTCGTCCTTGTCGCTGACAAGTTTCACACCTTCCGGCACGGATTTCACATACGGATCATAGGCAATGACATGCATACCGAGGCCCATGGCCATTTTGGCCACTCTGCTCCCGATATGGCCGACACCGATGATGCCAAGGGTCTTGCCAAGGATTTCCATCCCCGGAGCAGAATTCTTGGCGGCAAAACCTTTTTCCCGGTAGGCTTTCGTGACAATGGCAAGGTTCTTGGCAAGTGCCAGCATCAGAGCGATCGTATGTTCCGCCACGGACTGGCTGTTGGCGCCCGGCGTCACCGTAACGGCAATGCCGTGGGCTTTGCACCAGTCCACAGGGATATTGTCATAGCCCACACCATGTTTGCTGACAACTTTCAGATTGGCAGCTTTTTCCAGCATGGGAATCGGCAGTTCATAGATCCGGACAACTACGGCGTCAGCCGTCAGCATCTCTTTTTTGATGATTTCCTCGTCACGGTCAGCCATGACGACTTCGATCCCGGCCTTTTTCAGCATCTCAGGACCGATGGGGTCCACATTTTCCGTATATAATACCTTTGCCATTCTTGATTTCTCCTTTTTATTATTTTTAATTATTATTCAGTCAGGCCTGACGCATGATGACTTTTTCACCAAAGAGCAGGCAGCCAATCGTAATGATGAGCCCGATGCCGACAGGGATCCACTGGTTCTGGACGGCCACAAAGGGCATGACAGCGGCAAGCGTCGACGTAATGGGTGTAAAGACGCCAAGGGCTACACCGAATCCTTCCCAGCTTGTCGATTTGTGATCCGCATCGACGCAGCGGGCCAGAGCAAGACCGGAAGGCGTGGAACCGTGGCCCTGGCCAAAAGCCATGAGGCAGAGTTCAAACCAGTCGTGTTTCATCCAGCGGCGCAGCAGGATGACGCAGATAAAGAGCATGAGGGCAATGATGCAGACCAGATGGATCAGGAGTGGCGCCAGGAACGATGCAAAAAGCTTCAGATTCAGCGTAGCCGTGGCCGAGCAGACGCACAGATCCAGGGCAACGCCGGAAATCGTATTGACGGAGGCCATATCTGCATAGCGGTCCGTACCGGTCTTGCGCATAAAGGCCCAGAGGATGATGGCACCGACGATGCCGTACAGCAGAGCCGGGATCATCTTCATGACAGAAGCGAAAGCCGGGATGGGCACCTTGGCAAGGCTCTTGAAAAGCACTCCGCCGATGAACATGCTGAGCAGGATGAAGCCAAGCTGCAGGGCCATGCCGTTGATGGATTCAGACGTGACGGAAGCAAATCCCAGGGGCTTTCTTTTCTCTTCCGGGACCAGGATGGTCGGGACAGCTGCTTTTTCTTCTTCCGTGGACAGGTTCGTCGCCCAGCCTCTGCGCACACCGTAGTTGACAAGAGGGATGCCGGCGAGCATGGCGATGATGAGACCGAAGGTCGCCATGATGATGCCCAGGCTGGTCATGTTCTGGACACCCAGGGATTCAAAGACCGTGCCGGCCGTCATGGCCGCGCCGTGTCCGCCCCAGTACGTGTAGACCGTCATGAGGCCCCAGCTGTACGGAAGCTGCTTCCAGATCTTCCCGAGGCCGATACCGACGAGGCATCCCACGAACATCTGGGCAAAATAGGTCAGCACAATGAGGTTGATGGCTCCCAGATAGTTCTTCATCTTGCTGCGGTTGATCGTAACGCCGAAGATGGCGCAGGTGAGGACCACGTTGATCATCGGGGTGGGCAGCCCGCCCCAGGTCTTCGGAAGCTCGATCAGACCCAGCACCTGCGGCCCAAGGACCAGAGCAACGGCGCCGCCGATGAGTCCGGCGGGCAGGAAGAGCTTCTGCAGAGGCTTGATCACCTGCAGCAGGACCACACCGATTACCATAAATACCATTAAGAGCGCCAGATCATTGGTCGCTGTCATAAATACTTTGCCAGCTGCGATATTCATACAGTTCCCTCCTTATACCACGCGGTGCAGCGGTGCTTTGCCGTCTGCCACACGCAGGACTTCATCGACGACCATCTGCCCCACCTTCTGCAGTGCTTCTTCCGTATCGGCGCCCAGATGGGGCGTACCGATGAAATTCGGCAGTGCAAAGAGCGGATGCTTTCCGCTGGGCGGTTCTTCCACGAACGCATCACAGGCAGCAGCCCGGATGACGCCGTTTTTCAGTGCTTTGCAGAGGTCATCTTCATTGACGATGCCGCCGCGGGCCGCATTGATGAGGATGGCACTCTTTTTCATCAGGGAGAACATGTCCCCGTGGATCAGGTTCTTCGTTGCATCCGTAAGGCCGAAGCTGATATTGATGATATCGGCAGCCTTGAGGACATCTTCGAGCTTTTCCGCGCGCTTCACGCCGACTTTTTCAAAAAGACTGTCCGGTGCCCAGGGATCATAGGCGATGACCTGCATCCCGAAACCATTCTTCAGGATGCGGCTGACACGGGAACCGATATTGCCGATGCCGAGCTGGCCGAGCACTTTGCCGCCGATCTCATTGCCGCGCAGTTCCGGCGGTGCGACCCGGGTGACTTTGCCGCCCCGTGTGGCCGTGTCCGCTTCGTGGAGCCGCCGGGCGGAAGCCAGGATGAGGCCCACCACAAGTTCTGCCACCGAATCCCCGTTGGCGCCGGGCGTGTTGGTCACCATGATGCCGCGTTCCTTTGCAGCTTCCAGATCGATGTTATTGACACCGACACCATGCTTGGCAATGAGTTTGAGGTTCTTTGCTCTGTCCATCAGAGCCGCGTCCACTTTGATACCGCGCAGCAGGATGGCATCGATCTTTTCGATTTCGTCGAAATTATCGACGATCTGCACCTTTTCAGCGAGGCGCTGCCGGGCTGCCGGATCGATATATTCACTCAGATAAACGATCATGATACCCTCCTGCTTTTATTTCAGGGAATCCGCCACTTTTTCCATCAGTGCACGGTCAGGGTTCTTGCGGTTGATCCTGGACGTTTCCACGATGAGTTCGTAGAGGTTCACGCCTTTGGCCGCTGCCACTTCTTTGTAAACCGGTACAAAACTGGAGTGGCATCCGGACATCCCGAGGATGAGGTCGATCGGTTTCAGAGGGTTATGGTAGCCTTCTTTTTCCATGGCCGGCATCAGTTTTTCGTCGATGAAATCAAGCAGTGTATAAAGGGGATATTCTGCAGCCTTGCCTTCACGCTGGAATGCAGCGATGGCAACTTCTGTCTGGATATTGCCCGCACTCCTTGCCATTCCCATGAGTCCGCAGTCGATGAAGGATGCGCCTGCTTTTTCGGCAGCCAGGGCATTGGCGATGGCAAGTCCCATATTGCTGTGGCCGTGGAAGCCGACCGGTACGGACACAGCATGTACCAGTGCGTCCGTATAGGCGGCAGCCTGGTCCGGGAACATATATCCGGCGGAGTCCATGATCGTAATCGCCTGGGCGCCGAAAGATTCCAGCATCTTTGCTTCTTCCGCCAGCTCTGCCGGCGTGGAGATATACGCCTTCATCAGACTGAATTTTGCTTCCAGACCCGCCTTGCGGACCATCTTGACAGCTTTTTCCGCCTTTTTCCCGTCGCTGGCATTGATGCCGACCCGCAGGAAGGAAAGTCCCTTTGCCTTAGCAAGGGCGATCAGTTCCTCATCCGCATTGGCCGCAGCCTGGAACATGCCGATATGGGCCTTTTTCGCATACGGAGCCATGACATCCAGGTATTCCTCGTCCGTGACAGGAGCTTTCTTGCCGCCGTGCTTCATGCTGCCAAGACCGGTGCAGTGCCCCATCTCGATTGTATCGACATGGCTTGCGATGAGTCCTTCCAGCATCAGCCTGGTCAATTCCTTCGAAAAACCGGCACCAACCACATTTGCTCCGTCCCGGAGCGTGCAATCCATAATCTTCATCCTGATAACCTCCTGTTGACGCATCATTTGAATTATCCAACAATTTTCGCAATTCCAATTATAGGCACTTATCAGTATAAAGAAAAACAAAAGAAAGACTCCTAAAATATCAATGACTTTAATATTTTATTTTTGATTTTTCCAATGATTATCTGAGAACCGCTAAAACCCGTATTCCACGATTTTTTGCCGGACTTGTGTATTTCAAATATCAATGTTATTATAGAAACATATCAATTTGTTTTATATTTTTGTATCCTGTATCCCGTATTTCCTTTCCGGAGGCCCTGTGCATCATGGAAAAAGAACTTATCGAAACCTTTCTGGTCGTGGCCAAAGTCAGCAATATCAGCAAAGCATCCAAGCTGCTCTATGTATCCCAGGCAACCGTCAGCTACCGGCTCAAGCTGCTGGAGAAAAAGCTCAACACCTCCCTGATCCAGCGCAGCAAAGGCACGCGGCAGACCATGCTGACCATAAACGGCCGGCGTTTCCTGCCGCTGGCCCAGTCCTGGCTCGATATGGACAACGC
>OMYF01000051.1 GCA_900315205.1 uncultured Acidaminococcus sp.
ACCACATAAAAAGGGCTGTGGGGCTGGGAGGCTATGGTGCCTTGATGCTCCGGTCTGCCTTCAGCCTTCAGCCGCCAGCAGCCAGCAGCGACCTGCGATTTGCGGCCTGCGGATTGCGAGATACATGCTTCGGTGCCTTGATGCTGCGGTCTGCCTTCAGCCGCCAGCAGCCAGCAGCGACCTGCGATCTGCGGCCTGCGGATTGCGAGATACATGCTATGGTGCCTTGATGTCCCGATCTGCCTTCAACCGCCAGCAGCCAGCAGCAACCTGCGATCTGCGGCCTGCGGATTGCGAGATACATGCTTTGGGGGCTTTGATGCTGTGGGGCTGGGATGCTTTGGTGCCTTGATGCTGCGGTTTGCCTTCAGCCGCCAGCAGCCAGCAGCGACCTGCGATTTGCGGCCTGCGGATTGCGAGATACATGCTTTGGTGCCTTGATGCTGCGGTCTGCCTTCAGCCGCCAGCAGCCGCGGCTTCCTTCAGGGCCTCCGGGTATACGGCATCCGGGGAGATCCGGTAATCCAGCACATACACATCCCCCTGGCCGATGGCACGGGACTGTGCGATGGCCCAATCCCGATAGCTGTTCGAAAGGCCCCGGATATATCCGCCCCCGTGGAGGAAGAACAGCACGCGGTCCGTCCCTTTCTGCCCGGGCAGATACTTTTCCACACGGACACCTTTCAGGGACGTCCGGTCTTCTTTCCAGCCTTTGGGGACGGTATAGACCGGTTCTGCCTGCGGTGTCCCTTTGAACATGTTTTCCGTTTTCTGAGCCACATAGCGCAGCTTTTCGGCCCGGTCCGCCACCTGCACCGCTGCCGGGAACTGATAGGGATTGACATACGCCGCTTCCGTCCTTCCCGGGCCGGCAAAAAGCATCCCGACCGTCAGTCCCGCCAAAAGGATCCTGCAAACCCGATTCCGTTCCATATCTTCCATCCTCCTTCTGTCTGCAGCCCCTACAAGCCTGCAGCAGCCATAAAAAACTCCGCTGCCGGTCTTGCAGGACAGCGGAGACTTGTTTCCCGTCAGGATTTCCCTTTATAGAACGCCTTTACGCCGGTTACCATATCCCGGTTGGCTTTCACTTCCGGTTCCTGATCCAATACTGTATCGAATTGTATATCCTGGTCCTGGCCGCCTTTGACGAAGGTGCCCGTAAAAAGCGCATCGCTGTTCTTGTACAGTGTAGCTTCAAGGACCACTTTATAATTCCCGTCAGGGACAGCCTGCCCTTTATCATCTTTGCCGTCCCAGACCAGCTTCTGCGCTCCCGCCCGGGGCGTGGCAGCGGTCAGGCCATCCACCCGGGCTTTTTCCATCTGAGCCAGCCCGGACCGTTTCACCCATACGGGGAGGGACATGGAGCGGATCTTATATCCTCCCTGGGCGGTGAAGCGGGTGGCCATCAGGGTCCGCACGACATGGCCGTTTCCATCTTCGATCCAGGCGGCCAGCTGATTGGCCCAGGCGCCCGATTTGGGATTGTACGTATAGACCAGGCCGAGATTTCCCGGCTGCAGTGCCTTGTCTTCCACGGCAGCTTCCGCTTTGGGCGTCGCCTCCGTCTTCGTCTGCGTGGCAGCGGTCTTGCTGCCGCTGCAGCCGTTCAGCAGGAGACCGGCTGCCAGAAAGCCCGTAAGGATCATGCCTTTCCATGTCCGCTTCAAAGATGCCATCCCCTTTCCATCAGAAGCAGGCGCTTTGCTGCCTCTGAACCCTTTTTGCAGGGCTCCTCCATGCCCGGGGCACGGAGGGCTGCAAACTTTCTTACTGCTGTTCGTTCAGGGCATTCACCATGGCTTCGGCGATCATGTGGTCCGAAGAAGGATTCTGCCCGGTGATCAGTTCACGGTCGCGGACCACGTTGCCATGGGCCAGCGGTGCATGCACGACGGTGCCGCCGGCGATCTGCAGAGCATCCGCTACATAGAACGGAAGGTTCCCCTTCAGCACATCTTTTTCAACCGGATATTCCTCCGCGTTGGAATAGATGGTCATGCGGTAGCCCGCATACTGCCAGTTCCGGCTCTTTTCCGCCTGCTTTGCCGTATCCCCGGAGACCAGGGCCTCGCGGTAGCCTGCCGCATCATCGAGGGCTGCCAGAGAAGCGATCGGACCGTGGCAGAGGAAAGCCGTCATCCTGTTGTGTGCATGCATATACCGCAGCACCTTGCCGAAATCCTTGTCCTGCATCAGATCATTCATCGGTGCATGGCCGCCCGGCACATACACACCGGCATAGGCATCGAGCCCGTCTTTGACGGCGTCGCTGATCTTGATGGGATGCAGCATCACCGGATCATGCTGTACAAAATCGAGGGCCTTGTCGAGCGCTTCCTGACTGCCGTAGAACAGTCCCACATTGTTCGACACCTGGTCCATCACAGGGATATTTCCCTTCGGAGTCGCCAGGACCACATCATATCCTGCATTGATGAGACGCATCGTGGGCACTGCCAGTTCATCGAGGAAATATCCGGTGGGATCCTTCTTCCCATCCTTCAGGACGAGCGTATCCGTGCTGGAAGCCACCAGCAGGACTTTCTTTTTCGCAGCGGCGGCCTCTGCCAATTCCCCGGACAGGGGCACGGCACACATCAAAGCAAGTGCAAAAAGCATCAGTTTCTTCCACATGATAACAATTCCTCCCTGCGCCGCTCAAAGGCCGGCGCTTACAGATCGTTTTCCAGATTCTTCAGGATCCTTGCGGGCACGCCGCCCACAAGGACATTGTCCGGCACATCTTTCGTCACGACCGCGCCGGCTGCGATCACTGCATTGCGGCCGATGGTCACGCCCGGAACGATGGTCACATTGCCGCCGATCCATACGTCGTCCCCGATGTGAACGGGTTTGGCGATTCCCAGGTGCTTCCTCCTGCCTGCCGGCGTCAGCGGATGATTGACCGTGCTGATGAGGGTGTTCGGACCGATGAGCACATGGTCGCCGATGTAGACCGGAGCGATATCGAGGATGGTCACATGGTAATTGGCCAGGAAGTCATCCCCTGCATGGATATTGCTGCCGTTGTCACAGCGGAAGCCCGGCAGGACCTCCGGATTTTTGCCGACGCTGCCAAAGAGTGCCTCGATGGCCCGGACCCGCCCTGCGTGATCCGTCACGGGTACGGCTTCCAGCGCGTCCGTCATCTTTACGGCATGGAGCTTGCGGCCATTGACTGCCGGATCCGTCATATCATACGGAAGTCCGGCATCCAGTTTTTCCACTTCCGTCATCATGATGCGCCTCAACGGTAGGAAGCTTCATAGATGGCGAGGTAATCCGCGTCGCTCAGAGGCAGAGGATCGGCCGTGATATCCCCGCCCAGGACTTCATGGACACGCTTCGGATACTTCTTGAGTTCTTCCTTCGTGATCCCGGCATCGCTCATCTTGAGACCGTCGCAGCCCACAGAAGCGATCAGTGCGTCGAGGGCACGGATGAAGTCTTTGCCGGAAGCCGGGTGTTCCACGCCCATGGCCTTTGCCATCTTGATCATCGGTTCTTCCGCTGCCTTGCGTTCCGCAAAGAAGTCGAAGTAGGCATGGGAGATCATGATCAGGCCGGCCCCATGGACCAGGTCATCATGATATCCGCCCATCACGTGTTCCATCGTATGCTGGGACGTGCAGAGCATGTAGTAACCGGCAAGCGTATTGGCAAGAGCCACATAGGAACGGGCTTCCTTGTCGGAACCATCCCGGTAGGCAGCGGGCAGATATCTGGCAATGAGTTCGATGGCCTTCAGGGCAAACATCTCACCCATGGGATGCTCATTCCTGTTGATGACGGATTCCGCTGCATGGTAGAACGCGTCCATGCCCTGATAGGCCGTAAACTTCGGAGGCACGCTCATCATCAGGTTGGAATCCACGACGGACAGGGTCGGGAACATGGAAGCGAAGAAGATGCCCGTCTTTTCCTGGGTCTTTTCATTGGTGATGACCGCGGCCATGTCCACTTCGGAACCGGTGCCGGCGGACGTCGTGATGGCCACGATGGGAGCTGCCTTATGGGCCGGCTGCTTCTTACCGCCTTCGGCGGAAAGGCTGTAGTCCCAGATGTCGCCGTCATTTGTCATCATCAGAGCGATGCATTTGCTGCAGTCCATGACGGACCCGCCGCCCAGGGCGATGATGAAATCGCAGCCGGTCTTTTTAGCCAGGGCAGCGCCGTCCATGACATTGTCGCTCGTGGGATTCGGGCGGACCTGATCGAACAGTTCATAGCTGACTCCGGCAAGGTCCAGTTCCTTTTCCAGAGCTGCCAGATAGCCGTATTTCTTGACGGAAGTGCCGTTCGTCGTGGCGATGAGGGCTTTCTTCCCGGGCAGCTTTTCGCTGTGGAGACTCTGCAGTTTGCCCGCTCCGAAGAGCACCTTTGCCGGCATATAAAAATCAAAATAATACATAATCATGACTCCTTTCAAATATTACCTGTATGCTTGCTTGAAACTTCAGTGGATTTCTCATCGATGATGGCTCAAGTATACCGCCCCTTCTTGCCAAAAACAGTATGTTATATTAATATATTTAGTGGCAAATCTTAACATCAGGAGGCTGTTATGATTTTTTCTCACCCTGACGCGGCACTCCTCTCCGCCCTGGACGTACTGGGAGCGCAGTTCCACCGTCTTCCGTGGAACTTCCAGCCCACGGGCAGCGGAACGGAACTCATTTCCCAATGGCTCGGCGACGCGGCCGAGGACATCATGGTCGTCACCTTCAAGGGCACCCATTACCTTGAAAAATTCCATAAACAGGATTTCTTCTTCATCAATTTCGTCGTCCAGAACGGATATGATGTGCTGAGCTCCAAATACGACAACCATCTGCATCTGTCCGAAGGGGACATCTATATCGGCCAGCCAAACAGCGGCTACGCCCTGCGGATCGAAAACCCCGACGAAGTCATCATGGTGGGGCTGCATATCCGGAAAGAACTCTTCCTCCGGGAATATCTCAGTGTCTTTGCCGTCGATACGTCCCTCTTCCATTTCTTCCTGGACCCGCAGACCAATGCCTTTTCCGACGAGTACATCCGGATGCATTTTCCGCCGGAAGCCGAGATCTGGGTCCTAATCGCCCTCATGGCCCGCGAATATGCCGGCCGGAGCGAAACGACCCAGGCACTGCTCCATTCCCTGATGCGCACCCTGATGCTGTATTTTTCGCGCAAATATGCAGAGGAGAACCAGCACCGGGATACGAGCCTTTCCGCGCAGATGGTCCTCTACATCGAGACCCATTCCGATGCCGTGACGCTCCGGGACCTGGCCGCCCATTTCGGCTATCATCCGAACTATGTCTCGGCATACCTTCGCAGCCGGACCGGGAAAACATTTTCTGAACACCTGCTGGAAAAGCGCATGGAAAAAGCCCGTCTGCTGCTCGAAAACACGGACCTTACGATTGAGGCGATTGCCGACATGCTGGGCTACAGCGACGCGAGCAATTTCTACAAAGCGTTCCACAGCTATTTCCACACGTCGCCCCGGAATTACCAGTCATGAGGATTTTTCCCTGCAGCGGTCCGGGAAAAGATTGTGCCGCAGTCGGAGCGGCCTGCGGTGTCAGCACAGAAACGACACCGCACCGTGGTCCCGGCATTTGACAGAACCGGGAATCCATGACAGAATAACCATGATGCTTCCGTTGGAAGCGGCAAAACCCGTCATCTCGCAGGAGGTTACACATGAAAAAGAAAATCGATATCAAAGAATACGGCAGCAGGATCATCGAAGCGATTCCCAAAGGGATCCTCCTGAATTCGAAGGCCGGCAAATTCAACTCCATGGTCATCGGCTGGGGCGGCATCGGCACCAACTGGGCACTTCCGGTATTCACCGTTTATGTCCGGGAAGGTCGCTATACCAGGGAGCAGCTCGACGCCAATCCTGAATTCACCATCAGCATCCCCCTCGGAAAGACCGATCCCGCGATCACGCGCGTCTGCGGCACCATGAGCGGCCGCACCGTCGATAAAGCGGCCGCAGCGGGCCTCACGCTCGAAGAACCGGAGACGAACAGTGTCCCCGGGATCCGTGAATACCCGCTCACGCTGGAATGCAGGGTCCTCTACCGGCAGAAACAGGAACTGGACCTCTATCCGGAAAAAGCGCTGAAATTCTATCCCCAGGATGTGGGCAGCGAAAATACGGGAGCCAATAAAGACGCCCATGTCATGTACATCGGCGAGATCGTCGACGCGTACATCATCGAATGATGCGGAGCAAGGCAGCAGCCTGATTGCTTTCATACAAAAAACGGACTCAGATCACTGAGTCCGTTTTTTATGTGCCCATGCCGGCGGATGCAAATAACAGGGCATCAAGGCACCATAGCATCAAAGCCTCACAGCATATATCTCGCGATCCGCAGATCGCAGGTCGCTGCCGGCGGCTGAAGGCAGACCGCAGCAGCAAGGCACCAGGGCATCAAAGCTTCACAGCATCAAAGCCTTCCAGCCCTGCTCACTCCCCCTGCCCCAGGATCACGTTGTCGATGAGGCGGGTCTTACCGACGTAGCAGGCGATGGCCATGAGGCATTCGCCTTCGACGGTTTTGATGTCATCGAGATACGGGAAGGTCAGGATCTCGACATAGTCGATCTGTTTGACGAAAGGTTCGGCTTCGAGGCGGCCTCTTACGATTTTCTTCAGGATTTCAGCGTCACGTTCCCCTTTATCATAGGCTGCTTTGCCGAGTTTCAGGCTTTCATACAGCACGGCAGCGCGGGCACGTTCCTCGGGGCTCATATATTCGTTGCGGGAGCTGCGGGCAAGGCCGCTGGGTTCACGCACGATGGGCACCATGTTGATATGGCAGTTGATGTTCAGATCTTCGACGAAACGGCGTACGACGCAGACCTGCTGTGCGTCTTTCTGGCCAAAGAAAGCTTCATCGGCGCGGGCCAAGTTGATCAGTTTCGTTACGACCGTCGCTACGCCGCGGAAGTGGATGGGTCTCGTGGCGCCGCAGAGTTTGTGTGTGAAATCGCCTTCGACAGTCACATAGGTGCAGTAGCGTTCAGGATACATCTCGGACGGTTCCGGATGGAAGACGGCATCGATGCCGACGGTTTCCATTTTCTTTTCGTCTTCGGCAAAGCGGCGGGGATATTTCTCATAGTCTTCGTTCGGGCCGAACTGGGTCGGGTTGACGAAGACGGAAGCGATGACGACATCGCATTTGGCGCGAGCCGTGCGCATCAGGGTCAGATGGCCTTCATGCAGGGCGCCCATGGTCGGTACGAGGCCGATGGTCCTGCCTGCTTTTTTGGCGTTCAGCGCAAATTCCTGGATTTCTTTGACAGTACGCAGTATTTTCATAGTTCTTTTGCCTCTTTTCAAATGTTCCAAGCGTTGATCAGCTGCGGACAGAACCGGAAGTCTCACCGGCTGCAGCCGCTTTTTCTTCATCATGACGGGTGAAATAGTTGGCCAGCAGGGAACCGGAAATATTGTGCCATACGCTGAAGACAGCGCCGGCAATGGCCCCGGCCGGAGTGAAGTACATCACTGCAAGAGACGCGGCAAGTCCTGAGTTCTGCATGCCCACTTCGATCGCTACGGCACGGGTCTTGGCGGGTGACAGACGGAAAAGCCGTGCCATCCCGTAACCCAGCAGCAGTCCGAAGAGATTATGCAGCACGACGACAACGGCAATGAGGGCACCGCTTTCAAACAGACGGGATGCACTCATCGAAACGACGCCGCCGACAAGGAGGACGATGCAGACCACCGACACAAACGGCATGCAGCCGCGGATCGGCGCGACCCTCGATTCGAAATGCGTGTTGATGAACAGACCGCCCAGCACGGGCAGCAGCACCATTTTGGCAATGGAAAGCATCATGCCTGGCAGGGAGATCTCGATCCAGGAGCCGGCCAGCCAGTACGTCAGGACCGGCGTCACAAGCGGAGCCAGCAGCGTGGTGCAGCAGGTCATGGCTACGGACAGAGCGACGTCGCCCTTTGCCAGGAACGTGATGACATTGGAAGCGGTACCTCCGGGGCAGGTCCCCACAAGGATGACACCGATGGCAAGTTCCGGCGGGAGAGCAAAGATTTTGACGAGTGCCCAGGCCACGAAGGGCATGATGGTGAACTGGGCAAAGGCACCGACTGCGACTTCCCAGGGCCGCTGAAGGATAAAACGGAAATCAGCGGTCTTGAGTGTCATCCCCATGCCGAACATGACAATGCCGAGCATCCAGGGGATGACGGGGCCTACCCAGGACAGGGTCCATGGCCAGTTCGCTCCGATCACACCGATCAGCACGACGAAGAGAGCCATGTTTTTGACAGCAAAATGCAAGATCTTTTTGAACAATACGATCCCTCCATAGATTTTGGGCGCAAAAAATCCACATCCTGCCGATGGACTTTTTGCCCTTTGATTTATGAGAGCAATGACCAGCCAGGCCGTCCGGATCCCGGATTTTAAAATTCCACCGTGCCTCAGCTTTTTCGGACACTTCGCGATTTTGCCGATCCGGCTGAATTACGTCAGCTGCAAAGCCGTGACCGGCAGCGCCTGTGTAGTGACACAGACCGCCGCCTCCCCGTGCTCTCCCCTGCGGGCCTCATCACGCAGAGAATGCTGCCATGACCGGAAGTATCCGGACCGCAGCCTGAGACAAACACGGCTGGACTGAACGTACTCAATCACACGATGAAATTTTTTCTTTCTGAAGATCGGGACCGCTCCGGTTGGTCAGGGCCTCCTGATTCGGCAGCCACATCCTGCGGCTTTATTCTTCTGTACCCGTTCTCTATGTTCACACGCGGGTCATTATAGAATGACAATTCGAAAAAGTCAAGTAATGAGTAACAAAAGCGGGACATGGTTAACAATAAAACGTCAACTTTCTGCAGTTATTCCTGCTGCTGTCCCTGGGATGGAAAATCCCCGGAATCCCTGTGACACGCCGGCCCTTCCCGGCAAGGCCCTCTGCATCTGTGCATGCGCTGCAGGATACAGAAAGGACGTGAGCAAAAATCGCTCACGTCCGCAGCAGTTGGATGGATGGAAACCTGCCCTGCCTTTTAATAAAAGATCTGATTTTTATGGTGCTGATGACAAACATGCTTGCATAGACCAAAAGATAGTACAGGTATGGTTCAGTTTACAGGCCGGTTTTGCTTTTCGCACCACTTTTTTACTTCATCGATACAAGCCTGCATGTCATCGCGAATCTGATAAACCCAGAAACGCTTTACATCCCAGCCGAGTTCAAACAGTCTCTGATTCCGCAATTGATCACGGTAACACAATTCCCCGTTCCAGTCTCTGTGATATTTTTCACCATCTACTTCAATATCGAGCCTGCGTCCTTTTTGTACAATCGCGAGATCAAGTTTATATTTTTCCACCGGATACTGCGGAATGGTCTTGATTCCCTGCTTATAAAGCGCTGTATAGAACATACGTTCCCAATCTGAAACCTGCTCCGGATTCGATACCTCGGGGTAATCACTGCCTGCGGGATATGTTCCCACTTCAGCATCTGTTTCCCTGACTTTTTTATGGGTCAGCTGATTCGTGTAATTGACGAAATCCCTGATGTATGGCACATCACATTTAGAGCAGCAAGTTACATCGCCGACGACGATCAAAACTGCACGAGCACGGGTAACTGCCACATTGAACAGATTCCCGGTACTCTTTAAAAATTCCAGTGCGCCCGGACTGATTCCTTCAGCGATCACCGGAGAGAAAAACATCACATCCCGTTCATCCCCCTGGAATTTATGGACCGTATCAGCTAAAAAATGATTTTTCAGCAGTTCTTTTTTCAGCTCCGGCAAAGCATCCACGGCTTGATTGATTTTGTCGGCCTGCGCTCTGAATGGAGTTACGACACCAACTGACCCCTGGTACTGATTCTCAATTACGAGATGAGTGAGTTCCTGGATAATCGCGTTTACTTCGTCCTCATTATAAGCACTTCCGGAAGCAGGACGCCCCGCCTTGCCTTTGATATCGATCCAGCGGATGCCGGGGTCCATGTTCTCAGGAACCTTTAAATAATTATAATTTGTTGCGACACGGAGAGTTCCGTTATAGAACTCCTGATTGGAAAACTCAATGATATCGCTGCAGCTCCTGTGGTGGTCCCTTAAATTGATGATTTGGTCCGGATTTGCCAAACTGCTTGCCAGTCCATACAGAGAAGCAGCAGAATAGGACCATCCCATATGGTCTTCCAGCCCATACTTTTGCAGCAGATTCATATCCTGACTCCTAGATATCGTGCTGATATGATTAAGCTGTTTGGGGTCTCCGATGATGACTGCACGTTTGGCCCTGAACAGCATTGGAAGTGCAGAAGCGATGTCACACTGGCTGGCTTCATCAATGACCACCAGATCAAAAATGCCCGGTTCAAAAGGGATCCTCCCCTTTGCCGACAGAGAAGTGACTGCCCAGCACGGCAGATAGCTGGTCATTTTCTTCTGTAATTTTTTGAATTGCTTTCGGATGGCCGGATAATTTGCCAGATTGTTATTTCCAATGAGGCGCATAGATGTGACATAATCGCTCATTTCTTTCCGGCTCCTGGCATCCAGGCTCAAGGGACGGGACTCCAGCCATCGATTCCAGAGCTTGCCTGCAATCTCAGCGAGGTCAGATTTGATACCGATCAATTCCCGGTCCATATTTTCAAATGATGGCTCTGCGAGAAAATCATGAAGCGAATCGCGGTATTCACAAATCGTACTCATTGCTTCCATCGATTCGTCGACATTTCCGCAAATTTTTGCATGGCTGCTTTCCGAAAGGGAAGCATGATCCTGAGCAATTATGGGAAATTCATATTTTTTTAAATACTGGTTCAAGTCAGTGAGGCTTTTATCAAGATTGTTTGATTTCTCTTTTCCTGTAAGGAACCAAAATAATCTCCCCCAGAATGAATTTTTGCAGCTGTACCATTCTTCATAGGCTGACTGATATCGAATAAAAGCCTTTTTATAACTTTCTATTTCTTTTTCATCAATGGCGGAAAACCATTTTCCCCATCTCTTTCTTAGCGTACAGGCTTTTTGCTCCAGATGGTCCGTAGCATTGCGCAGCGCCATGACAGCTTCTTTTTTCTTTTTAAGCTCTCTGTAGCTTATGACCTTATCTTCATACTTTGACAGATAAAATTTATATTCTTCCCGGTCATTTGGATCCGCCTGACAGGAAAGCAGGTTCGAGATCAGTTGAGCCAGGTTAAACGCAAATTGTGTTCCGCCTATCCGAAGCACAACCGGATGCCGGGCAAGCGAATTCGCCCGCATATCTACTACATCGACAGCTTTATTGTTTTTGCTCGTGAATAAGCTGCTTTCATTTTTCCAGGCTGCATTGATAAGAAGATTCGTCACGACTTGTGATTTGCCTGTTCCAGGCGGCCCCGTAACAATCGTGAGCTTATCATGGAATGCATGATGGATGGCCTGTTCCTGTTCAGAGTTGGTTTGCAGGATTTCCAGAAGAGGTGTATCGTCCGGAGAAAGTGGCGGATTGGCTGCTTCATGATGGATCCATTGATACAATGCCGTATCTTTATATTGGTTTTCACTGATTTTTGACAGTTCGGACAGTTCAGATTCCAGGCCCTCTGTATAGGGCGATTTTTCAGAAACAATGAATATCGCTCTGTTGTAAATTCCTTCTTCTGTGATCGACGAAAGAGGAGGATCTGCTGCAATGGCCGTGGGATCCATATCGTCTTTCCATTCCCAGGCGCGGAGTGACTGCAGGCGGGCGACCAATTCGTCCAAATCAATATCAGCATCCGGTAAATTCAATCCCAGTTCCTGATCCAGTGCAACCAGCTCATAGATTTGCTGATTGGTATCTTTAACGGAATAATGCTTGATCACTTCCATATTTAAAAAAGGAATGGATGAAGTTCCCACATTACCGCCTGAATTATCCACCGGGAATAAAAAAACAGGAGCAACTTTATAGAACGGTTGTTTCGTTTTCCGTGAGAAACCTTTTTCAACGAGGACCGGATAGCCAATATGGCCTGAGAGCCCCTTGCTTCTGGAAACTTTTGCAATGAGTCTTGTAGTTTCGCTGTCCGCTCCCTTTAAAGAAACCTGTTTCAGCTCAGCATAGTCGAGATCAAATTTTGATGTCAGAAAAGCAGAAATGCTGTTTGACCCTTCCAGGCTCAAACAATTCAGATAATATCGGCAAAGTGATTCCAGCTGCTTATCACTTTGCAAAGAAGGATCGGTGACTGGATTATCAGCGGGTTGATCATCATCTTCTTTTAAAAACCAGCAGTATTTTGAATCCTGGTAACACAACTGTCCCAGTGAACTGTATAATTCACGGTTCACAGCCCGCCTGTCCGCGTCCAATATCGATGCTATCCTGCTGGCGCGAAGGCCGGGCTGTTCCTTTATTACTTTTAAGATGCTTTTTTGAAATAACGTCAATGTCATTATTTTTTATTCCCTTTCTTTAGCAGAAAACTGCTGGTCTAAAGAATGAAGCAGATAATGTCAGCTGCCCAAAGGCAGCCTGTCAAAACAGCAGGAAACAAAAAGGGCTTATTCCAAAATGAATCGCTGTTACCAGCTGCAGCCGAATAAAAATCTGACTTTATATTGATAATACGTGATGGAGCCTGAAAAGGCAAGCTTTGTACACGCCGGCCCTTCCCTGTCAGGCGCCCTGCATCTATGCATGCGCCGCAGGATATGACAATGCCGCCGGCCGGTGGCTCCGGCTGACGGCACAGGAATTTTGCGCTTATATTTTTTGACAGGCCGCACGGCCGCCCGT
>OMYF01000022.1 GCA_900315205.1 uncultured Acidaminococcus sp.
AAAATTTCTGAGAGAAACGTTTTGTTAAGTGCGCCCTTTTTTAAGAATTTTTATAGAAATCACCTCATTTTTTAACTTGACATATTACCAGATTGCTTACTGGCAGGAAAATGCCAGAAAACACCTATTTATCCAGTAGTATATCACATTTCCCGTTCACAGGACCCGCAGGCGGGCCAAAAATCCCTGCCTGCCGTTCAGTTGGTGTGCATGGACAGGGATCAATTCCCGGTATTTTTTAGGGATTTCCTTGTTTTTACTGCGGCACCATGATAGCATACACTTATATCAAAAATCCCATTCCTGCTGCATACACAAAAATCAGCAAAAAAGAGAGGCATTTTTATCATGACTGCACAAGAAAAAAACAGTATCGACGCCACCGCCAGAAGCATCATCCGCAGCAACAGTCCCCTGCGCCAGGGAAGACAGTTCCTGCTCTGGATTGCGGCACTCTTCCTCGGCGCCGTCCTGGGCTGGCTGAATATCCCTGCCCTGAACCAGGTTTTCAATTTCATTGCCACGATCTTCACACGGCTCTTCCAGTTCATCGCCGTCCCGACCATTGCCCTCGCCGTCATCACGACCCTGTCCGTACTCGGCACCAAAGATGAAACCAAAAAGATTTTTACCCACGCCCTGACCTACACCCTGCTGACGACCATCTGTGCCGCCGCTGTGGGGCTTGCCCTCTACCTGTGGGTTGCGCCGGGCAACCTGCCGGCGGAAGTCATCGGGGCCGGTGCTTCCAAAGTGCCGCAGAACCTGGGCAAGATGAGTTATTATGACCATTTCCTGTCGGTCGTGCCGAACAACATCCTGCAGCCGTTCCTCACGGGCAACGTGCTTTCGGTCCTCTTCATCGCCGCGGCAGTGGGCCTTGCCCTGGCATTCATGGCGCCGACGGAAAACCGCAATACGCTGCTGCGCTGCATCCAGGGTGCCCAGGAAGTCCTCTTTACGCTGATCCGTGCCCTGCTGCGGATCCTGCCCATCGGCATCCTCGCTTTTGCGGCCCAGCTGACGACGCAGATCGAAGCGGGACTGATCGTCGGAGCTCTGGGAAAATACACCTTCGTCATCATGGCGAGCAATATCATCCAGTTCTTCATCGTCCTGCCGCTCTTCCTGCTGCTGCGCGGACTGAATCCGCTGCGCGTGTTCCGCCGGATGTCCCCGGCTCTTGCAGTGGCCTTCTTCACCAAGAGCTCTGCCGCGACCTTGCCGGTAACACTGGCTTCGGCCGAAGAGAATATGCGGATCAATCCGTCCATTTCCCGTTTTGTGCTGCCCATTTGCACGACGATCAATATGAACGGCTGTGCGGCCTTCATCCTTGTCACATCCATCTTCCTGATGCAGAACAGCGGGATGCAGCTGTCACTGGGCTCGATGATCGCCTGGCTCTTTGTGGCAGTATTCGCAGCCATCGGGAATGCCGGCGTGCCGATGGGATGCTATTTCCTGACCCTTTCCCTGATGTCGTCCATCGGGGCGAACATCAGCATCATGGGCATCATCCTGCCGATCTACACGGTCATCGATATGATCGAAACGGCAGAAAATGTCTGGTCCGATTCCTGTGTCTGCTCCATGACGGCAAACGATCTGAAAAAAGAACTGCCCTTTACGCCAGAAGGAGAAACAGTCAAAGCGTGATGGAAAAGAACGACGGAGCTGTGAAAATGCGCAATCATTTTCACAGCTCTTTATACACAATCCGCAGAAGACAGATCGCAGATCGCAGGCCGCAGATCGCTGACCGCGGCCGACTGCTGTCAGCGGCTGACGGCCGACGGCTGGCTGCTGATGGCAGATTGCAGCATCAAAGCTCCAAAGCACCACAGCTCCACAACCCATAACTCAAAACTTCCAACTCACAACTTTATTCCGTCCCCACTTCCCCGAGCAGCATCCTGATCTTCTGCAGGTTCACGGCCACGCCGTCATCAAGATCAAGTTCCAGTCCCTGCCGTGCTGCCCGCCGGAGCCTGACGCCATAGGCTTCCAACTCGGCAAGGGCTGCCCGCCGGGCCGCCACCGCCGCCGTCCATTTGCGGGAATCGTGTTTCCTGTCCGCGCCGTCTTTAATGACTTTTTCCAGACCGTCCTCAAGGACGGTTTTTTCTCTATCCAGACGGGCCGCCATCAGAGAAAACGTATCTTTCCGGAAGCGGTGGCCGTACAGGAGGCACTGGAACGCGTGTTTCCGTCCCGACAGGAACTGCCAGTACAGAGGCCTGTTATGGTAGGTGCCGGCATGGTCCGAAGCAAACGCATAGAGGAAATACCGCCTGAGGAATTTGCGGGGATCCCCACTGCCGCCGAGAGCTTCTGCCAGGAATGCCAGATTCTCTTCCAGGGTGTCCCTGCCGAAGAGAGCCGTCAGGAAGGCTTCCAGAAGCGCGGACAGGCTGTCCGGACCCTCACTCCCCACCATGACGAAACCGCAGGGCACGGGCTTGAACAAGCGATACCGCGACGGACGCCAGGGCCCGCCCGCATAGACGAGGCCGGGCTCATCAAGGGAGTAACGGCCCAGGATGCAGCCCACGGCATAGGAGAGGAAGGATCTTGCCGCATCAGCCTTTGTGACGAGGAAACGGCTCCCGCGCAGGCTTTCCGGAGCGTCCGCAGGCGAATCGACAGCGCGGCGGACCGAGACCTCCGCATCAGGGACACTGCCGGATACGCAGCCTTCCAGGCCGTAGATCCGGAGATACAGGCGGTTCAGCCTTTCTTCCGTTTCCTTCAGCTGTGCAAAGCGCCCGGCCGTCCGCTTCCGGTACTGTTCCCAGGCGGCCTGGAGCGACGGTTCCCCGCACGCCAGGGGATGCCGGACAAAATCCCAGGAAAGCTCGGATTCGTCCCAGTCCGACCGGCTGAGGGCAATGCAGCGTTTGACCAGCGTCTCTGCCTCCGGTTTCCTGTCCCTGTCGATCAGGACGGGGATGCGGGCAATATCCCCGCACTGGTGATTGACCGTGGGCGACAGGAAAGAAAGGAAGATGCCCGAAAGAGGGCTGTTGCAGAGTCCCAAAAGATACAGAGTCCATTCTTCTGAAAAGCAGCTCATCCCGGCGACGTCGAAGATGAATCCGGCCGGTTTGAAGCGGAATGAAGCGGGGCCCGTGGTGATCAGGGACCAGGAGAAACAGGGGCGGAAATAATAGCGGTCATTGCGCACGAAGGAACGGCGCCGGCCGTCGCTGCCGCAGAAATTCCGGATGGCCCGTCCCCGGTCCCGCCAGTCGACCACACAGCCGTCGTTCCCGTACCAGCGCCGGAAACCGCCGCCTTTGTTGTAAGGGCACCATTTTGCTCCGGAAGCCGCGAAATCGTCTTCGCTCGCAGCACCCCGGCAGATGCTGCGGCAGTCCACTTCGGTCCACTGCCGCACGAAACGGCCGTTGTCAGCCGTGGCAAGGCCCTGACGTGAATCAGCCAGGCTCCCCAGAAGGCGGCCTTCCCGGAAAGCGCGCAGGATCTGCGGCGTGATCCAGTAGATCCAGGGCGTGCCGGGAAGAGCGGCAAAGTTTTCCTGACGGGCGGCATAGCGCTCGCGTCCGGAGAAAAAGAGCTGCTTTTTCCCTTCACTCGTATCCGGTCCGGTCAGCCGGATATAGACGCCCGGCTGATGGGACGGAGCCCCGTGACGCACGACGAAGGCCGCGGTCTGGACGATCTCGCCGTGGAAATCGGCAAAAGCATGGGCGCCCAGATGCAGCAGGCTGAGCGTTTCCACTTCGAGCCAGTGCCTGCGCAGGGCGGCAAAACTCGTCAGGAACATCCAGGAATGCTGGGTGATCATGGCAAGATAACCGCCGGGCCGGGTCATGGCAAGGCAGCGCTCCATGAACATGGCAAAAAGATCATTCCGACTGTCCGGATACTGCCGTCGGGCAAACTGCTGCAGGTCGGGGCTCAGATTCGGCAGTGCCTGATAAGGCGGATTGGTGACCACCACATCGTACGTGCGGGCGAGCAGGCAGAGCGCTTCGAGGCGGTCCCGCAGCTCCTTCCCTCCCCTCTTCGGGTCCTTCAGATACTGCGCCGCCTCCCGTGCTGCCGCTTCCGGGACCTGATACAGGGAACCACAGAGGGACGAGGCAGAAAGTGCATCCGCAAACGGTGCAGGGACATTTTTTATTTTAGACAATGCGTGGATATGGGGCCGGATGCCCCGTGTAAAGAAATCCGGGTCGAGTTCCCGGCCCTTCATCATAAGGGAAAAGGAAGCCAGCCGTGCCGCCTGCGCATCCAGGTCCACTCCGTACAGGTTCTGCAGGAGGATGGACTTTGCCGTCTCAGGCGCACTGAAGCCGGCTTCCTTATAGAGTGCCGCAAGGGCATCGAAAAGCTGTGCCAGGAGATGGCCGCTGCCACAGCAGGGATCCATACAGCTGACACGGATCAGGATAGCGGGATCAGTCCGGCCCGATGCAGGAGAATTTTCCTTTCCGGCATCGGGCACATAATAAGCAAAAGGGCCTTCCGGCCCGGAGGGACGCGGGTCCCTGCGGCAGGCCCGGAGCAGGGAATTTTCCACAAGGTAGCGTCCGATCCAGTCGGGCGTAAAGAGCTGAGTCGCCACGGGCAGGGTCTCCGCGGTAAGCTTGACATGCTTTTTGAGATCACTGTAGACCCGGTTTTTCTCTTCGGCCCGATAATACTGGAAGAACCAGCCCATGATCTGGACATGGCAGACCCAGTCCTCCCGGGGCAGGAGCTTTGCAAGGCGGCGGCAGAGGCCATCCCTGCCGAAAAAGACCGGAGGGATCCAGAATGCTGACGGGGCGCTTTCTTCCGGGAAGAAATCCGGAAAAAGGCGCGATGCCATATGGTACTGCCCCGCTAAGGCTTCCGGAGACACAGCTTCTGCAAAAAAGCAGCCCGGACCCGGGAGATACGCGTTGGCCTCGAGATAGCAGAGAGCAGTCAGACGGAGGAACCACGCAAAAGCCAGCGCCTCCGCATCTTTTTCCATGGTCCCCGAGCCCTGTTCCCGGCCCGCCAAAAGGGCAGTCTGCGAAAGATGCCTGACGGCACACGCCGTCAGTTCCCGGCGTGCTGCCGCGGCAAAACGCTTCATGCTCGGTTTATCCATGGAATGGCCCCCCTGGGAAATGATACTTCCATCATAGCACAGGAAGGGCGGATAAGGAAACCACCGATTCGGCTGCCATCCGCCTATTGACTCCGGAGCTTTTATCTTTTATAGTTGTAACCAGTACGGAATGACCTGGGCAAGGCTGGTTCCGTACGGGCAATAATGCCATTATTGCCAAAGATCATCCTTTCTGTCGTATGATACGGCTTGAGCACCTGTATGATACTAAGAGAGGATGATTTTTTCGTTCCGGCAAGGACCTTTACTGCCCGCACTGTCTTCTGCAGCGGCCGGACACGCAATAAGGCACTCCCTTCTCAGATTCTCTCTGAAAAAGGAGTGTCTTTCCCTATGTCACGAAAACGCCGCACGGACTCTTTTCAGTGACCCGTATGCGTAAAGCCCGGCTCGATGGAATCCCATCGGACCGGGCTTTGTTTGACAGTATTTTTTTATCAGTGCAGCTTGGCCCCTGCCGGGATGTGGTCATCCACGATCAGCAGACGGAGCTTGCGCTCGCCGTTCTGTTCATAGACAGCACTCAGCAGCATGCCGTTCGACTCCACGCCCATCATGGGCTTCGGAGGCAGGTTCGTGATGGCGATCAGGGTCCTGCCGATGAGGTCTTCCGGATCGTAGTAGGCCTTGATGCCGCTCAGGATAGTGCGGTCCGTGCCACTGCCGTCATCCAGCGTGAACTGCAGGAGTTTCTTGGACTTGGGTACGGCAAAGCAGTCCTTGACTTTAACGGCCCGGAAATCGGATTTGCTGAACGTATCGAAATCCACGTCCTCTGCAAAGAGGGGTTCCACGGTGACACCCGTAAAGTCGATCTTCTCTTCTTTGGCGGGCGCTGCTGCAGGGGCTGCTGCCGCCGGTGCTTCCGGAGCAGCGGCTTTCTGGGAAGCCGTATCGTCGAGCGGTTTCATCGTCGGGAACAGCAGGACGTCGCGGATGGAAGGCGTATCGGTCAGGAACATGACGAGACGGTCAATGCCAATCCCCAGGCCGCCCGTGGGAGGCAGGCCGTGCATCAGGGCATTGATGAAGTCTTCATCCATCATGCCTGCTTCATCGTCGCCGGCGTTCCGTTCTTCCACCTGTTTCTCGAAACGTTCGCGCTGATCAAGAGGATCATTGAGCTCCGTAAATCCGTTGCAGAGCTCGCGGCCGAAGATGAAACCTTCGAAACGATCGGTCACATCGGGATCGGCAAGGCTGCTCTTGGCAAGCGGAGAAATTTCCTTCGGATGGCCCGTGATAAAGATCGGCTGGACCAGGTTCTCTTCCACGAATTTGTCAAAGAATGCTTCGAGGATCTTACCGTAGCCGAATTCCGGCTTGTATTCCACGCCGGCTTCGTCCGCCATCCTGCGGGCCACAGCCACGTCCTTCACACCCGTGAAGTCCTTGCCGGAATACTTCTTGACGGCATCCACCATGGTCATGCGCGGCCACGGCGGGGTCAGGTCGATTTCCCTGCCTTCATAGGAAATCTTCATGGTCCCCAGGACCTGCTGTGCCGTCCGGGAAACGATCTTCTCCGTGATATCCATCATGGAATTCATATCACCGTAAGCCTGGTACAGCTCCAGAGAGGTGAATTCCGGGTTGTGTTTGATATCCATGCCTTCGTTGCGGAACACGCGGCCCAGTTCATAGACTCTTTCCAGACCGCCGACGATGAGGCGCTTCAGGTTGAGTTCCGTCGCGATGCGCAGGTACAGGTCGATGTCCAGGGCATTGTGGTGCGTCACGAAAGGCCGTGCCGTGGCACCGCCGGAAATCGTGTTGAGGACCGGGGTCTCCACTTCCAGGAAACCGTCCTCATCGAGGATCCGGCGGATGCTCTTGATGATCTGCGTCCGCTTGACAAAGACGTCGCGGACTTCCGGATTGACGATCAGATCCACATAACGCTGACGGTAGCGGATTTCCTTATCCTTCAGGCCGTGCCACTTTTCCGGCAGCGGCTTCAGAGCCTTGGAAAGGAACTCGAGCTTCTGCACGCGGATGGACGGTTCGCCCATATGGGTCTTGAAGACCTGGCCTTCGACGCCGATGATATCGCCGATATCCATCAGCTTGATGACCTTGTAATTTTCTTCTCCCAGCACATCCTTGCGGACGTACAGCTGGATCTTCCCGGTCTTGTCCAGAAGGTCCAGGAAAGCTGTCTTGCCGTGGCCGCGGATGGCCATGACCCGGCCCGCCACGCGGACGACCGTGCCGTCCGCCTCCATCGCGTCGACATTGTCATGGACTTCTTTGTTGTGGTGGGTCCACTGGAAAGCATGTCCGAACGGCAGGATCCCCATTTCCTGCAGTTTGTGCATCTTGTCCATGCGGACAGCCATCTGTTCAGTGATATCTTCTTCCACTGCCGGTGCGGCAGCATTCTTCTTGATTTCTTCGGTCATTCGTTTCACTCCTTGGCTGCGGGTTCGGCGGCGGAAGCTCTGCTGATGCTCACGATCTTATAGTTGAGTTCACCGGCCGGGGTGCGGACGACGCAGACGGAACCGACTTTCTGGCCCAGGATGGCCTTGCCGACGGGGGATTCGTTGGAAATACGGGGAATGTCAGCCATGGGATCGGCTTCCGTCGTACCGACGACTTCGTATTCGTCCTCGTCACCGGTTTCCATATCCTTTATCTTGACTTTGCTGCCCAGGGAAACGATGTCCTTGTTGATATCGGAATCCTTGATGACCTTGGCATTCCGGATCATATTTTCGAGCGTAAGGATACGGCCTTCCACGAAAGCCTGCTCGTTCTTGGCATCATCATACTCAGAGTTCTCGCTGATATCACCATAAGAGATGGCGATCTTCAGCCGTTCAGCGACCTGCTGTCTTTTTTCGGAACGAAGATAGTCGAGTTCATCCTCCAGCTTCTTCAAACCTGCTTCCGTTAAAATGGTTTCCTTTTCAGCCATGTTTCACGACTCCTTTTATTGAATCTACTGAAAGCCGCTGCCCGGATGCGGCGGCCTGAGCGGCGCCGCTGTGCTGCAGCCTGGCAGCCGGCACGGGTACGGACACGCCGGGACCCGCTGCCGGATGGCCCAGTGGTTCCCTGATACAAGATGGATCCTGCAAAGTCCATATCTTTTAGATTATATGGTCTGGGACGGGCTTTGTCAACAGCGGCTGCCGCGGACGGCACTGCACCCCACAGGACGCTCCGCCGCGCTTTCCGTGCGCCTAAGACTAAATACTTTCCTTAATATATTCCATAAAATACGATCCATCCCCATGCAGCCTGCCGGATGCAGCCGGATTTTTACTGTTTTTTCATTGTTTTTTCCGGAAAACCTGCTACAATGGGGACTGTTTACGGCCTCTCAGAGGCAAATTTATTTGTTCCCGTCTGAACTTGTGATATAATACGGGTAGCTATGTGCTGTTTTGTAGTTTTACATTTTTACTTTATTTTCAGTATTAGGAGCTGACACGATGACTTTCAAAGGTAATAAGAGCTGGAAAAAGCCCTTTGGCCCCGAAGGGCGCCGAAAAAGGAAAAAGTTCGGCGGCATGATCCTTTCTGCCGTCCTTGCCCTGATCCTTGTTGGCTTTTTGTCCATAGCAGCTTTCTTTGCCCTGGCAAAATTCACGACAGCCAAAATCCTGTCCAAGGACATGGTTCCCATGGCTTCTTCCCAGTTTTTCGATGCCAACGGTGACCTGATCTCGACGGTCGACTCGGAAGAGGACCGTATCCCGGTCTCCATTGACAAAGTGCCGAAGAATCTGCAGAATGCGTTTCTTGCCGCCGAAGACATCCGTTTTTACCATCACGGCGGGATCGACTTCAAAGGAATCGGGCGTGCCGTCTACACGTATATCCGCTACGGCGAAGTCCAGGGCGGCAGTACGATCACCCAGCAGCTGGCCAAGAACTATTTCCTGACCCAGGAACGCACGCTGACCCGTAAGATCCATGAGGCATTCATTGCCCTCCAGATCGAGCAGAAGTACACAAAGAAGGAAATCTTCGAAATGTACATGAATCAGATTTATTTCGGTCAGGGTTCCTACGGTGTGGAAACGGCGGCCAACACGTACTTCGGGAAACACGTGGAAGACCTCGACCTGGCTGAAGCGGCCATGATCGCCGGCATCCCCAAGAGCCCGAACTATTTCAACCCCCTCGCCAACCCGAAGGCAGCCAAGGAAAGACAGGAAACGGTCCTCGGCCAGATGGAGAAATACAATTTCATAACGCCGGAACAGCACAAAGAAGCGTATGCTGAGAAGCTGACCTATAAGAGCCTCAACACGAATCCCGGTTCCAAGAGCTACTTCATCAATTACTGCATCCAGATCCTGATCGACAAATTCGGTCCGGACGCGGTGTATAAACAGGGACTCAAGGTCTATACCACCCTGGATCCGAACATGCAGAAGGCCGCTGAAAAAGCAGCCGCCCTGACGCCCACGTATTACACGGACAACAACAAGCTGAAGCAGCCGCAGTCGGCCATCGTCGCCGTCGATCCGAAGACGGGCTACATCAAGGCCATGATCGGCGGACGCGGGACGGACCAGTTCAACCGTGCCGTCATGGCGGAACGGCAGCCGGGTTCTTCGTTCAAACCGTTTGTCTATCTGAATGCCCTGGAAAAAGGTGCCTCGCCGAACAGCATCGTCGATGACTCCCCCATCCCAGGCAGCTGGAACCCGCAGAACTTCGACCGCCGGTTCCACGGCAGGATGACCTACCGTACGGCTCTGACCTATTCCTACAACGTCCCGGCCGTCAAGATCGCCCAGAAGTACGGCATTGAAAACATCATTGCCCTAGCCAAGAAGATGGGCATCACGACGCTGGCCGAAGACGGTCCGCAGTCCGATGACAACGGAGCTCTTGCCCTAGGCGGCCTGACCCACGGTGTCACGCCGCTGGAAATGGCCGGTGCCTATGGTGCCATCGCCAACATGGGCAAGTTCAACAAGCCGACGCCGATCATCAAGATCATGGACCGCAACAACAAGGTCATTTATGAACACAAGAACACGCCTGTCACGGTGGCCAAGGAAAGCAGCGTCTACATGCTGATTTCCATGATGCGCGATGTCATGACCCGCGGTACGGGCCGCGGTGCCGCCATCAGCCGTCCCTGCGCCGGCAAGACCGGTACGACGAGTGAATACCGTGACGCCTGGTTCGTAGGCTTTACACCGAACCTCTCCTGCGCTGTCTGGATCGGGGATGACAACAACGATTCCCTGGGCGGCATGACGGGCGGCGGTGAACCGGCCACCCTCTGGCGCACGTTCATGGCGAGCGCCGTGGAAGAGCTGCCGAACGAGGACTTCAAGAAACCGGCAGGGTTCAAGGAACCGCCGCGGGCAGCGGAACCGGAACAGAAGAAAGCGACGGACGCGAAGAAGAAAGACGATACGAAAAAGAAGGATCAGCAGAACAAGCAGGATCAGGATAAATCCTCCCAGAGTTCCTCCGATTCTTCCGAGAGCAGAAGCAGCGGCAGCAAGGGTTCTTCCAGCAAGGGCAGTACCAGAGTGGCACCGCCTCCTGTGAAACCGCCAAAACAATAAGCTTCCTGGTAAACTCAAAGGAGCTGTGAAAAATGAGCGATCATTTTCACAGCTCCCTTTCTGTTTGTTTACAGCCTGAGGATTCTATGGACAGCCCACTTCCGGGATGGATTCCAATAGGAATGAGAGCTGTACCAGGGCATCACAGCACCACAGCACCAGAATCAGTATCTTGCAAATCGCAGGCCGCATATCGCATATCGCTGACCGCGGCTGTCGGCTGGCTGCTGACGGCAGATTGCAGCATCAAAGCATCAAGGCATCATAGCATCAAAGCCCGCCATCCGCGATCCGCGGCCGGCTGCTGACGGCTGAAAGCTGACGGCAGATTGCAGCACCCCAGCTTTACATTCCCTTCATCACAGCGCTGTAGGCGCCCAGATGGAGCTCCTCGCCGGCAGCGTGGAAGCCAAGTCCCAGGTTGTCCCCTGAATCGAGGGAATCACCGCAGTCCTCGCTGTCTGTGAGCCGGAACTGTCCCTGCAGATGGTCCCGGAACCACTCCCAGTGGAAATTGTGGGCCGAAGCACCGGGGTACATGGACAGATAGCGCTGCATGGACTTTGGCGCCGCACCGGTGCGGAAGAAAAAGTAAACGCCAAAGAGCCTGCAGTCCCTGCTGAAATACGGTGCCATCCGGTCCAGATAGAAATCTTCATGATAAAAGCTGTGTTCATTCGTGCCGAAGAAATCCATGCTGCGGTCGATGCAGTGGTGTCGGATCGGCGGCTGCATACTGGCATCCGCGATATAGAGGACGGGACAGGGCACGCCCTGTTCCTCGATGACTTTTTTATAGGCCCGCAGGGTCTCAGGGAATTTATCGACCACGATGAGACAGTCGTCCGGCGCCAGCAGTTCGAGATGATTATGCAGGAAGAACCAGGCCGTTACATACGTTTCGAGCCATACATGGCCCGTTCCACCGCTCTTTTTGATACGTTCCTCCATCCAGTGGTAGGATCTCTCGAACAGGCTGAGAGTCCTGGACGGCAGATCCCGGTACAGTTCCCGTGTGGTGTCAGGCTTGTCGTACGGCGACGTATTGACATTGCCCGTCTCCAGGATCCCGTCACGGATGGCGGCTCCATAGCCGCAGGAACAGGAGAGGTCTGCCTGCCAGACGTATTTCTGGCTCATCGAGACATGGTCGAGCAGCAGCTCACCGCCGCAGTGGGGACAGCACAGGAGCGGCAGCATCTGCAGCGGTACCCCGGTCCTGCCTGGGCTGGCCGTACGGGCCTCCAGCGAGGCCAGCTTATCCTGCAGGATCTGGCGGGCTTTCGCCAGTTTTTTCTCTTTTTCCCGGAGGGTCTCGGCCTGGGCACGGTAGATGGCCTTGAGTTCCTGGATATCTGCTTCCGTACAGAGGTTGGAGATCCGGCGCAGCGACAGCAGGCGGTGGATGGTCTTCAGCGGGAATTCCAGTTCCTTCAGTTCCAGGATCCACTGCAGATCTGCAATGGTCCGTTCGTCGAACAGATACTGGTGATTCTTCCGGGGCGGGACCAGCAGTCCGTTGTGGATATAAAAATAGAGGCTGTTGACGGGAATCCCGTATTCCCGCACGACCTGACCGATTTTCATGGGCATTTCCTCCTTGCGCCAGCGCTGAAACCATTATACCGTAAAATCTTTAGTATAGTATAGATTTTATGCAAAAACTTTCTGCTGTCCCATTGACACAGCCCACAGTACAGTCCTTATAATGGAGGGAACAAGAAAGCGATCAGAGGAGGATCTGTCATGGAATATTTAAAGAAAGCGAAAGTCCGTCCTGCGGAGGAAATCGACGAACGCCGCAAGTCCGTCGCTGCCATCATCAGTAACGTGAGGGAAAACGGGGACCGGGCCCTGCAGGAATACAGCAGGAAATTCGACGGTAATACCCGCACCAGTTTCCGCGTCACGCCGGAAGAGATCCGGGCCGCCTACGCCGAGCTGAAGCCGGAGGAAATCGCTGACCTCAAGCAGGCCGCCGGCAATATCCGTGCCTTTGCAGAAGCGCAGCGGGGATGCCTGAAGAGCCTCGATGATTTTTCCAATATCCCCGGGGCCGTCCTGGGCCACCGCGTCATTCCCGTTTCGTCCTGCGCCTGCTACGTACCGGGGGGCTCCTATCCGCTCTTTTCCACAGCCCTGATGCTCGTCATCCCTGCAAAAGTGGCCGGTGTCAAGCGCGTCGCTGCCTGCTCTCCCGCGGTCAAGGGCACCACATCCATCAATGCCAAAACCCTTGTGGCCATGGACATTGCCGGTGCCGATGAGATCTATGCCGTCGGCGGTGCCCAGGGCATTGCCGCTTTTGCCTATGGCACGGAGCAGATCAAACCGGTGGATGTCATCGTCGGCCCGGGCAACCAGTACGTGGCGGAAGCCAAACGCCAGTGCTACGGCCAGGTGGGCATCGATTTCTTTGCCGGTCCGACGGAAGTCGTCGCCGTCTGTGATGACAGCGCCAATCCGGAGATCCTGGCGGCGGATATGCTCGCCCAGTCCGAACACGATGTCCTGGCTCAGGGGATCATCGTCACAACAGACCGCGCGACCGGCCTTGCCGTGATGGATGCGGTCCAGGAGCAGCTCAAGACGCTCGATACGGCAAACATCGCCGCCAAGTCCTGGAATACCTTTGGCGAAGTCATCCTGGCGGACAGTGTGGAAGAAGCGGTCGCCATTGCCAATGACATCGCTCCGGAACACCTCGAAGTCATCCTGAAGGATGAGAGCCATCTAAAGGATTTCGTAAACTTCGGTTCCCTCTTCATCGGTCAGGAAACGGGCGAAGTCTTCGGGGACTATGCTTCCGGCCCAAACCACACGCTTCCCACAGTGAAGGCTGCCCGCTACACAGGCGGTGTCTGGGTCGGCAATTTCCTGAAAGTCTGCTCCTTCCAGCGCTACAACCGCAGCGCCATGCAGCAGATCGCGCCGCTCGTATCCCGGATGGCTCACGGCGAAGGCCTGACGGGCCATGCAAGAGCGGCCGAGATCCGGATGGAACTTTTGAAGGATAAGTAAGGGGCTGGCTGCCTGGCGGCAGCCAGCAGCCGGCCGCGGATCGCGGGTCGCAGGTCGCAGGTCGCAGGTCGGGGGTCGGGGCCAGCTGCCAGCTCTCAGCCGTCAGCGGACAGCAGCGTTCCGCGTTCTGCGGCCAGCGACCTGCAATCTGCGTTCCGCGGCGTGCGATCTGCGGCCAGCGTTCTGCAATCCGCGATACTCCTGGGCCTGAAATTCTTTACTTTTACTTGCAGGCTGCCGCCGGCACAGGCTGTATCTGAAATGGGCTGTGAAAAGATGAGAGATCATCTTCTCACAGCCCATTTGGTATTATAAATAAAAAAGAGGACCGCCGGTGATGCCGCACATTCCATGCGGCACTTTCCGCGGTCCTCTCTGTTTTTTTGTTTCTTACCGGTTGTTCTTGAAGAAAGCCAGAGCGACTTCAGGGAACGAAGCGTAGGACAGGACGTCCTCCTCGCTCGCATTCGGATATCCCTTGGCAGCCAGTTCCGCTCTCATCTTATCCATTTGCGGCGGAATATCATCAGCCGGTCTGTGGTTGATCTGGGTCACGACGGTCTTGCCGGTCTTCTTGACGATCCAGCGGCGGACGAGCTTCTTCAGATCCTCACTGATGGGTCCCGGCGTCTTGCCGTACTTGCCCAGCACGATATCCTGGATTTCCTTGGGGATCATCTTGTAGCGTTCGCCCATCATGACGTTCATCGTAGCCATGGTGCCCACGATCTGGCTGGACGGCGTGACCAGCGGAGGATACCCGAGGTCGGCACGGACTTTGGGCACTTCCTTCAGGACGGCTTCATACTTGTCAGCCATTCCCATATCGGTCAGCTGCTTCAGCATATTCGTCAGCATCCCGCCGGGGACCTGGAAGCTCAGGACCTTGGGATCGATGCCGATGGCATCCGGCAGGTTGAAGGTCTTGACCAGATCGGCACGGACCTTCTTGAAATGATCCGCGATGGGTCCCAGTTTCTTCAGGTCGATCTGGGTGTCGCGTTCCGTACCCTGCAGCGTGTATACAAGGGATTCCGTGCAGGGATGGCTCGTGCCTTCCGCAAACGGGGACAGAGCCGTATCCACAATATCCGCACCGGCTTCGACGGATTTCAGGATGGTCATGGCACCCATGCCGCTCGTGCAGTGGGAATGGACATTGATGGGGATGCTGATTTCCTTCTTCAGCGCGCTGACCAGATGGTAAGCGGCATACGGAGCGAGCAGGCCCGACATATCTTTGATGCAGATGGAATCCGCTCCCATGTCCACCAGCTGATGGGCCAGATGCAGATAATCGGAATCTTTGTGATACGGGCTGATCGTATAGACGAGCGTGCCCTGCGCATGAGCGCCGGCAGCCTTCGTGGCCTTCATGGCACATTCGATGTTGCGGACATCATTGAAAGCGTCGAAGATACGGATGATATCGATGCCGTTGGCGACACTGCGCTTGACGAATTCCGTGACCACATCATCGGCATAGTTGTTGTAGCCGAGGATATTCTGCCCGCGGAGGAGCATCTGGAGTTTCGTATTCTTGACATGCTTGCGGATCGTGCGAAGGCGTTCCCACGGATCTTCGTTCAGATAGCGCAGGCAGGAATCGAAAGTAGCACCGCCCCAGGCTTCCAGGGCATAAAAACCACACTGATCCAGCGCTTCCAGGACCGGAAGCATATCGCTGATGCGCATCCTTGTCGCGCACAAGGATTGATGCCCATCGCGAAGGACAGTTTCAACGATCTTTACAGGATTTGACATTCTTTGACCTCCTACTTGTATAGTCCATCCCATACGTTCAACACAGGATCATGGAGCATCTCCATGTACCTCAAAAAGCGGTCCGCCCGGCAGTTCTTCCTCACAGGCCCCTGTGCAGCACAGGGCTCCGATCCGCTGACCGGGACCGTCTCTTTATTCTGCTAATATGGATATTATATCATAACCATTTCTGTATAAGGGAATATAAGATTGCTTATAAATCATTTAAGTCTTTCTTTATCAGGGCTCCAATTGTGTCAAAAACCAGCTTTGCTCCCGGACAGCTGGTTCCCGGCGCAATGCCGGAGCTGCCGGAAAAGCAGGGAAAATGCCGGAAAACCGCATGGCCGGCGGGTCACGGTGAGGTCAGGTCCAACGGCGGGATGGCATTCGTTATTTAATATTTTCATTTATTATATAAATTATTTTAATTTCTCGAATATTAAAAAGTTTTCCTGCTCCCTCCTGCGCAATCCGTGGTACAATAACACTCATCATGATATACACTATTTTTCCGCCGCATCCTGCGGATCCGGATCCGTTCCAGCAGACCGTCAGGACGTTTTCACTGCAATGAAAAACCGCGGCAAATCCACCAAAAGGAGTCGAACTGTCATGACAACTGCAGCACCGCAGCATTCCACCCTGAAAAACTACCGAGGTCCCATCATCCTGATTGCATTCTGTATCCTCGGCGCCATCCTGGGACTTGTCCTGGGAGAGAAAGCTTCCGTCCTGAAACCGATCGGGCAGATTTTCCTGAACTTATTATTCTGTCTCATTGTGCCCCTGATCTTCTTTTCGATCGCCGGTTCCATCGCCAATATGAAGGATACGGGCAAAGTCGGCAAAATGATTGGATATACCCTGCTGATCTTTATCGTCACGGCCACCCTGTCCGCCGTCCTGATCCTCGTCGTGACCCACTTTACGGGCGTACCGACGAGCTTTACGGCAGCCAAGCCTGCCCATATGGACAAAGTCCTCCCGATCGGCGACCAGATCGTCAACACACTGACCGTCGGTGATTTCCCGCAGCTCATTTCCCGTTTCCACGTGCTGCCGCTGATCATCCTGACCATCTTCTTCGGTCTCTGCGTATCCATGATCGGAGAAGCGGCAAAGCCCGTCGTGGACTGGATGAATGCCATGACGCTGATCTGCTATAAGATGGTCAATATCCTGATGAAGGCAGCTCCGATCGGACTGGGCGCCTATTTTGCCGATCTGACGGGAACCTACGGGATTGCCCTGCTGAAGACGTACGGCAGCGCCATGATTGTCTTTTACGGCGTCGTCATTGTCTATTTCTTCGTGTTCCTCGGTTTCTATGCGTATCTCGCCGCCGGTACATGGGGTGTGCGCAATTTCTTCAAGGTCATCCTGGCACCGGCCCTGACAGCCCTGGGGACACGTTCTTCCGCCGCCACGATCCCGCTGCAGCTCGAAGCCTGCGATAAACTGGGCGTGCCGAAGGAAATCTCCTCCGTCGTCGTCGCCATGGGCGCCACGTGCCACATGGACGGTGCCTGCATCGCCATGGTCTATGCGGAAGTGCTCGCCACCACGATCTTCGGCCGCCCGATTGTCGGCATGGAATTCCTGCTGGCCATCTTTGTCGGGGTCACGTCCTCCGTTGCAACAAGCTCCATCCCGGGCGGCGGCGCTGCCGGTGAGACCATGATCATGTCCGTCTTCCATCTGCCGGAACCGGCCTTCCCGATCCTCCTGATGGTCATCGAGCTCTTCGACCCGGGCTGCACGCTGCTGAATTCCTGCGGTGATACGGTCGTTTCGATGATGATTTCCAGGATATTCTACGGGAAAGACTGGTACAAGAAAAATCTGAATCCTGCGCAGGCGCTCTATGAAAATTGACGCTCGCTATGTACTGAAGGAACCGGATTACGGGAACGCTCCTCTGCCCGATGACCTCGACCTCGATCTGAGGATCGGCGGCAGCCGGCTTCTCGGAGAGATCTACCTGCCCTCCGGAATCTATGACGCACCGCATCCCTGCGTCATCGTCTGTCACGGCGTCCCCGGCACGAACTGCAACGATGATCTCTGCCAGAACCTGCGGCGCATGGGCTGTGCCGTGATCAGACCGTACCACCGCGGAGCCTGGGGGAGCGGCGGATTCTACTCGTTCAGCCACTGCATCGAGGACGCGGAGGCCGTGGCCCGCTGGACCCGGGAGAATGCAGCCGGCCTCTATGCACTCGACAGGGAACGCATCTTCCTCGTGGGCCATTCAAACGGCGGCAATACCGTCCTGAATGCTTTCGCCGCACTGCCCTTCATCCGGGCTGCCATTGCCTTTGCTCCCTTTGACCATAAAGCGGCCGCCGGCATGCTGACGGAGCAGCAGTTCCGGGAGCTGATGAAGGAATTCGGCAGCGTCATCCGGACGGCCGGACCCGATGCCCTGTATGAGGACAGCGTCCGCAACCGGGACAGCTGGAGCTTTGCCGCCCTCGCGCCGAAGCTGAAGGACCGCAATCTCCTTGTCATCGGTTCGCTGCGGGACAACACAGCCCCGCCGGCACAGATGATCGAACCTTTCTGGCAGAAGCTGGAGGCCCTGCCGACGCAGGCGGTCCACAAAAAAATCATGCTGGATTCCAACCACTCCATGGATACGGTCCGGCTGAAGCTCAGCGAGATCATCGGCCGATTCATCGAGGAAATGATATAACAGCACCGCACCGGCCTGCGGGCGGGAAATCACAGATTCCCTGGAACGGACCTGCAGGCAGCGGAAAGACAAACGAAAATCCTGCCGACTTTCGCGCCGGCTTACGGCACGGCAGGGATCCTTACAGAAGAGGAGGCCTCTTGCGCCTCCTCTTTCCTTATGCTAGAATGGGGAAAATTTTCCAGGAGGTATCCCTTCCATGACAAGGTTCCAGAAAATCGTCGTCGCCCTGCTCTCCCTGAATGTGTTCTGTACGCTGGGTCTCTACCTTCGTCTCGACAGCCAGCAGCTCCTCATTGAAAAAGAAGTGCGCAGCATGAAGCGTGATATCGGTGCCACCCGTTATGACGATACCTCCCTGAAAAACAGCCTGACATCGCTGCAGAAACAGGTCGGGAAACTTGATGCCGGTTCCCGCAGCCATGCAGAAGAAGCGCAGGAGCAGCCCGCTGCAAAGCCTGAAACGCCGGCTCCGGCCGCCCCGAAAAAAGCGGCAGGAGGACTGAAGGGATGGCTGCAGAAGATCTTTCGGTGAAAGTTTTGGAGCTGTGATGTTATGAGGCTGTGAAGCTTTGTTGCTGCGGGAAGCTGCCTGCGGCAGGATCACAAAAAAGACTCGGTCATGAACACTTACTATGGCCCTTTTCATTTCCCCATCAAAGCCACCAGCAGAATCGTCCCTGTTCAATAGGGTGAACTTATCCTATTTTACAGATATAATCAATCAGCAAGACCTCTTTAAGAGGCCTGGAAGGTTAACTGCAGAAAATCTTTCGGTGGGAGTAAGGGCGGCTGTGATGCTATGATGCTGTGGAGCTTTGTTGCTGCGGAAGCTGCCTGCGGCAGGATCTTATCGATGGAATATCCGGACGTACGGCAGGAGGGCCGTGCGCCGTCCGGGTAAAAGTACCCTGCTTTTGGTTTTTTACCACACGTCATTATTTTTCATGACAGAGAATATTTACCAGGAAAGAGGGACTTCCGATTCGCAAGAACCGAAAGTCCCTCTTCATTTTTTAAGGAACTATGATTTCACAGTTCCTTTTCTGATGCTTAGAAACTAAGGCTTCCACGGCACACCGGCCGCAAGGATGGATCCCTGTCAAAAATGCAGGGTCCTTAAAAGTCAGTGTGTCAATAACTATGGGTACAGTATTCGCAATCCGCAGATTGCAGATCGCTGACCGCGGCTGACGGCTGGCTGCTGTCCGCTGAGGGCAGATTGCAGCGTCAAAGCCCAATAGCACCACGGCCGAATGGCCGGATACCTGTCAAAAATGCAGGGTCCTTAAAAGCCAGAGTGTCAATAACTATGGGTACAGTATACGCAATCCGCAGATCACAGAACGCAGATCGCAGGCCGCAGATCGCTGACCGCGGCTGACGGCTGGCTGCTGTCCGCTGAGGGCAGATTGCAGCGTCAAAGCTCCCACGTCTCAAAACTCACAACTCATAACTCAAGACTTTCCTCCCGGCCCCGCCGCATCCCGGGATGAAATTTGCCCAATCCGGCCTGTTGGGCTATAATAGAGGGCATACGTTCAGCTTACACAAAAAAGGAGAGATTTCCATGTATACGTATAAAACGGAAGGAACCTGTTCCACCGCCATCCATTTCGACATCGTGGACGGCAAAGTGAAATCCGTCCATTTCGATGACGGATGCAACGGCAACCTGCAGGGAATCGGAAGGCTCGTGGAAGGCCTTCCCGTCGAAACGGTCATCGCCAGACTGAAAGGAATTTCCTGCAACGGCGGTCCGACTTCCTGCCCGGATCAGCTGGCCAAAGCCCTGGAAGAAGTGCAGGCAAAAAAAGAAGCATAAAACGCAGTGTCCCGCGGCATACGGGACGGATACAGAAGATGCTGCGGCGCATCGCATCTGCAGGCAAAACAAGGAGGCAGCCATGAAAACAATTCGGACAATCGTCTTTAAGGCAAAGGAGGGCGGCGGCAATCCCTGCCCGGTCACATTGGACGCGGACGCGCTGAGCCTCGAGGAAATGCAGGCCATGACGAGCAAAGAAGGAGTCGAATGTGCCTTTGTCCTGAAGCCCACGCGGCCGGACTGTGATTTCATGTACCGCTATTTCCTGCCGCTCCATGAGCTTGGCATGTGCCTGCATGCAACGATCGGCACGTCTACGGTCCTCGTCCGCGAAGGCCGCGCTGCAAAGTCCCCCTTCTATGTGGAGACCATCCTGGGACGCATCCGGATCGACTGGAAAAATCAGGACGGCCGCATCGAGATCTCAGTCCAACAGTTCCTGCCGGAAGTGAAAAATGACGTTCCTTCCGTGCCGGAACTCGTAAAAGCACTCGGCATCCGGGCGGAAGATCTGGGCAAAGGCCCGGTCCAGTCCGTCTCCACCTCCCGCTACAAACTCTTCATCCCGCTGCGGGACCGCGAAGTACTGGATCATCTGGAGCCTGACTTCCCTTATCTGTGGGAACTCTGCGACAAGTACGGCGTAACAGGGTTCTGCCCCTTTGCACCTGCAAAGAGTACGGACAATGACGAAGGCGGCACTGTTTTCTACGACCGCCAGTTCCCCAACAAGGGCGGCTACAACGAAGATCCCGCCACGGGCGTCGCGGCGGCTTCGCTGGGTTCCTACGCGGTCCTGAACGGTCCGGCTGCAAAGGACGGCTGGCACCATTTCGTCATCTACCAGGGATTTGCCATGGGCCGTCCCAGCCGTCTGCAGGCGGATATCCTCGTAAAGGACGGCAAGATTGCAGAGACACGGGTCGTCGGCGATGCCGATGTGATCGAAGGCTGAAGTCAGAGTTTTAAAGCTGTGATGCTGTGACGCTTTGGAGCTTTGGTGCAGCAAAATTCTCCAGCGTCGGGGCTGTCTGGAATTTCGTGGATTGGATTTAAATTCCGTCTTCTTAACTTCACCAGAGTGGACATCGATGCTTTTGGCTGCATCCTTCCCACTGAGTCCTTGCGGATACTTTCTTTTACAGACAAAAAACACAGCGGAACGTGATGTTATTTTCACGCCCCGCTGTGATTTTTCTTTATGCTGCAGGATAAATACTTACAGTGCCAGCATCGATACGATGTAGACGACGATGATGGTCGTAATGCCCATCACACCGGTCATACCGGTCTGGCATTTATAGGCCTGGGAAGTCGTCATATCAGAGAACTGGGAAACCACCCAGAAGTAGGAATCGTTGGCATGGGATACGGTCATGGAACCGGCACCGATAGCCATGATGGCAAGCACGCGGCCAAGGGGCGACGTCAGTCCCAGGGTCCCCATCATTGGAGCGATCATCGCGGATGTCGTGATCATGGCAACCGTGGAAGCACCCATGGCGCATTTCAGCAGCGCTGCGATGAGGAACGGCAGGAATACGCCCACGCCAAGGCCCAGCAGGGAATTGCTCAGCGCTTCCGCGATCGGGAGGAGCTGGATGATGGCACCGAAGGAACCGCCCGCGCCGGTAATGGCAAGGATGGCTGCCGAATTGGAAACGCCTTCCGTGATCCATTTGAGGGTGTTTTTCTTTTCACTGCCCGGGATCAGCGTCATCGCGATGAAGACGCCGAGGATCAGCGCCACGACCGGGTTCCCGATGAAGGAGAAGAAGGCCTTTACAGCGCCCTGTCCCAGAGGAGCCGACGGGAAGTCACCGATGGATTTCAGGGTGATCAGGATGATCGGCAGCAGGATCGGTGCGAAGCTGTGGAGAGCACCGGGCAGATGGCCGTATTTCTCGACCAGTTCTTCCACCGTGTATTCAGGATTGGCCGGGATATCGATCTTGGAAGATACTTTCATGGCGTAAATATAGGCAGCGAGCGTCGCCGGGATCGAAATGATGAGGCCGACCAGGATCGTCAGGCCCAGATCCGCATCGAGCGTACCAGCCATGGCTATCGGTCCGGGTGTCGGCGGCACCAGGCAGTGAGTTGCGTACAGGCCGCCGGAAAGAGCCGTCGCCATGACAGCAAGGGATGTCTTGGAACGGAAAGCCAGGGCGCGGGAAATCGGGCTCAGGATGACAAAGCCGGAATCACAGAAAACAGGGATGCCCGTTACGTAGCCCGTGATGGCCATCGTCAGGACGCTGCGCTTTTCGCCGACAAGACCCAGGATCGTGTTGGCCATGGTCAGGGCTGCACCGGTCTTCTCAAGGATCGTACCGATGATGGTCCCGCAGAGGATCACGATACCGATATTCCCCATGATCCCGCCAAAGCCCTTCTTGACGGTGGCGATGACCTTTTCAGGCGGAATGCCGCAGGCCAGGCCCACGAGGATGGAAATGACCGTCATGACGATAAAAGGATGCATATCATACTTTTGGATTGCTACGATCATCAGGATGACCGCAATGAGGATAATCAGGAAATAAAACATCATAACCTCCTTGTTCAGTTGACACCAGAGCTGGACTCCTTACAGGGAAGTACCCTGTTCCAGGAATTCAGCGATGAGCATACGGATGCAGAACTCCCTCTCGAACGGAGGGTCCTTCTCCATGCCAAGATACTCATACAGACGGCGCATCCGGTACTGGAGCGTATTCTTGTGGATATTGAGCCGGGCCGAAGCCTTCTGCACGGAGCCGTCCATTTCATAATAGCTGCGCGCCGTTTCAAGCAGGAAGACCAGCTGGTTCCAGTCCAGCAGTTTCAGCAGCTTCTCCCGTTCCCGCTGCACGTAGGCCCTGCCGCCGTGCGTCGCCAGGCGGGACAGGAAATAGCGGAAGCGGTCCCGGGAATTCTCTGCCCAGGCCATGCGGTTCGGTCCTTTCCGGAGCGCCAGGACTTCGCGGTACGCTTCGGGCATCTCCCCCAGGGTCCGGCAGATATGGCTGACCGAAAGCCGCAGCCCCTCGCGCGCTTCCACAAGTGCCAGGATGTCTTTCAAAAAAGCATCGGACCGCGCCAGCCCTTCCGTAAGGACTCCCCCTTCTGCCGCGGCCTGCTGCCACGCCCTGCCGGTACTATGGAGCAGCATGACGCTGTTGTCCCGGATGGCAAAGAGCACACCGTCACGGATCCGCGCCCCCGTCCGCGTGCCGCGGCCCATCTCGCCGGCGAGCCGCTGCAGTTCCTTCGGGTCCGGCCGCCTGCTGAAAAATGTGACGGCCATGAGGACCATGGGAAATTCCAGATGCAGGGAGAGCGTATTCATCAGCTGGCTGATCTCATCCCGTTTCTCATCGCTCCCCAGCAGGTACAGGTTGAGGAGCTCGCCCCGCAGTTCGTTTTCGAACGCTTCCTCACGGTACTTGATCTGCTGCTTGAGGAACTGGGTCACATACACCCGCAGCAGATTTGCGGCATCAGCCGTCTCTTTCTCTTCTCCGTAGAGACCGACGACGCCGATGATCCTGCCGTCTTCCATGATGGGAAGGTTATAGCCCTCCCTGGCACCGGGATACTGATCCAGGTTCTGCCTCGTGATCAGGACCGGCTTCCCCGTCTCCGCCGCGATTTTGGCACCGTGATGGTATGTTCCGATCCGTCCTTTTTCGGTGGACGCCAGGATGATGCCGTCCAGATTCATGATATTGATGGTCCGCCCGCTGACAAGGGGCGATGTGGCCTCAACGAATTCCTGGGCAGGGCCGGCAAATTCCGGAAGATCGATATAGCCCATCAGCCGCCTCCTTACAAAAACAGACCCTGTCCAGTTCCCAGATGGACCGCATTGATGTCCGGATCCTGCTCCACGATTTTCTGGAACAGTGCCCCGGAACAGTGATTGAAACCGACAAAACGCAGTCCCAGTCCCTTGACGATCGTGAGCGTCCGGCGGATCCGTTCCTCCGATGCTTCCATCAGATGGGTCCCGCCGACTACGCCGATGACGGGCATCCGGAACCGCTCCTGCACGGAAGACAGGATATTCAGGATCCCCGGATGGCTGCAGCCGACAAGGACAAAGAGCCCGTCCTTCAGTTTGTGGACGAAACAGACTTCGTCGCTGAAATCGTCCCGGACGAACCGGTCCCCGTCACGGAGCACGAACCGTTCCGGCGGCGCCTCGAACTCGCAGCGGCGGGTAAAACCGCTGACGATAAATTCCGTCTCGCTGAGCGCCAGCACATCCCTGCAGACGCGGTGCTCAATGCCATGCGCCTTGAGGAATGCTTCATCGAAGCTGTTTCCCAGGTACGTGCATTTGATGCCTTCGACGGAATATTTCCTGCGGAAATACCCGGCACCTGTCACGAGCGGCTGCCGGCACCCTGCAGCCACAAAGGCGGGATAGCCTCCCGAATGGTCATAATGGCCGTGGCTGCCGATCAGGAAGTCGGCTTTTTCGACGGGCACGCCGAGCCGGCGGGCATTTTCCAGGCTTTTCTCCGTCGGTCCGAAATCAAAGATATACCGCTTTGTCCCGCACTCCAGAAAAACCGAAAGCCCGTGCTCATGATGCAGGGACGTATTCCCCGATCCCGTGTTCTCAAGCAGCGTCATTAACTTCATTGCATTCACCTCCCCCGTTCCTGCCCGGACGCCCCTGTGATCTTTGCGGCCCTTCTGTCAGGACAGACCGCTCTGACACGTCTTCCGCCCGGGACTGATAGCTTTCCCAGTAGAATCATCTGAATTATTTTCAGATAATTTACAATTTTATTATACCAGATTCACTCATTTCTTCATTGGTATACGTACCAAATGTTTCTGGGATTTATTCGTTCTTTTTCCGTCATTTAAAATTATTTTTGTTTTTAAGCTGAATTTCCAGAGATTTTCTTTTCTTTTTTGGGTCTTGGACCAACGGAGGCGCAAAAAAATATTTCCTCCCTTTTACAGACAGGAGGAAATATTCGGTGGATGCTGTCTTCATTCCTGACAGGAAGGTTCCTTTCCTGACAGCATGCTCCTCTTCCGGGCGATCAGCCGGCCCGTCTTGTGATAAAGATAGGCCCAGTACACGGCCAGGATCACGAGAATGATGGTCCAGGAAATCGGATAGGACAGATAGATCAGATGGATCCCGCAGTCCGGTGCCGACAGATACCCGATCCACACGAGACGGAAGACGCAGGTGCCGAACAGATTGACCAGCATGGGGACGACGCTGATGCCAAAACCGCGGATGCTGCCCACAAGGACATCGGCGACGCCAAAGATGAACTGCAGCGTGGCGATGCGGTACAGCCGGTCCGCGCCAATCCCTATGACGTAGACATCAGGATTGAAGATCGCGATGAGCTGGGGCGCCCACAGCAGCACAATGCCGGTTTCCAGGAGTCCCAGGACGATGACGATGGCTTCACATTCGACGAAGATCTTTTTGATCCTTTCCCATTTGCCGGCTCCGAGATTCTGGCTGATGAAGGTCATACTGGCCTGATGGAACGCATTGAGCCCGATATAGAGGAAATTTTCGACATTCATGGCCGCACTGTTGGCCGCCACGATGACACTGCCGAATGTATTGATGGCTCCCTGGATGACCACATTGGACAGGCTGAACATGCAGGCCTGGAGACCTGCCGGGATCCCGATGCGGCAGAGTTCATAAAAACTGTGCCGGTCAAAACAGAGCCGGCGCCAGTGGAATTGCCAGGGCCCCTGTTCCCGGGCAAGGCAGCGGACGGTCAGGCCCGCGCTCGCCAGCTGGCTGATGACCGTGGCCCATCCCACCCCGGCCACATCCATATGGAAAAGGATGACGAAGACCAGGTTCAGGATGACATTGACGATGCCGCTCAGCACGAGGAAGAGCAGCGGCCGCCGCGTGTCCCCGATGGCCCGGAGGGCTGCGGTGCCATAGTTATAGAGCATGATAAAGGGTGCGCTGTCGAAATAGATACGCAGATACAGAGTTGCCTTGGCGATGACATCACCGGGCGTCTGCATTTTTTCCAGGATCCAGGGTGCGGCCGCGATCCCGATGAGACCAAAAAGGATGCCGCCCACAAGGCCCACGGTCATGGCCGTGTGCAGGGTCAGGAAAATATCACGGTCCCGGCTGCCCGCCCCCACGTAATTGGCAATGAGGACATTGACGGCAATGGAAAATCCCATCAGCAGATTGATGAAAAGATAGATTGTCGGAGCTGTGCTTCCGACAGCAGCAAGACTCGTATAGCCTGCAAACTGTCCCACCACGATGACGTCCGCCGCGTTGAACAGCATCTGGAGCCAGTTCGTGGCCATCAGGGGAATGGAAAAAGAAAGGATCTTCCCAAGCAGCGGGCCATGGGTCATATCCATGCCAGAAACAGAAGCCAAGTTCATCCCTCCTTTGCCGGAATCTCCCGCAGGCTCCGCGGCCTGCAGAGTCTCTTTGCGGATTGCAGAGCTTCTCCGGGCATTCTATCATGGAAAAGCGTGCTTGACCAGTCCCCTGCGGCAGCGGTTCCGGAAAGTGCAGAAAGACGTTCTGCAGCATGCGTACCGCCGTGACGAAGCAGCAGGAAAAAAGGCCCGATCCGGACAGTGCTCCGGAAGCGTGCCTATCTGTCACTATTTATGGAAAAAGACAGGACACATGACTGCTGCGCCCTGTCTTTCTGCTCTATATTCATTTGCGTTCGACTTTATACATTCCCCACAAAGAGTGCCCGCATGGCATTCAGCACGGCCAGGATCAGCACACCCGTATCGGCAAAGATCGCCATCCAGATATTGGCAAGGCCGAGAGCACCGAGCACCATGCAGATGACCTTGATGCCGATGGCAAAGATGATGTTCTCCATGACGATCCGCATGCACTTGCGGGAGATGCGGATGGCCTTTCCGATCTTCAGAGGATCATCATCCATCAGGACCACGTCCGCCGCTTCGATGGCGGCGTCGGAACCCATGGCACCCATGGCGACGCCCACGTCCGCCACGGAAAGGACCGGCGCGTCGTTGATGCCGTCGCCGACAAAGAGGACCTTTTCCTTCTTCCCCTTATGCCTGATGATCTCTTCCACTTTGGCGACCTTGTCTTCCGGCATAAGTTCGCTGTACACCTGATGGATCCCCAGGCGGCGGGCCATATCTTCCGCGGTTTTGCGGCCATCACCGGTGAGCATGATGCATTCGATGCCGCTTTGCTGCATTTCCTGCACCGCCTGCGGCGAATTTTCCTTCATGACATCGGAAATCAGGATATGGCCTGCGTACTCACCGTCGACAGCCATATGGACCAGGGTCCCCACCTTGTGGCAGGGGATCCAGGCAATGCCCAGTTCATCCATGAGCCGGCTGTTCCCGGCCGCCACCGTATGGCCATCCACCCGGGCAACGACGCCGCGGCCGCTCCGCTCCTCGATATCCGTCACCCGGCTGCGGTCGAGGGTTTTGCCGTATGCCCGCTGCAGGCTTTTGCTGATGGGATGGGAGGAGGCACTTTCCGCCAGCGCCGCCAGTTCCAGCAGTTTTTCATCACTGATCCTGCTGTGATGGACACCGGTCACTTCAAAGACACCCTTCGTCAGCGTCCCTGTCTTGTCCATGACCACATACCGGGCCTTCGACAGGGTTTCCATAAAGTTTGCGCCCTTGATCAGGATGCCCTGGCGGCCCGCACCGCCGATCCCGGCAAAGAAGGTCAGAGGCACGCTGAGGACGAGTGCACAGGGGCAGCTGATGACGAGGAAGATCAGGGCCCGGTAAAACCAGTCGCTCCAGGCGGGCGCAAGTCCCATGATCCCCATCCGCACAAGGGGCGGGAGCACGGCAAGCGCCAGCGCACTGTAACAGACGATGGGTGTGTAATAACGGGCAAATTTGGTGATGAAGTTTTCCGATTCGGATTTGCGGGAACTTGCATCCTCCACAAGTTCCAGGATCTTTGTCACGGTGGATTCGCCGAATTCCGTCGTCGTCCGGATCTTGAGGACGCCCGTCATGTTGATGCAGCCGCTGACGACCTCGCTGCCCGGTTCGACATCGCGGGGCAGGCTTTCACCCGTCAGGGCCACCGTATTGAGGGAGGACCTGCCGGACGTGACCACGCCGTCGATAGGGACCTTCTCACCGGGCTGGACCACAATCTCCGTGCCCACAGCCACATCGTCCGGATCCACCCTGACAAGGCTGCCTTCTTTTTCCACATTGGCATAATCGGGACGGATATCCATCAGCGCCGCCACATTCCGGCGGCTCTTATCGACGGCATAGTCTTCGAAGAGTTCCCCGACCTGGAAGAAAAGGACCACAGCGATGGCCTCCGAATATTCCCCGTCCTTCAGGATACCCAGGGCGAAGGCGCCGATACTCGCAACGGCCATCAGGAATTTTTCATCAAAGACCTGGCCGCGCAGGATGTTCCGCCATGCATCATGGAACACGTCATACGAAATCAGGATGTATGCCAGGAGGAACGGAAGCATGTGCAGCAGCCTGCTGCCGCCATAGACGGATACTGGCACAGCACTGGCAATGATCGTGACAGCAGCGGTCACAGCAATCCGCGCTCCAATTTGTTTCTGCTCGTTTGTCATTTGGATGCACTCTTTCGATTCAATAAGATTTTAATCTAATTGACTGCAATTAAAAGTAAATTTTACAATTTTCTTCCACTTTGCGACAATTATCGTACACGTTTTTCATGACTGCCTTCTCATCGGCGCCGTCTTCGAACTTCACTTTCATATTCAGCATCAGGAAATTGACGACAGCATCGCTCACGCCTTCCGTGTGCCGGGCTGCCTCTTCCATTTTGGCGGCACAGTTCGCACAGTCCACTTCGATTTTATAACGCTTCGTTTTCATTTTGACTGCCTCCCCATGATTTATTAATTAAATAAGTGTTTAATCGTTTGATTTTGTTATATCCCTTTTCTATGGGAAAGTCAAGAAAAGCGCAAAAAAATTCCTGCTGCGGCCAAATAACAGACAGCAGCAGGAAAAACTGTACAAGATGATACAGGAGCACATATGTCTGGAGACTCATGATCTCTCAAATGGAAGAGCCAAAAATCCCCCGGGCAGGACGCCTCATTCATTTCCACAGGACGAGGAGCAGATGGTAGCAGAGGAACGTGACGACCCATGCCACGGCCAGCTGGAACCCGGCTTCGCAGAAGGTCCACTTCCAGCTGCCCGATTCCTTGCGGATCGTGGCCAGAGCGGCCGTGCAGGGGATATAGAGCAGGCAGAAGACCATCAGACAGAAGGCATTGATCGAAGTAAAGCCGATGCCCTCCAGGGCCGCTTCGAAATTGACCATGCCCGATGCCGATGTGGCATTGGAGATGCCAAAGAGGACGGCGCAGCTCGATACCACGACTTCCTTGGCCGAAATCCCGGCGAGCAGAGCCAGCGTGATCTGCCAAAAGCCAAGACCGACGGGACGGAAAATCGGGACGAGCCAGTGGCCGATGATGGCGCCGAAGCTCACCGTGGGATCTTCCGTGTAGCCCATGGGCCCGAAGTTCAGGATGAACCAGATGATCAGGGTGCCCAGGAAGATGATGGAACCGGCTTTCTGCAGATAGCCCTTGATCTTGTCAGAGACATAGATGCCCACAGTCCGGAAGTCCGGCATCTTGTATTCGGGCAGTTCGATGAGGAGGAAATCCTCCTTGTCCTTGCCGCGGGCGATGTCGAGCCAGTGGATCAAAAGAGACACCCCGATGGCCACAAAGACGCCGATGATGTACATCGAATAGGCCGCCACCATGGCGTACTGCTTGAAGAAGATCTCCGAAAACAGGATATAGATGGTCAGGCGGGCATTGCAGCTCATAAAGGGCGTGACGAGCATGACCTTGTAACGGTCCCGCTTGTTTTCAAGCCCCCGCGATGCCATGATGGCCGGCACGGTACAGCCGAAGCCCACCAGCATCGGGATGAAGGCACGTCCGGAAAGGCCCACGTGCCCCATGACATTTTCCATGACATAGGCCACCCTTGCCATGTACCCGCTGTCCTCCAGGAAGCCCAGGCTGAGGAACAGGATCAGGATGTTCGGCAGGAATGTCACGATGGTGCCGACGCCGCCCAGGGCCCCGTCAAGTACCAGCGACTGGAGCGGTTTGCTCACATTGGCTGCCGTCATGGCCGCGCCCAGCTGATCGGAGAGGATGCCGATCCCGCTCTCCAAGAAGCCTTTCAGCCAGTCGCCGACCGTAAAGGTCAGGAAGAAGATAAAGGCCATGATGACGAGGAATACCGGGATCCCCCAGACATTGTTGGTGAAGATCCGGTCCAGACGGTCCGTGAACTCATCCTGCCGTTCCTTGTGGAGCACGACCTCGCGGATGATTTCCTCGATGAAGTCGTACTTCTGACGGATGATTTCCACTTCATAGCTCTTGTCCAGCACCTCGGGCAGCTCCACGGGGTACTTTTGCATGATTTCCCGGTCCTGCTCCAGGAGTTTCAGCGATGTCCAGCGCAGATTCCGGATCTCCGGATAGTGTTCCCGCAGGTATACCGTGAGCTGGTCGATGCGGTCCTCGATGTCATCGGAATAGACCATCGCATAGGCCGCATGGTTCAGCTGATGGCTGCTTTCCTCATGATGGTCATGGATCAGCGGGTCCGTCGTCCTGGCGTCCTTATGGTGTGCCGCCGCATGGAGCAGCACTTCAAGGCCCCTCCGCTTGCGGGCAGAAACGGGAACGACCGGGATCCCGAGCATCTCGGGCAGACGGTGCAGGTCGATCTCGAGCCTGCGCTTTTCCACGATGTCCATCATGTTGAGTGCCATCACGACGGGCTTGCCCAGCTCCAGGAGCTGGAGCGTCAGGTACAGGCTGCGTTCCAGGGCGGACGCATCGACCACATTGATGACCACGTCCACTTCATCGCTCAGGATGAACTGGCGCGATACGATTTCCTCCATCGTGTACGAAGTCAGGCTGTATGTGCCGGGCAGGTCCACGAGGCGGATATTCATATTGTGATGGCGGATGGCCCCTTCCACTTTTTCCACCGTGACGCCGGGCCAGTTCGCCACCTTCAGGTTCGCACCTGTATATGCGTTGAAGAGCGTCGTCTTGCCGCAGTTCGGATTGCCGATGAATCCGATCGTCAGATTGTTATCTTTGGCTTCAGGCATGGGCGGCTCCCTTCTCCACATCGATATTGCGGGTCATATTGTACCCCAAAGCAAACCGTGTCCCCCGGAGAACGATGATCATGATCCCTTTGCCTTTGCGGTTCACCACGTCGATCTGCGTGCCCGGAGTCATCCCCAGGGCAAGGAGTCTCCGCTCCGTTTCAAAAGGCAGATTGAATTTTGTGACGACGCCCGATTCTCCCTTCTTTAAATCCTTCAGCAACATAAATTATTTCCCCCTATTGCGCTGCATGCTGATACGGACGATCCGGCCCGAAAAACTGGCAGGACCTGAAAACCGCCGGACGGCGGTCCGTACAATATACACTTTTTTACGGTCCCGGAGGTCTGACAGAACACTGCAGCCCTTACTGCCGCCTGCCAGGCCTCCTGCGGATACAAAAAATGAATGACCGCCGAGGGGCAGCCATTCATCTTTCCTTCGGACATGTAATGTCGACGAGCATCTCGATCATATGATGCAGGAGCCTTACGGCCTCTGTTTCCGCCGCTTTATAGTACATTTCCTTCCCTACCCGCCGGCTCGTGATGAGCCCCTGTTTCTTCAGTACCTTCAAATGATGGGAAATTGCGGGGCTGCTCATTTCCATGATGGCGGAAAGATTGATGACACATTCCTCATAATGGCACAGCAGCCAGAACAGCTTCAGCCGGTTCGTGTCGGAGAGGCCGCTGAAAAGATCGGAAACAGCGGAAAAATCGCTCTTTCCGGGCATATCCTTCAGGATTGCATTCAGTTTTTCTCCGTGCTCATGCGGCAGCTGTTCCATCTGACAATTCACCTCTGTGCTATTATAACATATTATACCAGTCTGTCTTAAATAGTCGCTTAAATTTTTACAGACATAGGCTGAATGCGGAGTTTCAGCTCTTTACATAGTTACATGATTCGTTTATATCGGGTCATTTACGGCAGAATTTTTGCCGTCCGCTGTTTCCGCTTCTTTAAAAACTGCTTGCAAGCTTCCAACTTACCGTAGTTTACGAGTTTTGCAAACCGCTTGATCAATTCCCATTCAGCGTCGAATTTTCTAACCTGATGCTGGAGACGGGGTATGGATCTCTTTTACAGTTCTTTTGGGGCGACCCGATTGATTGGGCTGTTGACTGCTCACCCATATCTTGATTCTGTCATTTCAGCCCTCTTCTCAAGGTAATGTATTCCAGTCAGGCGCAAACCGCTGACCCACATACAAGTCCTTTTAGCCAGCTGCTCTAAGCTACAGGGCCGGTACAAAAAGTCGCAAAGAAGGCAGACACAGTCATAAATGCGATTGTCTTCATGGTTCTCATGTGATAAGATCAAAGCAGGTGAAGGAACCTTTCGGCTCCCCGGTGGCTCTGGTTACTTTCTCTTGCTTTGTCGGCGGTTGGAAAGTTTCCAGAGCTTTTTCCTTACTGATTTTAATGTTTTCCAACTATTCCACTTCTGATTCCCTTATCCTTTATAACGATGGAGATTCTCAAAAACTGCAGCGACAATGCTTTTCATCAGCGCAGAAATTGGTCATGCACCAATCCGACACAACCAGCAGGAAGCGATTTATTTGAGTAAAAAAGATTTCAGCTCCCCAGTCCCTTGCTAAGGCAATCGAGGCCGAAGCCAATTATTTTGCGACATGTTGTCCGGATTCTTTAGAAACAGTATTTTCGCTGGCAACAGCTTGTCCGGAATAATCGAAATATTCTATCTTATGCTTTCTGTAGAAGGCAGGAATAAAGAAGATCCCATTGCCAGGCTGGACCTCGATTACACCAGTGTCACAGGCTTAATCTTTCAGGTCCGCACTCCCTCCGAAAGACGATTGCCTTTGCAAAAGCTATAGGCATAGCCATTACCGAGGATATGTGTTGGAAAACGTAGGCTGCCTTATACCCACCAGGACGATAAGGATCTGCCCAAAGATGGTCTGAAAGAGTTTGCCGATGCTCCTGGAATTTCATTTTCCAGTTACACCGGTAAAAAAGACTATATAACAGCGTATTTGCACATCTTCTCCATTTATCGTTATCTGAGCTATGAATGAAAGGCGAACCTGGACAAGTCATCTTCCAAAAATGTGTTCTGTTCCTTTTGTTACAAGGAGATGAAATCTGCCTTGAAGTGCCCCGGCAAGGCCACAAAACCAAATATTGAACACTCTTGACAATCATTGATATAATAATAAAAAAGGAGGTATGTACTATGCAGACAGTGGATAAACCGATCCGAATCAATGCTGACAGCTTAAAAAAACAATATGAAGCACATATCTCCCGCTGCCAAAGTATTGCCCGGGAGGTAGAAAAATGGGGAAAGAAAACGAAACCCAATCTGGATTTTCTGAAACAACATCGTTGATTGATTTTCTGTACATAGACGAAGCTAGAGTAGATTCGCTGATATCACAGTTACGAAATGGAACCCTCAGGAGTGTGACCAGGACGGTCGGAACTTCTGAGGGTTCTTCTTTATCCGGGAAAGGAAACCTGCAGATCGCCAGTGGAAAAATCAAGCATGAAAACAAGTCAAAGGAATCCGCAGCCGAAAAATATGATCCCTATCACAATAAAATCATACAGCTGCTTCAGGATCTGTCCCTTTCCGTTCAAGATTCTATCGAGGGAATCTATTCAGGCCGACTGGTAAATCTTCGAGGCAAGGTACGCATCAGGGATATACAGTCTATAAAAGCTTTATTCCCCCTTATGTTAAAAAACCAGAAACTTTTCGGAGTGACTAAAGCAATCGTTCAAACACTCAAAGGGATCAGCGACTTTGTCCAGGTACTAAACGATTCTATTGAGCTTTCTGTAGAGCTTCAAGATGGTATACGGATTTCAGGAAATTTGAAAGAGAACGGACTTTCCGTTCGGCAGGCTGATCTTGCCCGCACCTACGGAGCAGAACTTCCCGGCGAATGGTATGTAATGGGAATCCTTGACTATACGCCCCGTCAAAACAGAGCTTTTACCGGCCCTAAGATCCAGTCCATCGAAAATATTATAGATCAGTATACAGATACAGTTCGTGCATTATATTCAGAATCCGCCTATTCCATCATACCTGTTCTGATTTTCCGGGAAATCAATTAAAAAACGCCGGTATTCGCAGTACCAACGGGGACAGTGTAATCCACCACACCATAAGAAGCTTACTGCAGTATTTTACTACAGACGGCCTCTTGCAATCCGGCAAAGGAGGAAAAAGATGGCAGATTCCTTCCCCGCCGTAAGGCCCATGGCAAAAGGACTGTGGATCCCTGCCGGCCGCGCAGGCCGTCACTTCTCCACAGTCCTTTTTCCACTGCCGCTGCAGCGCGGCACGCGTATGCGTTGCTATGCTTTTATTTTTCGTCCTTTTCCCGGATCAGGCACAGGCCCGTGTACCCATAGATCAGGGCAAAGATCATGCTGCCGTAGCAAAGTACTGCATAAGGCATGTAGGATACCGTCGGAACGCCCAGCGTCGCCGCCATATAGGTACCGGCGACGGACCAGGGAACGAGCGGCACCGCACAGGTACCGGCATCTTCCAGCGTACGGGAAAGCGTTTCAGGAGCCAGCTTGAATTTCTTGTACAGATCCTGGAACATTTCGCCCGGAATGAGGATCGCCAGATAGGAACTGCCGGTTACGATGCTCATGAAGAGGGTCGAACCGACGGTCGCCGCGATCAGGTTGCCCACGGAATTGATGGAATTCTTCACTCTCCCCAGGATGACTTCGATGCAGCCCGCCTTGCTGAAGATCCCGGCAAAGGCAAAGGCACAGAAGACCAGGAGCACCGTACCCATCATCCCCATCAGACCGCCGCGGTTCAGCAGCGTATTGATGACCTTAAGCGTCTTCACACCGCCGGCCACAGCAGGGATCATGGAAACATTGAAGCCCTTGACGAAGGCATTGAGGGCGACCTTGAGGGTATAGCCCTGGATGGCCATTCCCATGATGATGGCGATGACGGAGGACAGGAGCAGCATCGGGATGGTCGGTTTCTTCGTGTAAGCGCCCCAGAAAATGAGCACCGGGGGCAGCAGCAGGATGGGATTGAAATGGTAGAGTGCTTCCAGATTCGTCAGCATGGCCGTGACCTGTTCCGGATTGGCGAGAGCGCTGACATCCGTCCGCATGCCCAGGACGGTGTAAACGACGATGCAGGCGATAGAAGCGGCACCCGTCGTATACATCATGCTGCGGATATGCTTGTAGAGCGTGGTCCCTGCCGCAATCGGCGCAAGGATAGTCGTATCGGACAGAGGAGACAGTTTGTCTCCGAATACAGCACCCGACAGGACCGCACCGGCCGTGATATCAAGCGGCAGGCCCAGGGCAATGGCAATGCCCATGATGGCCACACCGGCTGTACCGGCGGACCCGAAGGATGTCCCCGTAAAAGTGGAAATCACCGCACAGACAAAGAAGGCAGTAACATACAGATAGTGCGGATTGATGATCTGGATACCATAATAGATCAGAAGAGGGATCGTGCCGGAAATCATCCAGCTGGCAATCATTCCCCCGACGCAGACCATGACGAACAGAGAACCCAGGCTGCTGTGGATCTTGTCAGAGATGCCCTGGATCATGTCGTTCCAGCCGTAGCCCACCTTTTTGGCAATGATGGCCGCTATGAATGCCGCGGCAATCAGGAGTGCCTGGATGGGAAGGCCGAATTTGCCGTAGCCCACGCCCAGCAGCAGGAGCATGCCGACAAGCGGGGTCAGCGCTTCCGCAAAAGTCGGTTTCCGAATTGTCTTTTCTTCCGGTTTTGTCATTTCCCCTTTTTCTCCTTCCTCGTAATCGTCATAGCGCAGCCTTTTCCTTCCCCGTCAGCGATGGTCGTCGGGAAATCGATGTCCACATTGGGGAAAGCGGCGCAGATGGCATAATCGCAGTGCCCCAGCATATCCCGGCAGAACATCTTGATGTCCTCCGGCGAAAGGCCCAGTTCCTGCAGGGCTTCCACATGCGGACAATGGTTGAAGATCTTGACGGCTTTCTGATCGTCCAGTTCGACGATCTCCTGCTGGAAGACCTGAAGTCCTCCCCTTGACGTCTGGCCCAGCAGTGCCTCTTTGGGACCCACATTTTCAGCGCCGTATTTTTTGGCGATCTGCTGTCCCTGGTAATACCCGAAATCCCAGCTGCCTTCGCGGACCACACGGTTCGCATCCACTTCCGGATACAGCTCTTTCAGCTTTCTCCAGATGAAGTAGACCTGACGTGTCCGGTCCTTATAGGCACTCAGGAGGGCGTCATGGAATTCTTCCGGCGTGGCCGGTTCATCGACCCTGCTGGCCTTCATGAATGCTTCGATCTCTTTTTTGCTCACTTGACCTCTCTCCTTTGCATTGAATTCCTACATTATACATAAGAAATGGTGCTGATAGCAATAGGACTCCGCAAAGAGGAGTCAAAAATTTTCATTTTGTGCACACCGGCGGCCATATGGACATGAAGAGTGGACATCAGGTGGACAGTAAGCAGGCAGAAATGACCTGATGGAACGGTTCCAGACAGTAATCATACGAATGTCAGCAAAATCGAAACACCGCACAGGCTTTACTCAGGGAACTGGCACAGCCAGCAGCGCTGCATGGCGGAACTTCCGGAAATACTTCCAACCTGGTGCGCACAGCAATAAAGCAAGGTAATTTTTCGGACTTTCAGTGTGCAGAAAGTGCGCATGCTTAGCTTGACAGTATGATTTCACACGCTTTGGCACGGAACACCATAAAAGCCGAAACACCGCATCAGCTCTTGAAATTGAGCCAATGCGGTGTTCTGCATATCGATATGAACTTTGTAAAAGGAACGTCCAAAAATTGGTGGAGATGAGGGGAGTCGAACCCCTGTCCGAAAACATTGCAATGCAACTTTCTCCGAGCGCATCCACGCATACTTTATTTCGCTGCCTCATCGCCTGCGGGCGGGCTAATCAGCCGCTATCTCGATGGGTTTCCCGCGGCAGCCTCCGAGAATTGGCCGCCGGGTATCCTGCTAGTGACGTTCACTCCCCCTCAGCAGGAAGGAAGGAAAGGAACGTAGCAAATTTAAGCTGCTAAAGCGTAAGAATCGTCTGCGTTTATAACGCGTTTCCACCGTTTAACGGGGTTGATGGAATCCCGGCTCGCTTATCACACCACATCTGTCCCCGTCGAAACCAGTACATCCCCAGGGTGATGCTTATCATTTGTATCCTATCACACTGGAAGCGATTTGTCCACAGATGGACCGGTGCGGGTATGTGTCAACAAGTTCTCGGTCAAGACCTTTTCATCGAATAGTTATTCACCAATCAGATATTTCTGTTGCTCGTTTGAGTAATCTGTTCCCACAGCACTGCTTACCAGCACAAGGCCTGCGCCAGACGCCCCATCGGGCTGCTGCTCGGCCCATAATTGGCTATGCGGCCATGGCAC
>OMYF01000034.1 GCA_900315205.1 uncultured Acidaminococcus sp.
TTTTTTTTTTTTTTGAAATGGGCGCAGCGGCTGTGGATGCGCCGTGCCCGATCCTGATGTTATTTTCTTTTGCGGGTACGGACGGCGGTGCATTCCCTGCGGCTATGGATGCGTGTCCACATGTAGCTTTGCTCCCTTCGGACCGTTTTTTTTGCATTGAGAGATTCGCTAAAAAGTGGAAAAGGATATGACGTGTGACGAAGCGGCCTCCCCTGCCCTTCCCATATGGTTTCAGACGGCTCCGGCCGCTTTGATCCTCTGCTCTCCTGCTGCAATGGAGCGCTGCTGCCGGAACGACCTGCAGACTGTTCCTGGATGATATCTTTCTGCTCTTTTTTCGTATGCTTTTATCCGGAAGGAGGACCATGTTAAATGATGCATTTCCCGAAGAGCCGTAAAACTGGAAAAGTTTCACGTGAAACATCCGCAGATTTGAAAAATGCTGGATTTTTATATTTACGGGTGCACGGCGGATCCCACGGAAGAAAGGATCTTATCGATTCAGAACTGTGCTGAGCATGCACAGCCTGTCCAGGAAATGGCTGACATCCGGACTTCGGGCGAGCTTTTCCGCATGCCGGCCGTTATATTCAAACAAATTGCACCTTTCCTGAGGCAGTCCTGTGAGCTGCTGCCGTTTCCTGCAGTGCGGATCCCGGGGTCATCTCCGGCAAACCAGTGCCATACAGCACTGTATCTGCACCGTTTTCGGGATCATCAGGCCTGCAAACGGATCCGTACCGGTTCCTGCTGTGATGCAAGGCATTTTAAATTCCAATGTTTCACGTGAAACATTGGAAAAAACTGCCGGAAATTCATCTTTTTTCTCCGATATGTGTCCTTTTGTGTTAGAATAAAACACAGAATGATTGAAACACAGAAAAGAGGAACCTCATGTCACACATCATTGCAATCGCAAATCAAAAAGGCGGCGTTGGCAAAACAACGACAAGCATCAACCTGTCGGCCTGTCTTGCCAATCCGCGCAGAAAAGTCCTTCTTGTCGATCTGGATTCCCAGGGCAACGCCACGAGCGGACTTGGCATTGCTAAGGGTGACCTGAAACAGGATATGTACGATGTGCTGATCAATGGCACACGGATGGAAGAAATCATCACTCCGACACAATGGAAAAATCTGTATGTGGCACCGGCAACGATGAACCTGGCTGGAGCGGAAATCGATTTGATCAATAAGAAAAACCGGGCAAAATGCCTGAAAAAGCAGCTGGATAAGGTGCGGGAACAGTATGATTATATTATCATCGACTGCCCGCCCTCTTTGAGCCTGCTGACGATCAATGCACTTACCGCTGCGGATTCGGTCATCATTCCGATCCAGTGCGAGTTTTACGCACTGGAGGGTGTTACCCAGCTGATGCAGTCCATAGAGCGGATCAAGGGATCGAGTAATCCGGATCTCACTGTGGAGGGAATCATCATGACCATGGCGGACAGCCGTACCCATCTGTCTAATGATGTGGTAAGTGCAGTCCAGGAACATTTCCCGGACCTGCTGTACCATACTCTGATCCCCCGGAGCGTCCGTCTGGGTGAGGCACCCAGCTATGGCATGCCGATTACGGCATATGATCCGAAATCAAAGGCTGCAGAAGCCTATAAGGCATTGGCACGGGAGGTGTTGCGTCGTGGCAGGTAAAAAAGGCGGGCTCGCCCGCAGCGGACTGGACAGCATGTTTGGACCGGTGAAACAGACTGTCCTGGAAAAACAGACGGGAGAAGCTGTCGGGGAAATCGCAGTGAAGTCCCTTGTTCCGAATCCTTATCAGCCGCGCCATACTTTTGACGAAGAGGCCCTGAAAGAACTGACTGCTTCCGTAAAGGAAAGCGGTGTCATCCAGCCTCTGATCGTACGCAAAAAAGGCCGGATGTATGAAATCGTAGCTGGTGAAAGACGCTGGAGAGCCGCTAAAGAAGCCGGCCTCAGCAAGGTGCCGGCAGTGATCCGCGAATATGACGATAAGACCATGATGGAAGTGGCTCTTATCGAAAATATGCAGCGCAGCGACCTGAATCCAATGGAAGAAGCCCTGGGCATCAAAAATATGATGGAAAAACTTTCCCTGACACAGGAGGAAACAGCCAAACGTCTGGGAATGAGCCGCGCCTCCGTGGCAAATGCGCTGCGGCTGCTGAATCTCCCGGAGGCAGTTTCACAGCTCGTCGCCGGAAAGGAACTGACGATGGGACAGGTCCGGCCGCTGCTGGGCCTCAAGGATAAGGAACAGATGATATCCCTGGCACAGCGGGCCAGAGATGAAGGCTGGTCCGCCCGCATGGTCGAAGAGTATGTCAACGGTGAAAAGAACGGGCTGAAAGAAAAAGAAATCCGCGAGGCCATGGAAGCAGCCAAAAATGGCGGGAAAAAGGCAAAGGACAAGGCCCGGAAGGCAGTCCGCAAAAGCCAGGACCTCTATGTCCATGCTTATGAAGAGGAACTGACGGATTATCTTGGGACAAAAGTCAGCATACAGCAGGGAAAACGGCAGCATGGCGGAAAAATCGTCATCGAATATTATAGTAATGATGATTTTGAACGCGTCCTTTCTCTGCTGAAATCACCAAAAAACAGGAACAAAAATACAGGGAATGAAGGGACTTTCCCTGTATAATCAGTAAAGGATGCACACGGATGATAGGAACAGGAACCATTGTAAATGTTGCAAGCATTGTGGCAGGAAGTGCGGTCGGGATCTTCGCTGGTTCCGGGATCAAGGAAAAATACAGGGAGACAGTCATCAAGGGACTTGCTTTATGTGTAATGATGCTCGGATTCCAGATGGCACTGAAGGGACAGCATATTCTGCTTACCATTGCCAGCATCGTAGTGGGTTCCATCCTTGGTGAAGCATGCAGCCTGGAAAGACATCTGCACGATTTTGGATTGTGGCTGGGCAATCGGTTCGTGCAGAAGGATAACGGAAACAGCGACCAGTTTGCTGAGGGCTTTCTGTATGCCAGTTTATTATACTGTGTCGGTGCGATGGCAATCGTCGGATCCATCCAGGATGGGATGAGCGGGAATCCGACGACACTGTATGCCAAAGCGATGCTGGATGGTCTCAGTGGCATCATCTATGCTGCCAATATGGGAACGGGCGTGCTTTTTTCAGCAATTTCTGTTGGAATCTATCAGGGCATCATCACTATTCTGGCCGGGTTGATCGCGCCCTATGTAACTCCCGCAGTCATAGCGGAAATTTCCGTATCCGGCGGACTGATGATCATTGCCATCGGATTCAATATGCTCGAACTGACATCGATCCGGGTCGGGAATATGGTCCCCGGGCTTTTTGCCGCCGGAATCCTGGCGCATTTTCTTCTTTGATAAAATTGCTTTAAAAGGGTTGTCATTTTTGCTTCTTTGGAGTATAATATGGCCTGTTGGGGTTATAGCTCAGTTGGTTAGAGCGCATCGCTCACATCGATGAGGTCTACGGTTCGAATCCGCATAACCCCACCAGTTTGAGAATGGATACCGGATCCGCAGGATCCGGTATTTTTGTCATAAAAGCAGCTCTCAAAAATCGGTTCTGGAGCGATTTTTGAGAGCTGCTTTTATGATTCATTGCATTTTATATAAAAACAGCTCAAAAACGAGATTTCGCGCTCGGGGAGAAAAACGGATTTTTTTCCTGTGCCGGTTCTCCATTTTTGAAGAATTGCGGGATGCCATATTTGCATTTTGAATTGGCAGAAAATGAATGCCAGTAAGGAGAAATAGAAGGAGGAGTCCCGGCGGTATGGGCTTCAGAGAGATCCTTCATCAAATATCCCTGCCAGAGCAACGCTTTATGATTGAAAACACTCCTGGCTGAATACGGTATCTTGTATCCGGTATTCCTGTTTCAGCAGGACTCACGCTGCAGGCCCGGAGACGGCGGGGCTCTTCTGAAGGTTCCCATACTCTAATTTTTAAATTTTTACAGATATTTCGCTCCATGAAGGCCCATTTTTCAGTAATTTGTGGATTTTTAGCATCCACCGGCTGTTTTTGCGGGAATACTCTTGTAAATTAAACTTGAAAAGGATATACTACCATTGTTAGTGGATACTAACTAAAATCAATATCGGATACGAACAGGAAACTAGGAAACTGGATTCGTGATTCCGCATATTGGAATCTCAGGAGGCTGTTTATGAACAAGAAATTTGCTGCAGCGCTTGCGATGGCGCTTGGAATCTGTGGAACTGCCATGGCGGCCAATCCATTTTCGGATGTCCCGGCCGGACACTGGGCTTATGCTGCCGTGGCCAAACTGGCTGCTGCCGGTGTGGTGGATGGATATCCCGACGGAACCTATAAGGGCGACCGGACGATGACGCGTTACGAAATGGCTCAGATCATCGCAAAAGCCCTGGCAAAAGGTGCCATTGGGGCGGATGACAAGCTGGTCAGCGAATTTGCTGATGAACTGGACAACCTTGGAGTTAGAGCCAGCAAACTTGAAAAGAATGCAGATAATGTCAGGATCACCGGAGAAGTCCAGATGAGCTATGCCAACAACAAGGGCGGTGCTTTTAAGGGTGATGAGGATAAATCTCAATCCGATCTCCGTACCCGTATCTGGTTCACCGGTGAAGTGAATGACAACTGGCATTACACAGCCATGCTGCAGAACCACCAGTATTTCCAGGGCAAAAATGAAAACGGGGAAGATGATACCGATTTCCAGAGAGCATTCCTCGAAGGGAACATCGGTGTCGTGGGTGTGAAAGCCGGCCGTTACGATGAATTCCTGGCCAACGGCTATATTTACGATGATCAGGTGGATGCAGTCCGGGCCACGGTTCCTTTTGGTGATGCTTATTTCACTGCAGCCTATGGGAAAATGGCCAATGAACGCACTTATGAAGGCTGGACTGAAAAGGGAGACTCCATTGCCGACAAGTTCTTCCAGACTGAACTGGGCGGTACCTGGGGGAATCTCCATGCAGCCGCTTCTTATTTAAAGGCCAATAATGTCAACGGGAACGGAATGGATGACGACGACACCATCTGGACCGTTGGCGCTGACTATACGGCCGGCAAGTTCAACCTTGCCGCCATGTATCTGAAGGGTGATGATGACGCTCTGGCTCCTGAATACAAGGATGCTGACGATGACGGCTATGTGGTCAGCCTGACCTATGGCGGTGCGGAATCGGATAAACCCGGCAGCTGGGGCCTGGTGGCCACTTACTATGACCAGGCGGCACCGACGGTACTGTCCCATACGATGGATGGCGCCTGGGATAAATTCGAAGGCTATGGCTTTAAAGGGTACAAGGTTGGTGCCAACCTGACCCTGGCAAAGAACATGGTTGCCGAAGTCGACTACTATGATCTGAAAGGCAAGGGCGGAGATCTGGACGGCACGCATGCGCGTACGCTCTGGAGCCAGCTGGTTGTCACATTCTAACATTTCTTCATCCTTTCTTTCTCACTTTGATGGAAGGCAAAAGGCTGCCGCACGCGGCAGCCTTTTGCCTTTGCAGGGACATGATTTTCACCAATGTTTCACGTGAAACATTGGTGAAAATCGTTCTTTCCGCCAAAAACCGTATATAATAGAAAAAAAGAACTGCAGCAGGGAGGAGTCCATATGCAGGAAATGAGAAGAAAGGACCGCCAGGGAACACGGGAAGACGCAGAGCGCATCCTTCGGAAAGAAACATTCGGCGTCCTGTCCACTGCGGCCATGGAAGGGTATCCCTATGGCGTGCCGATCAACTATTATTATGAAGACGGCTGTATCTATATCCATGCGGCGAGAAATGCGGGCAAAAAGATCGCTGCCATGAGGAAGGATCCGCATGTCTGCTTTACAGTGTGTACGGACGTAAAACTGAGAGCGGAAGCGTTTACTACCCGTTTCCAGAGCGTCATTTGTTTTGGTACAGCGGCGGAACTGGAGGGCGAGGCAAAGCGAAAGGCCCTGCAGGGAATGATCCGCAGCCTGACACCGGATTTCGTGGAGGCGGGACTGGCCTATGTGGATAAGGCACTTGATGCCGTCAGTGTTTTCTGCATCCATATCGATCATATGACGGCCAAGATCCATGATTGATTCCTGTGAAATCGTAAAAGGCAGTTGACGGAAAGAGGTGGATCCTATGGATAAAATAAAATCGCTGCTTTGCACGGGCTTTGCCGTGTTCTGTCTGGGCAGCGGCCTGGCTGCCGCGGCACCTTCAGGACAGGCTGTACAGCCATCTGCCGCAGCAGCCGCTGCTGCTTCTGACGCAAAAGCCGCACCGGACGGCAGCCAGGAAAGGACCGGGACAAAGATCATCTGCGACCCTCTGGCCGATGCCGATGCCAAGGTCCTGGAAAAGTTCTGCCTTGTCAAGGGCGGAACATATAACAAGATGACTGCCTGCCTGCAGGGCCTGGACAAGAGCGCCACCGGCCTTGACGCAGCGTCGAGACCCTATTATCTGCGCGTGGACAGGGAACTGACGGACAAGTTCTTCCGCCGCGTCCGCGCCTATGATGAAAAAACAAGGACACAGATCGGTGAGTACTATATAGCCAAAGATCTTTCATCGGTATGGCGCCTTGACGGGAAGGAGCCGGGAATGATTGCCGGCTCGGCTGACAAAGTAATGAAGAAAACAAGGCTCCTGGTCTATCCGCGGTATCTGCAGATGGGAGAGAAGGGCGTCGTGCGGCTCCATACGCCGGGCGAAGTCCCTTATACCCTGAAAGTGAAGAGCCTGAACGAGAATGTGGTTTCCGTAAACAGCAGCAATCAGCTGATTCCGGAAAAACTCGGCAGGACGGATATCCTTGTGGAAGCTCAGGTGGGGAATGTAAAAGATTCCGGTACGGCCAGTATCTTTGTCGTAACGAAGGAAGAACTGCAGCAGATGGCCTATCGTTCCTATCTGCGCCGTCTCTATCTGAACGAGCTCGTCATGCTGGATGATCTTTACTGGCGCAGCTGGTGGGGTGCGCCTTTCTATGGCCCTCATTATTACGGTCACCGTCCGCCGCCTCCTCCCCGCGGTGGGCACAGACCGCCGCCTCCGCCCAGGCACCGCTGAAAAATCTTTATCATACCCGGAAAAATACTGACAGGACCGAGGCTGTCTTCTGTATCGAAGAAGACGGTCCCGGTCCTGTTTTGCCTGTAAAGGAGCTTTTACGCAAAGTTAGCGTTTCCTTTCGGCTTTCTTAATAAATTGTTTAACAATCCTTCCTATACTGACGGCATATCATGAAAATCCTGCGGGCACCGGTCAAGGGATGCCGGGACCTGCTTGTCACTGGTGTGGGAGGGTGTATATTATGAAGGTTCTCGTCACAGGAGGAGCCGGCTTCATCGGTTCCCATCTGGTATGGAAACTGCTGGCAGACCACCATGAGGTTACGGTGCTGGATGACCTGCGGCACGGGCTCAGGGAAAATGTGCCCGGGGCTGCTCATTTCCGGAAGGCCGATCTGCTGGGCCCGGAACTGGGTGAACTGATGGAAAAAGAGCGGTTTGATGCGGTGATCCATCTGGCGGCTCAGGTGCGGGTGGATGTTTCAGAAAAGGACCCTTCCTATGATGCGGAAGAGAATATCCTGGGAACGGTCCGCATCGCCGAAGCCGCTGCCAGGACGGGCGTGCGGCGGATCGTTTTTGCCTCTTCGGCTGCTGTCTATGGCAATCCGCCGGAGGAAGACATGCCTCTGACGGAGGACTATCCTCTGCATCCTTCCTCTTTTTACGGTCTGAGCAAAAAGACCGCTGAGGAGTACCTTGCTTCTTATGCAGCCCGGAAGGGAATGTCCTGGGTGATCCTGCGCTTCGCCAATGTGTACGGCGAACGGGAGGACGTGGATGATGAAGGCGGTGTCATCCAGATCTTTGCCAGGCATCTGGCTTCAGGCAAACCTGTTACGATTTTTGGGGACGGCCGCCAGACACGGGACTGGATCTATGCGGGCGATATTGCTGATGGAATCCGTGCCGCCCTGCTGACGGGGCATGCCGACCGGGTCTATAATCTGAGCTCAGGACAGGAAGTCTCCCTCCTGGACGTACTGCATGAAATGGAGCATCTGGCCGGCGGCAGTGTGCGGCATCATTTTGAAAGTGCCCGGCCGGGAGATATCGTCCGTTCAGTCCTGTCGAATGCGGCAGCCTGGGAAAATCTGGGCTGGCAGCCTCTTGTACCTCTTGAGGAAGGATTGGCAAGGACTCTGGCGCATGCCGTTGTAAAGGCGGATCTGGCCAGACAGGAGGGCGGATCATGCTGAAGAAGAACCCTGCTGCCCGTCAGCGTCTGATCCTCCTCGTCCTTTCGCTCGTCCTGTGCTTTGCAGCAAATGGCCAGCTCCTGGTCACGGATCCGGTTGAATCCAACTACGCCGAGACGGCTGTGGAGATGCTTCGTTCGGGTGATTTCCTTTCACCCCGTATTTTTGACCATTACTGGTATGACAAACCCATCTTCTATTACTGGCAGCTGATCCTTTCGTATAAACTCTTCGGGATCAGTGAATTTGCCGCCCGTGTGCCCCAGGCCATCTGCGGGGTGCTGAGCGTGCAGCTGGCCTACTGGTTCGTCAACCGCCTCTATGGGGCCGGACGGGCTTTCACGACAGGTCTCATCCTGGCAACGAGCATCGAATTCTTCTATATCTCCAGGGCCATCATCACGGACATGACACTCTTTTTGTTCCTGTCCTTCACTTTTATGTCTCTCTGGCTTGCCTATTCGGAACGCAGGACCGGGTGGTGCTATGCAGCCTATGCAGGCGCAGCCCTGGCAACACTGACGAAGGGCCCCATAGGCCTTGCCCTGCCGGGACTCTGCTTTCTCTTCTTCCTCGCCTGGCGCCGTGATCTGGGAGCTCTGAAAAGGATGAAGCTTTGCAGCGGTCTGCTGCTTTATGCGGCCATCTGTGCCCTCTGGTACGGTCCCATGGTCATGCTCCATGACGGCGATTTCCTGCTGGAGTTCTTTGGCGTGCATAACCTGCTGCGGGCAACTGTTTCCGAGCATCCCCGGCAGAATGTCTGGTATTATTATCTGCTGATCTTCCTGCTGGGCTGCGCACCCTGGTCCTTTACACTGCCCCTGGCAGGACGGACAAGAGTGCTGAAGGAGAAAATCGGGCAGCTGCTGCAGGTGCTGAAAACGAAGCACTGGCTCCCTGACTGCGATCCCCGCACACAGTTTTTTGTCGCCTGGGGTCTTGTGACAGTTCTTTTCTTTGAACTGATCCAGACAAAATACATGACGTATACCTTTCCGTACATGATCCCGGCAGCAGTTGGTTTTTCCTCTTATCTGCAGCATCACGGGAGACTCGTGAAATGGATGGCCGGTGTGACCACCGCTCTTCTGACGGCACTGACCGTCTTTGTCGCGGTCCCGCAGTGCCGGAGGGCTTCCGCCTATGATGCAGCTCAGCTGGTACGGCAGGAAGCTGCATCGCAGCCCGTTACGGTCCTTACCTATGGCGGCCGGTATCCTGTATCGCTGACCTATTATTCCGGTATCAAAGCCCTGCGGCTGAAAAAGGCTGAGGATATCCCCGGCATCCTCCCCGGAACCCTGAGCTGGAATGCCAAGAACATGATGCCTTTCAAGGCTGTCGAGGATGTGCCGGAGCTGGAAGGAAAGATCATAGCTGTCGTCAGCCATGGTGAACAGGGCAATTTCCTGGATGAAGTCCCCGGTGAATGGGAATTTCTCCACGATGACGGCAAATGGGTGATCTATATCAGGAACTCCTGAATCGTTTGTAGTATAATGAAACCATATGCGGCGCAGGGAACCACTGCTTCATGGAAGCCTGTCAGATCCTTAAGCAGGCGTACGCGGTGGAACATCGGTTCCTGACTTTGCAAGCGGAGGTGTTAGCGTGCATATCCGTGACCTTTCCATCAGGAAGAGGCTGCTGCTGTCCAACTGCATCATGATCTTCATTCCCGTGGCCTTCATGCTGGTCATGAGTATGGCTCTCTTCCTGTCCCTGCAGTTCGGCAATGTGAACCGGGCGTCCATCATGTCCTTCATCTGGCCGGAAAGCGGTCCTACGCTGGCCACCCAGTTCGAACTCACGCGTCTCCGGGTACGCTCGGATTCGTGGAAGCCGGACAATAAACGGCTGGAACGTTCCCTCCTGGAAGCTGCTGATCATCTCGGTGAGCTGGGATACCGTGTGGCGATCTTCAAGCCGGACGGGTCCCTGTATTTCCAGACCCATCTGACTGACGGACGCAGGACGCTGGAGGAAGCCATGGAAGGGGCTCCAGCCGGACGGGGAGCCATATCCTGGGGCGACAGAGGGCTTTTCTTCCATTACCGGTCCGAAGAGACCGGGCTGGTCCTGGCCGCAGCCGGGGAAATCCCGATCGTGTGGGACGGAGAATACATCGATGTCAGTTCCAAAGAGCTCCTGAAACAAGCTTTTACGGTCATCTGCATCATCGTGACCCTCCTTACCATCGTGGTTGGACTCTATCTGTCACGCTGGCTGAGCCGTCAGATCATCGGACCGCTGGAGGAACTGCAGGCTACGGCAAGCAATATTGCCAGGGGCAATCTGGACAAGCCCGTACCGGTCTGCAGTGAGGATGAGATCGGCCGCACCATGCAGGCTTTTGAAACGGCGCGGGTCCAGCTCAAAGCGGCCCGGGAAACGCGGGAGCGCTATGACCGGAGCCGGAAGGAACTGATCGCCGGGATTTCCCACGATTTGCGGACACCGCTGACCAAGATCGAGGGGTATGCATACGGCCTGCGTGACGGGATTGCCAATACAACGGAAAAGAAGGGCCATTACGTCAAAATGATCATCGACACGGCTGAGAATATGGGGCAGCTGGTACGGGAACTGTTCCTTTTTTCCAAACTGGATCTGGGACAAGTGGAATACCACTGGGAAAAAGTGGATCTGGCTGCTTATCTCAGGGACTATGTGGAGGATCAGGCGGAACATTTCCAGCGGGAGGGTCTGTCCCTCTCCTTCCGCTCCGAACTGACGGCTGTCAGCGTGACCCTGGACCGTCTGCAGATGTCCCGTATCGTCGGGAACATCCTGGGCAACAGCCTGAAATACAGGACGGCTGCTCTGGGCCACGAGCTGATCACGCTTTCCCGGGCCGGAGCGGGAAAGGTGGAGCTGGCTTTTACGGATGACGGGCCCGGTGTGCCCGAGGCAGCGCTGACGCGGATCTTTGAAAGTTTCTACCGGACGGACAAGGCCCGGACGAATCCTGCCATGGGGAGCGGGCTGGGGCTTGCTGTCGTCAAGCAGCTGGTCGAAGGGATGCACGGAACGATCCGCGCGGAAAATGTGGATCCCCACGGTTTGAAAATCAGCATTGTTATACCCAGTGAAGAGGAAAAATGATATGAAAACGATTTTGATCATTGAAGATGACAAAGGTATTGCAGAACTGGAACGGGATTATCTGGAAGCCAACGGTTTTAGCGTCGTGATGGCTTTTACGGGTACGGAAGGACGGGAGAAGGCCAGCCATGAGAAAGTGGACCTGATCCTTCTGGATATCATGCTGCCCGGCGTGGACGGGTTCCAGCTCTGCCGTGAGATCCGGGCGGCCAGGAACATTCCCATCCTCCTTGTGTCGGCACGGCAGGAGGAAGTGGACAAGATCCGCGGACTGGGCCTTGGGGCCGATGACTACATCGTCAAGCCTTTCAGCCCCAACGAGCTCGTGGCCCGGGTCAAGGGCCATCTGGCCCGCTATGAGCAGCTGACCAGCCGGGAGACCCGCCAGGACGTCCTGCGTTTCGGCAGTCTCGTCATCAACAGTGCTTCCCATCAGGTTTACCTGAATGATAAGGAAGTGATCCTGGCGAATAAGGAATTCGAGCTGCTTCTTTTCCTGGCCCGCAACCCCGGGATCGTCTTCAGCAAGGACACTCTTTTTGAACGTGTCTGGGGGAGTGAGGCGATGGGCGAGACCGCTACTGTTTCCGTACATATCAACCGGATCCGGGAGAAAATCGAGCAGGATACTTCCAAACCCCGTTTCATCGAGACCGTATGGGGTGCCGGATACCGGTTCCACGGCTGAAAAGCGGTGCCTGCTCCAGGCATATATTTTCCGGATAAAAAACAGGACAGGAGGCTGTCGATTTTCGACAGCCTCCTGTCCTGCGCTTAAAACGAAGGTGTGTGCTGCAGCACCTGCTTGAGGGATACTTCCCGGCACAGCTCGATCAGCCGTTTGATGTACAGCGGATGTTCGGCATGCCGGTGGGTGACGATCTCGTACTGCAGGGTTTCTGTCATTCCCTTGGGCTTGAAGACGCGAAGCTGCGGGCCTTCGGGATTCAGCCGGTTGTATTCTTCCGGCAGGGGCAGATGGTACGCGGCGATGAAGCCGCCTATGAGTCCTGTGGCGCAGAGCCGGACCTGGGCATCCGCATCGCTGACGCGGACCATGGGATTATGGATGATGGTGTAGCGGTTGAGATAGCGCGTGACGAGTTCACCGATCATACTGCCCTTGCTGTCAGAGACCAGGGGGAGGGGATGGAATTCCCTGAGATCGATGATCCCGGTCCGCAGGGCGCGGGGATAGGCTCCCGGACTGGCGGCATACCGCTTCAGAAAGGGATCCGTACTGATGAAATAGATATTTTCTTCTTCAATGGGAAGATAGGCCAGATTGCGGTCCGTCGGACAGTTCACGCCGATGAGGAAGTCAATCTTGCCGTTCAGCAGGTTCTGGACCTGCAGACGGACATCGTCGATGACGACTGCAATGGTCACGTTTGGAAATTCCCGGTGGTAGACCTCATACAGGGCGGGCAGGAGGACCTGGACGCGGCTGGAACTCATGCCGATGGTGACACTGCCCCGTGTGCCCTCCTGGAGTCCGGACAGGATTTCCCTTGTGGAATTTTCGATGATCTGGATCTTGCGCAGGGATTGATAAAGGATGTTGCCGGCAGGGGTCAGGGAAAGGGGTGAGGTGCGGTTGAACAGGTCCGACTGGTATTTTTTCTCCAGTTTCTTGATATGCGCACTCAGGCACTGCTGGGTGACGAAGGCGCGCCTGGCAGCTTTTGTAAAGCTGCGCTCTTCCGCAGCCAGCAGAAATAAAGATTCATCCATGTTCAAGGAAAGGGCCTCCTTTTTCCAGCCGTTGCAGGCTGGGATCCATATCGTTCCTTTCCAGTATAACACAAAGAAAAGATTGTGATAACATGTATATTTTATTTAATACTATTGTGGTTTTTATAGGGATATGGTACTGTATGTTCACAAAGGAGATCGCGACATCCTTTGACTATCATGTAGTTTGCCGACAGCATGGCCTGCCTCCAGATTTGGCCATGTGGATGCAATCCATGAGTTCAACCCTTTCAACACATACTTTTCCTACAAAAAACCCATCCGAGGGATCGGATGGGTTTTTTGTGTCCTGTGCAGGAAGTGGAAAGGCAGGGGTGCAGCAGGACGAAGAGCCGTGATCATCCATGTTCCTGTATCGCATATGGCAGGATTTTTAAAGAAAGCGTGTCCGCCTGTCCGGCTTGTGATAGAATGGAACTGAGATTTCATGCAGAATGAGCTGATGCCGGATGCAGCGTGCCATTATGGAAAATGGCACGGTCCCCGCATCTGCAGCAGACGCTTGCTGAACAAAGGAGGCATCTTTCTATGAACCGTCATCTTTTATGTGCAGTTGCCGTGGCATTGCTTCCCCTGTCCGCCCTGGCCTGTGCCGCGGAACCTGCCAGTACCGCAGCAGCTGTACCGCCGGCTGTGACCGTAAAAACCGGAGAAACCGGCGAGGCTCTGAAAAATTGTGTTATTTATGTGGAAAACCGGAAGCTGGATACAGCGGGTCTGCCCGCACCGGCCTTCAAAAAGGGCAGGACGGTGCTTCTGCCGCTGCGCAAAGTCGCCGATGCCCTTGGGTATACTCTGACCTGGCTTCCGGAAAAAAGGACGGCCCGGATGGATATGAGCATCGCATCCATGGATTTCCAGGACGGCGTCAGCACGTACCGGCGCCGGGGTAAACTGCAGATCATCGACCTGGATCAGACCTTTACGTACGGAGCGGCTCCGGAAATCCTGGATGGTGTGACCTACGTGCCGGCCGATGTCTTTGCCGCTTTTTTCAATGATGTCGCCGTCAGCGGCGATACGGTCCGGATCACGGTCCAAAAGGCGGAACTCCAGAAGGCGGCGGGCGCCTTTGCCAGCGCCGCGGAACCTGTGAAAAAGGATGCTTCCCCGGACAATACGGCGGAAAAAGCAGCCAAAGAGGCTGAAAGTCCGGCGAAAAAGGCGGAAGGCGCCGAGGAAATCCCCAATCCCATGGTGCAGTACAAATCCGTCCGGGATATGGAGAAAAAACTGGGCTGGACGATTCCCGTGCCGGCAGGGCTGAAAAAAAAGCCCGTGGAAAGCTGCTGGCTGATCAGTGATGAAACGGCCCAGATCAACTACCGGGACGGATCAATGTACCGCGTGGCCAAAAGTTCCCGTGAAACAACTGATATCAGCGGGGATTACAACAAGTATCCCGTGGACAGGAACTGGCTTGCCGGATCTTTCAGGATCCGCGGCCGCGGTGACCGGGAGGCCTACAAACTCCTGACCTGGGATGCCAACGGGTATGCTCATTCTTACGCGTCAGCGCAGCCGCTGACAAAGGATGCAGCGACAAAACTGGTGTTGGGCCGGATCTGAACACAGGGCAAAACCGGAGTGCGAAGCAGTGGATTTCCCTTTGCTTCACACTCCGGTTTTTTCTTTTTCAGGCAGGGATCTTTTGTCTGAACGGTTCTGCCGGACCGGTTCAGCGGATCACGGTCCTGATTTCCTGATAGGCCCTGTCAGCACCATTCGGTTCGGCTTCGAGGCAGTTCAGGAACATATAGGAGAGCTGGGAACCGATGTAATTGCGGAAATGGTTGAATCTGGCTCCTTCCAGATCTGCTTTGCTCATCCCGTATTTCTGGCTGGCGATCTTTTTCAGCAGGGCTACGGTCTTCTGTGCTGCCGGGGAGGACAGGACCCAGTCGTGGTCTCCCAGGTGGACAATGTAACCTTCCTGATGATGGGGAGCGGGCAGCCCGTCGCCTGCTGCATTCAGGAGACCATAGGCGACGGGATCCTTGCCGGCCATGATGGCGGCTGCCGTGAGCCAGCTGACCACATCGGCCTCATCTTTTTTGGAGGTGGGAGCGCCATGTGCGCAGGCCTGGGCGACGACTTCCTCTGCCGGGAATCCGCGGTAGATGACTTCAGCCAGGGAAATGACGTGGTGGGCACCCTGGCCGGCAATCGTATATTCCTTCAGGGAAGAACCGTCCTTCTGCCACTGGAAGACGAAGGGTTTGGCAATGTCGTGCAGGGCCTGGGCCGCGATGGCGATATCGCGGTTTACGTCGTACAGAAAGACTTCCTGGTACGTCCTGCAGATGTAATCCGTAATGTGCAGATTGGCATTCACATGGGTGGCGAGACCGCCCGGATAGGGATGATGGCTGCCGTAACCGGAACCGGGAGCCGTCCGGAACGCCTGGACTTTGCCGTTATAAGGCGGCAGGATATGGGCGGCATCCGTTTTGGCGGGATCGACAAGACCTCTTTGCACCAGCTGTCCGTAGAGGGCCTGCCTTGCACTCTCGGATGCATAGCGCTGCATGAAGGTGGGCGTGGGCTGCTTCAGCAGGGAAAGGACGGAAGAACGCAGCGAAGCATCCGTGATCGTCCCGGCATAGTCGAGGATCTGCTTCCAGCAGGAAGCGATCAGGGGGGATGCCTCGGCGGAAGCAATGGCATCCTGGGGAATGGCGGAAAAAGCTGTCGGTTTAATGGAACGGCCCGCTTTTGCAGCCGCTCCGGCTTTGGATATGTCGGGCAGGGACAGGAGCGCGGCGCCCATGACAGTGCCGGCGGCAAGCTTTAAGAAGCCCCGGCGGGACATTTCTTTCTGGACAACGGATTCCAATGGGTTCGTCATACTTACAGCCTCCTTATATGCAGTGAAGTTGCCTTCAGTTTACGGACGGAATATAAAGGAAAAGTATGGAATCTGTAAAAATACAGTAAATCACTGCATTTTTACTCAGATTTTCCTTTTTTCTTACGAAATCCTTACAGGATCCGGCTAAAGTAAGGCTCATCAAGCATAAAGGAGTGACGGATATGTTCGGATTGGGTGTTCCTGAATTGTTGTTGATCCTGATTATTGGCCTGGTGGTCTTTGGACCCGGCAAACTGCCCGAAATCGGCCGGGCCATGGGGAAAAGTATGAATGAGTTCAAATCGGCTCTGAACAGTACAGCTGAAGCCAAAGCGCCCGTGGAGAAGGCAGCTGCCAAACCGGCGGAAGGGGATAAATAGGCTATGGCAGCCGCAGAGAACAGTCTGCCCGGGAATGAGGCATCCATGCCGCTTGTGGGGCATCTGACAGAACTTCGGAGCCGTCTGATCAAATCCCTTGCGGCCCTTGCGCTGTGTACGGTCCTGAGCGGACTGCATATCGCTGAAATCATGCATTTCCTGACGGCACCGGCGGGGACGCTGTATTTCCTGAAGCCGGCTGAAGCGTTCCTCATTTATTTCAAGACGGGCCTGGCAGGCGGGGCCATCCTGGCGTCGCCCGTCCTGTTCTATCAGGTATGGGCGTTCGTGGTGCCTGCTTTTACAGTCCATGAGAAAAAGACGCTCCTCATTGTTGTCCCTTTGTCGCTCAGCCTGTTTCTGGCAGGGCTCGCCTTTGCTTTTTTCCTGGTTCTCCCGCAGGGACTCCGGTTTTTCCTGGCTTATACGAGCGATACGGTGCAGCCCATGCTTTCCATGGAAAGCTACCTTGATTTTGTATTTATGATGGTCCTGCCCTTCGGGATGACTTTCAATCTGCCCCTGGTGCTCTGTGTGTGCGCGAAACTGGGACTTATGACTTCCCGGGGTCTTGCCCGGAAGCGGAAATTCGTCATCCTGGCGGCGTTTGTCTTTGGTGCTGTCATCACGCCGACGACGGACATGATTTCCCAGACCCTGCTGGCACTGCCGGTCCTCGTGCTGTATGAAGGAAGCATCTGGTTCATCCGGCTGATCCTTGGAAAATAATGCAATACAGGCCTGCTGCCTGAAAAACGGTACGGCGGTCATGGAATCTCTCCATGGCTGCTGCACCGTTTTTTTCTGCGGTCATGCTGCCCGGACTGTATCCGGAGTCCAGCTGTTTCAGTACGGCCGGATCAGTTTAAAAACTGTATCATCTGTATTAATTTAAAAAAAATTCCAGATTCCTGAAACAAAAACAGGTCCTTTGGACAATAAACACGGACGGTTGTGTTATCATGGTACTGTAATACAGAAATATAGAAAGAGAGGGACACTGTATGGATCAGGAAATCAGGTCTCTGGCAGACCGGTATCTTCCTGAAGCCGGGAAACTCGTTCGGTATCTTTACGATCATCCTGAAGTTTCCGGGCAGGAGGTTCTTGCCAGCAAGGCCATCGTGGAGGCACTGGAGCCGTTCGGCTTTACGATTGAATATCCATTCATGGCCCGGGAGCTGGGGTACGGGACGGCTTTCCGGGCCGTGCTGGAACGGGGAGAGGGACCCCGGACAGCCATCATGGTGGAGTACGATGCCCTGCCCGGAGTGGGTCACGGCTGCGGCCATAATTTGCATGGATCGCTGTCGGTCCTCGCCGCAATGATCATGAGCCGCCTGCCCCGGGATGCCTATCACGGCACGCTCGAGGTCATCGGGACTCCGGCTGAGGAGGTGGATGGGGCAAAGCTTCATTTTGCACCGGCGGGGGTCTTTGACGGCGATGCTCTGGCCATCATGATGCACAGCACGAGCGGCGGCCTGAGCCGTACGAACACGGACGCCACGGCCCTGCGCTGCTATGTCGTCGATTTTCACGGAAAGAAGGCCCATGCAGCCGGCGATCCCTGGGATGGCGCCAATGCCCTGACGGCGGCGCGCAAGTTTCTGGATCTTCTGGATGCGCGGCGTGATTCCTTCCATCCCTATACCGTCGTTTCCGCAGTGATTGAAGATGGCGGGAAAGTCCCCAATGTGGTGCCCGATACGGCAAGGATCCGGCTGGAATTCCGCTATCCGACGCGGCATGAACTGCAGCGGCTGGACCGGGTGATCCGGAACTGTGCCCGCGGTGCTGCGCTGGCGCTCGACTGCGAGGTGGAATTTACGCTGGGATTCCCGGATTTCGATGATATGGTCCGGGTCCCGCTCCTTGAAAAAAGGGTGGAAGAGCTCTTTACCGACGCGGGAGAACCGGTGGGGCCGCCGCTGCCCCCGGCAGGTTCGACCGATGCGGGGAACGTCAGCTACCGCTGTCCGACGCTGCACCCCTATATCTGTATCTCGGACAGGGCCTGTCCCGGTCATTCCGCCCAGCTGCGGGATGCCACCATTACAGAGCATGCCCTGCTCCAGATGGAAAAAGGGGCCATCGTCATGTGCGAACTGCTGCTTGAGATCTATCGGGACGAGACCTTCCGGAACGCTGTCAAAGCGGATTTCCTGAAGGCGCTGGCCCAAAAAGAGGAGGCATGAGGAATATGACAGAAGAAAAGAAAGAAGGGACTTCAAAGTCCAGGTGGGCTCTGCCTCACGTATTTGTCCTGCTTTTCGGCATCATCGTCTTTGCCACGGTCATGACCTGGATCCTGCCGGCCGGCGAATTTACGCGCGTTGCCAACAAGGCGGGCCAGAAAATCGTCCAGGCCGGGACGTATCATCTGGTGGACGCCCATCCCGTCGGGTTCTTTGAGATGTTCAAATGCATCTACCTCGGCATGAAGGATGCAGCTCCGGTCATCCTGTTCGTGTTCATCTCCTATGCGTTCATCGGTCTGATCATCGGTTCCGGCGCTTTTGACGGCCTGGTGGCAAGACTGCTGCGAAGCATCAAGGGACGCGCCCGGGTTGCCATCGTTCCTGTCTTTATCGTGCTCATCAGTTTTGCTTCTTCCACAGTTGGCATTTCCGAGGAAGCACTGCCCTTTATCCCCATCTTTGTGGGGATCTGCATTGCGATGGGGTATGATGCAATCGTCGGGATGTCCATCGTTTGCTGCGCCACGGCAATCGGTTATGCCGGTGCCTTCATGAATCCCTTCACTGTGGGCACGGCCCAGGCCATTGCTGAACTGCCCATCATGTCGGGCACGGGGTTCCGGATCCTGTCCCATCTGGCCATGGCTGCCGTGGCTTCTGTATATGTGATGCGGTACGCCCTGCGCATCCAGGCGGATCCCCAAAAGAGCTACATGTACGGGATCAAGAATGAGTTTGCCGTCACGGAGGAGGAGCTGAGCAGGCACGCTTTCACTTTCCGGCATGTACTCGTGCTTGCCGTCTTTTTTGCCGGCATCGTCATCCTTGTGTATGGCTGCAAGAATTATGGCTGGTATTTTACGGAACTGTCGGCTCTCTTCATGATCATGGGCCTTCTGTCGGCCATCCTGGTCGGCTGGAATCCGAACAAGATTGCCCGGAGCCTGGAAAAAAGCTTTATGGACATTGCCGGCGCATGCATGATGATCGGTTTTGCCCGCGGGATCCTGATTGTCATGCAGACCGGTCATGTCATGGACACTTTTGTCTATGGGATGTTCCTGCCCCTGTCGGGGATGCCGCGTCTTCTGGCGGCAGAAGCCATGCTCATCGTGCAGACGCTGCTGAACTTCCTGATTCCCTCCGGTTCCGGCCAGGCCGTCGTTTCCATGCCGATCATGGCACCTCTGGCCGATCTGCTGGGTCTGTCCCGGCAGCTGTCTGTGCTCTGCTTCCAGTTCGGTGACGGTCTCTCCAATATCATGTGGCCGACTACGAACCTGCCCATTGCCTGCGGTATTGCCGGGGTTTCCCTGGCCAAGTGGTGGAAATTCTTTACACCGCTGTTCATCATGCTGGTCGGAGTGCAGGCTGTGATGGTGGCAATCGGCTTTTTCATCGGATATTGAGGATACGTGCCCGGAAAGCGGTGCAGTGTGTCCCCAAAGTGCAAGACAGCCGCCTGTCTCAGGCGGGAGCTTCCGGCAGTGTCCCGGAAGCTCTTTTTTTGTATGCCCGGCAGCTGCGGAGCGGTTTTTTAACCGAAATGTCTTTGTATAGAGGACAATGCCCGGAAAAAGTCCCTGTTTCCGTCCCTGCGTAGTCCGGGCGGCAGGTAAAGGGCGCGGCTGTACATATTCCAGGGAACAGTTTGGGGAGGCGGCGGGGAATCAGCGGATAAATGACAGAAATATATTACAATTATTACAAAATAATTGACAGAATTGTCCGTTCTCTGTACAATAAAAACAGAGAATCTTATACTTGCACAAGTCTCAGGCAGAGGGAACCGGTTTTTCTTTTTCCGTACAGGAGCGGAACCGGGGGAACTGTCGATGATTTGTCGTTTTGGTATGGACACCGTGAGGAGGAATCAAGATGGATCTGGCAAAAGCCATAGAACAACAGAAAGAACCGATGCTGAAGACGCTGTCCGAAGCCCTGAAAATCAAAAGCGTACAGGGTCCGGCTGAACCGGGGAAACCTTTTGGGGAAGGACCGGCCAAAGCGCTGACGTACATGCTCGATGTGTGCCGCAGCCTGGGATTCCGCACCTGCGATGTGGATCATTACATGGGCTGGGCGGAAATCGGTGAAGGCAAAGAAATGGTCGCGATTTTAGGTCATCTGGATGTTGTTCCTGAAGGCAAGGGCTGGGACAGGGATCCCTACGGCGGTGAAATCGATGACAGGAACATCTACGGCCGCGGCGCGCTTGACGATAAGGGCCCGACCATTGCGGCCCTCTATGGCATGAAAGCGCTGGTGGATGCCGGCGTGCCTTTGAAACGCCGTATCCGCATCCTGTTTGGGACGAATGAGGAAACCGGTTCCGCCGATATGGCGCATTATCTGGAAAAGGGCGGAGAAATCCCTGTCTGCGGGTTTACACCTGACGGGGAGTATCCTCTGATCAACGGGGAAAAAGGCATCCTGAATGCGGACTACCGCGCTTCCTATCAGCAGGACGGCGATCTGAAGCTGGTAAAGATCCAGGGCGGTACGGCCTATAATATCGTCCCTTCCCTGGCCGAAGCAGAGTTCACCTGTCCGGATGCACTGGCAGATCAGCTCGTTTCCAGCTTCAACGGGCGCGGCGGTGTGGAAGTGACACGAACCGCCGGCGGCGTCAAAGCGGCGGCCCATGGCAAAGAAGCTCACGGCGCGCATCCGGAACTGGGAATCAATGCCATCGGGAAACTGGCGCTTGTGATCAGGGAATTCCCGCTTTCGGCAGGTGTCCGGGAGTGCCTCGGGACCATTGCGGACCATATCGGTCTGGAGACAAACGGCCGGGGGATGGGAATCTATCTCCATGATGATCAGTCCGGAGACCTTTCTTTCAATCTGGGCATGATCGAAGGCGATGCTTCTTCTCTGACCCTCAAGATCAACTACCGGTATCCTGTCACAAAAACCTACGACGACTGTGCTCCTGTCCTGACTGCCAATTTCCGCAGGTATGGCTTTGAACTGGCCCGGGAAGAACACAAGAAAGCACTTTTTGTCGATCCACAGACGCCCTATGTCCGCACTCTGCTTGGTGTATATGAGGAACTGACCGGACTGGATCCCACGCCCCTCTGCATCGGCGGCGGGACCTATGCCAAGTCGATCCCCAATATTGTAGCCTTCGGACCCATTTTCCCGGGGGATACAGTGCGGGAGCATCTGCCCAATGAATTCTGGGAAATCGATATTTTGATGAAGAATGCCCGCATCTATACGGAGGCCATGTACCGTCTGGCCAGATAAGGCCATTGCCGGCACGGAGGGTCCGGCCATCCGGAAAGTGCAGGTTTCCGGTTTCAGGGAGATGACAGCCGCTTTCCGTCCTTTCCGGGACGGAAAGCGGCTGTTTTGCAGGTGCGCCCGGCGGCGCACGTTTCTAACCGGTGAAAGTCCGGAATCTGCCCGGCAGCGGGAAAGATACAGCCAAAGGCAGGGATGTCCACCGTGAGGGGGAATCTGAAGGAAGCCGGCGGCAAACTTCTGGCCTGACGAACAGAAACTGTATACAGGCTGTCGCCTGGGATAAGGCCGC
>OMYF01000041.1 GCA_900315205.1 uncultured Acidaminococcus sp.
ATTTTGAGTGGCTTTACGGATGAACAAATCCTGGAAGTCACGGAATGCACTCCTGATGAGCTGCAGGCCTGCCATGAAAAACTGAAAAAATAGCAGAATGAAACGGGTCGGGAAGAAATGAGGATTCCATTCTTCCCGGCTCTGCCTTTTCCCCCTCCCAGTCCTTCTCCCGGATGCAGTAAAACCCCACGAGCCGTCTGAGCAGCCAGTGGGGTTTTCTATTTTTTGTCAGAGCAGGATCACTGGTTCCGGCTCCTTGCCAGCAGGTTCATCTTTTCTTCGTAGTAGGCGGGCGTCATATCCACAAAGTGGGCATGCGGATTTTCGAAGCGCTGTTCTTCTTCCCAGATTTCGTTCTTCAGCTGGTACTGCACATAGGCCCGGATATCACGCAGGGCCGGCATATTGTACACGAGTTTGCCGCCGCGGAAAATGGGAACGAGGAGCTTTTTGGCCGTGCAGCCCTCGAAGTGACGGATGCGCCAGGGTTCCAGAGGATCTACATAGCGGAATTTATGGGCCACATCGACGGGTTCGCCTTCGATGGCGATCAGGTCGGACACAGCCTTGCCCTGGGCATTGTAGATGCGGTACAGATCCTTGCGGCCCGGATTGGTGATCTTTTCCATCGTTTCCGAAACCTTGATGCGCGGTTCCCAGCCGTCCTTTCCTTCCACGGCGACGAGTTTGTAGACACCGCCGAAGACGGGATCGCTCTTGGCTGTGATGAGGCGCTCGCCGACGCCGAAGGAATCGATGCAGCCGCCCTGATCCAGGATGGACCGGATGGTATATTCATCGAGGCTGTTCGAAGCGACGATCTTGCAGTCCTGCAGGCCCTCGCTGTCGAGGATGGCGCGCACGCGCTTGGAGAGGTATGCCAGGTCGCCGGAATCGATGCGGACACCTTTGAGGCGCTGCCCCATGGGTTCCAGGACTTCTTTGGCCACACGGATGGCGTTGGGCAGGCCGGAATGGATCACGTCATACGTATCGATGAGGAGCACGACGTTGGTCGGATAGACTTCGGCATATTTCTTGAAGGCCGTGTATTCATCAGGATAGTACATGACCCAGCTGTGAGCCATGGTGCCGCCCACGGGGATGTCGAATTCCTGACCGGCCAGCACCGTCGCCGTCCCGTCAGCGCCGCCGATATAGGCAGCCCGTGCCCCGTAGACCGCGGCATCCATGTTGTGGGCCCGGCGGGCACCGAAGTCGGAGACGCCCCGGCCTTCAGCCGCCTTGACGATACGGGACGTCTTGGTGGCGATCAGGGACTGGTGGTTGATCTCTGCCAGAAGAGCCGTCTCGAGGAGCTGGGCGTCCAGGATCGGAGCCGTCACGGAAAGGATGGATTCCCGGGGATACATGATCGTCCCTTCGGGCATGGCATCGACATCACCGGAAAAATGGTAGTTCCGCAGGTATTCCAGGAACGCGTCATTGAACAGATTAAGGGAGCGGAAATATTCCACGTCACTGTCCGTGAAATGGAAGTTCTGGATGTACTGGATGCACTGCTCCAGTCCGGCAAAAATGGAAAAACCGCCCTTATCAGGGTTGTGGCGATAGAAAATATCGAAAGTCGCTCTCTTCATGTTTGCCAGGCCGTCCGTAAAATAGCCGTAGGCCATGGTCATTTCATAAAGATCCATCATCATGGAAAGATTGCGTTCACTGCACTGCATCGTATAGATCCTCCTCAAGGTTATTGTCCCGGAAAGGTGGGCACTGCCGCCCTGACTGCTCCAGGCAGGCTCCCTTTGTGACCGGGTACAAGCTGTCGGTATATTGTCCCTATTGTAACACTATTTTTACAATCTGTCATGGTTTGACAAGACACCTGGGCGCAGAGACCGCAGCCATGCGAAAAAAGGCTCCGGGCTTCCCGGGCAGCACGAGCTGCCTTGCAGGAAATCCGGAGTCTTTTTGTAAGGTTCTTTTCATAAGGATGGAGCAGAACCATCAGGCCAGTTCTTTTCTCACGACCTCCGCGATGGCATCGGTGATCCTGTCGGTCTCGCTCTGGCTCGGTCCCTGGGCCATGACGCGGATCAGGGGTTCCGTGCCTGAAGCCCGGACGAGGACCTGGCCGTCATCGCCGAGTTCTTCCGTGAATTTGCGGGTGATCTCCCGGATGGCGTCATTCTCTTCCCAGCCATTCTTGTCCCTGACGCGGACATTGACCAGGGTCTGCGGATATTTGACCATCAGCGCGCCCAGCTGCGAAAGGGTGCGGTTCTGGCGCACGAGGGAGCCGAGAAGCTTGACGCAGGTCATCATGCCGTCCCCGGTGCGGGCCAGGTCGCCAAAGATGATATGGCCGGACTGTTCGCCGCCGAGGGTATAGCCGTGCTTCAGCATTTCCTCAAGGACGTAGCGGTCGCCCACGGCCGTCCTGACGGTCCGCCCGCCGTGCTCTTTCATGGCTTTGGCAAGACCGACATTGCTCATGACGGTCGTCACGAGGACATTGTCCTTCAGCCGTCCTTCCCGCATCAGGTCCAGGGCGCAGATCAGCATGATCTGGTCGCCGTCGAGGGCCTTTCCGTTTTCGTCGACGGCAAGGCAGCGGTCCGCATCGCCGTCATTGGCAATGCCCACATCCGCACCGACTTCGACGACTTTTTTCTGGAGCGCTTCCAGATGGGTGGAACCGCAGCCGTTATTGATGTTGATGCCGTTCGGTTCATGGAAGATGGGGATGACATGTGCCCCCAGGAGGCGCAGGATGGCCGGCGCGATCTCGCTGTTGGCGCCGTTGGCGCAGTCCATGACGACCTTCAGGCCGTTCAGTTTATTGTCGGCACAGGACACGATGTGGCGGATGTATTTTTCGCCCATGTCCGGTTCCGGGATCACGCGGCCCACGGAAGAACCGGTCAGGGTCGTGTCGTAATCGATGGGCTGCCGCACAATGGCTTCGATCTCGTCCTCCACCGCGTCGGGCAGCTTGAAGCCGCTGTTGGCAAAGAATTTGATGCCGTTGTCCTCAAAGGGGTTATGGGATGCGGAAATGACGACGCCCGCATTGGCATCCATCTTCTCCGTCAGGTAGGATACGGCCGGTGTGGGGATCACGCCCAGCATATGGGCATTCCCGCCGGCACTGCAGATGCCCGCCGCCAGTGCCGATTCCAGCATGGTCCCGGAAAGACGGGTATCGCGGCCGATGATGATGGTCGGGCTCTTGACTTCCCGCCCGAAATACAGGGCCGCCGCCCGGCCCAGTTTATATGCCAGTTCCGCATTAAGGTATCCATTCGCGATGCCGCGTACGCCGTCAGTTCCGAATAATCTTGCCATGAACGCCTGCCTCCAGCTTTCTCATTTACTGTCCCTGTTTTTCATGCCTCCCAGTTCAGCCAGCATCCGGCCCGGCGTAATGCCGTGGAAGGCCAACAATACTAAGCAATGATACCATAAATCACTCATCTCGTAAACAACGTCATCCTGATCGCTGTTCTTGGAAGCCAGCATCGTAGCTGCCGTCTTTTCGGCAAGTTTCTTCAGGATATTGTCCTGGCCGGATTCGAACAGCAGATGCGTGTACGATTTGGACGCGGTCACGCCGCGCATGGTCACGATGGAATTGTAGAGGTCGGAGATGACCATGGGCAGCTTGTTCTCCGCCACCGGCAGGCTTTCACCGGAAGCACTGTTCCACAGGGGATTGAAGAAACAGGAATAGTTCCCCGTATGGCAGGCGGCGCCTTTCTGCTCCACCTTCACGAGAAGAGCGTCCCCATCGCAGTCATAGGTGATGCTGTACACCTTTTGAGTGTGGCCGCTCGTGGCACCCTTGTTCCACAGCTCCTGCCGGCTGCGGGACCAGAACCAGGTATAGCCCGTCTCGACTGTGCGGGCGAGGCTGGTGCCGTTCATGTAAGCCAGCATCAGCACCTTGTCCGTCTTTACATCCTGGACGATGGCCGGGATCAGGCCGCGGTCATCGAATTTGAGTTTCGAAATATCAATTTTCATCGCAATCGATCCTTTCTGTTCAGTGTCGGCCGGTCCGGACAGGAAAAAGGGCTGTCCGGACCGGGGATTTTCCCCTGGAGAATATCCTGTCCATGGAGTCCGGAAAATCTTCCGCCTCATCGTAAAAGAAAACAAGGATCCCCCTCTGCGGGAAATCCTTGCTTCAGGCAATTGTGATGAGAAGGCAGTCACTGGATCCCGCGCAGGTCTCCTTCGGGGACGGTGCAGGGACAAAGCCCCATACCTCCAGTATACCATCCCGGGCAAGTTCCGGATCAGAGCCGTACTTCGACGCCCCGGTCACGCAGGTATTCCTTGACCTGACGGATGGAGAATTTGCCGTAGTGGAAAACGGACGCCGCAAGGGCTGCATCGGCTTTGCCCTTTGTCAGGACTTCGTAAAAGTCCTCCAGCGAGCCCGCGCCGCCAGACGCGATGACGGGCACATTGACGGCTTCGGCGACGGTCCGCGTCAGCTCGATGTCATAACCGTCCTTCGTTCCGTCGGCATCCATGCTCGTCAGCAGGATCTCGCCCGCTCCGAGGGAAACGGCTTTCTTGATCCATTCGACGGCGTCGAGGCCCGTGGGGGTGCGGCCGCCGTTGATATAGACTTCCCAGGCACCGGGTGCTCTCTTTTTGGCATCGACGGCAAGGACCATGCACTGGGCCCCGTAGGCCAGCGAACCCTGCCGGATGAGGTCCGGATTTTTGACAGCCGCCGTATTGAGGGACGTCTTGTCCGCGCCGGCGAGCAGCACATTGTGGATATCATCCATGGTGGAGATGCCGCCGCCCACCGTAAGGGGCATGAAGACTTCGCAGGCCGTGCGCTGGATGACATCCAGCATGGATTTGCGGCCTTCCCAGGAAGCGGTGATATCGAGGAATACCAGCTCGTCGGCCTGTTCTTTTTCGTAAAGAGCCGCCAGTTCCACCGGATCGCCGGCGTCCTTCAGCTCCACAAAGTTCGTTCCTTTGACGACCCTGCCGTTCTTGACGTCCAGGCAGGGAATGATCCGTTTGATCTGCATGCTACTCATTCCTCCTTTGCGATACGCACCGCGTCGGGCAGGGAAATGGCGCCCGTATAGAGAGCCTTCCCGATGATGCAGCCTTCGATGCCATGGACGCTTTCCGCCTTGATGCGGCGGACTTCGTCAAGGGTCGAGACCCCGCCCGAAGCGGTCACGGGGATCCCGCAGGCTTTTGCCACTCCGACGGTCTCGGGCAGATTGTTCCCGATCATCATGCCGTCACGGGAAATATCCGTATAGATGATGCGCGTGACGCCGCAGTCGGCCATCCGGCGCGCCAGGTCGACGGCCTTTATGGTACCGGTCCGGGACCAGCCTTCCACGGCCACGAGTCCGTCCCTGGCATCGATGCCGACGACGATCCGGCCGGGGAATTTTTTGCAGGCTTCCGCGACGAGTTCGGGATGGCTGACCGCCGCCGAACCGAGGATCGCCTGATGGACACCGAGGGCGAGGAGCTTTTCGATCTGTTCCAGGCTGCGGATGCCGCCGCCCACTTCGATCGGGATGCCGCCTTCGCGCAGGATGCTCTGGATGGAGGGCAGGTTGCGGCTTTCCCCGGCGAGCGCCCCGTCAAGGTCCACCACATGGATGGACGCGGCCCCTTCCTCAGCCCACTTCCTGGCCATGGCGCCGGGATCCCGGCCGTATACGGTTTCCTTGTCGAATTCACCCTTCAGCAGACGGACGCACTGGCCGCCGCGAAGATCGATGGCAGGATAGATGTTCATGGTTTCCACTCCTTGAAGGCATTCAGCATGGCAAGGCCCGCCGCGGAGGATTTCTCCGGATGGAACTGGAAGCCCTGGACATTGTCCTTGCCCACGGAGGCGACGATGGTCGTGCCGTAATCGCAGGTCGACGTGATGACGGACGGATCTTCCGGATCGGCCGCGAAGCTGTGGACGAAATAGACCATCTTGCCGTCGGCATCCTTCATCAGGGGCGACGGATTGACCACTTTCAGTTTGTTCCAGCCCATATGCGGCACCTTGAAAGGTGTCCTGATGAGCCGGACCTGCCCCTTCATGAGGCCCATGCCTTTGACGCCGGGCGATTCCTCGCTGCCTTCAAAGAGCAGCTGCTCGCCCAGGCAGATGCCCAGGAAGGGCACGCCCTTATCGACGGCTTCGTGGATGACGCCGATGAGGCCCGCCGCCTCGAGATGTTCCATGCAGTCCCCGAAGACGCCCACGCCCGGGAGGATCAGCTTGGGTGCATCGGCGATGACCTTCGGATCGGAAGAGATGACCGGGTCCGCGCCGATTTTCTTAAGACCGTTGAAGACGCTGTGGAGATTCCCCCTGCCGTAATCTATGATGACGATTTTTTCACTCATATCCTTATCACCTCATCTGCAGCCGGTACCGGAGCGCGGAGGCGGCGATCAAGCCTCTCTGCATTCCGTCCGCTGCCCCTTGTCAGCTCTTTACAGCATGCCTTTGCTGCTCATGATGCCGTGGACACGCGGATCCATGGCGACGGCCATGGACAGGGCCCGTCCGAAGCCCTTGAAGATTGCTTCCAGCATATGGTGCGTATTCCTGCCGTACGGAAGGTTGATGTGCAGGGTCATATCACTGTGGACGGCAAGGGCGCGGAAAAAGTCCTCGCCCATCTCCGTATCGAAGGTGCCCAGCATGTTGCGGGGGATATCGGCATTCCAGACGAGATAGGGACGGCCCGAAATGTCAAGGATGATCTCCGCCAGAGCTTCATCCATCGGCAGGAGGCAGCTGCCGTAGCGGTGGATGCCCTTCTTGTCCCCCAGGGCCTGTTTGAGGGCGTCCCCGAAGGCGATGCCCACGTCCTCGATGGTATGGTGGCAGTCCACATCGAGGTCGCCCGTGGCCTTGATGACAAGGTCGAACATGCCATGGACGGCCACGAGGGTCATCATGTGGTTCAGGAAACCGACACCCGTATCGATGTCCGCTTTCCCGGTCCCGTCCAGGTTGAGTTTGACGTAAATGGATGTTTCTTTCGTCGTTCTCTTTACTTCCGCTTCTCTCATCATGCCTTCTCCCCTTCCTTCAGGATGGACGCAATCGCTTCAAGGATCGTCCGGTTTTCTTCCGGCAGGCCCACGGAAATGCGCAGGCAGCCGGGGAGTTTGGGATTGTGCGAATAATTGCGGACCAGGATCTTGCGGGCAAGCAGCGAATCGAAGAGGAACTGCCCTGCTGCCATGGCTCTCGCATCGAGCGCGGCGGCTTCTTTGCCGGACTGTCCGTAGAGGTTGTCCAGGATGGCGCCGACGGGCTTCAGGCAGAGGAAGTTGGAGCCCGATGGATAGACGAAAAAGCCCAGCTTCTCCAGGCCTTCCCGCAGGCTCGCACGGTCTTTCACGATGCGCGCCACCCGGTCCTCCAGGTAGCCTTCGTTTTTGAAGAGGAGCTCTCCGATGGCCAGCGTAAAGGAATTGACGTGGTACGGCAGGAGCGCCTTCTTCAGGATCTTCATGACGGGCAGGCTGCCGGCGCCGTAGCCGATGCGGAGACCCGCAAGGCCGTAGGCCTTGGAGAAGGTCCGCAGCACGAGCAGGTTGTCATAGCGTGGCAGCAGGTTCAGCGTGGAATTGACGGAGGCGTCCTTTCCATCATTGCTGAATTCGATGTAGGCTTCATCCATCACGACGAGGCAGCCGGCATTAGCGATGACTTTTTCCATGTCGGCCAGGCTGTTGCAATTGCCCGTCGGGTTGTTCGGGTTGCAGATGATGAGCACATCGGGTTTTTCTTTTTGACAGAACGCGATGAGCGCGTCCGGATCGACGAAGCAGTCCGGGTCCAGCGGGAACGGCACGGGTGTGCTGTCCGCAAGGCGTACATAGGTCTCATACATCGAAAACGACGGGGCGGGATAGGAAATCTTCCGGCCGGCGCCGCCAAAGGCATAACAGAGTTTTTCCAAAAGCTCGCTCGAGCCGTTGCCCAGGGCCACCTGAAAAGGATCGAGGCCGAGCTTTTTCGCGATCAGGCCGCACAGGTTCTCGCCGTGCATGGCCGGATAGCGGTTCACCGGGCAGGCCGCGACAGCCTTCAGGATCTGCTGCTCCAGCGCGTCGCCGCAGTATTCGTTCGTTTCGTTCGCATTTACGATGATGTCCGCGTCCGGTACGGTTTCCACTTCATAGTCTTCTATGAAACGCAGACTGTCTCTTCCTTTTATCTCAGTCACTTTACATCCCTCCGGGAACAAAATTGCAGGCGGCCGCAACTTTTCTGCGGCCGGGATGGAACAGGAGCCCTGTCAGGCTTTCGCTCCGCTTTCCTCTTTCAGCACCTGTTTCAGGTCGCGCACCAGTTTCTTGATCCGCTGGTGCTGCAGCCGGAAGCTGACTTTATTGGCGATCAGCCGGGCTGAGCTCGGATAGACCATCGCCACTTCCTTCAGGTTGTTTTCCCGCAGGGTCGTACCGGTCTCGACGATATCGACAATCAGTTCGCTGAGTCCGACGATGGGCGCCAGTTCGATGGAACCGTTCAGTTTGATGATTTCCATCTGCATGCCCATGCGGTCGAAAAAGGCGGTGGCGCTTTTCGGATATTTGGTCGCCACGCGCATATGCGTGTAGTCCATGATATCCGGCATCACTTTTGCCGCGGGCAGGGCCATCATCAGATGGCATTTGCCGTAGCCCATGTCGAGCAGTTCGTAGACGTCCTTATCCTGTTCGATCAGGACATCCTTGCCGATGATCCCGATGTCGGCGGCGCCGTATTCCACGTAGGTCGGAAGATCCATCGTCTTGACGATGATGAAGCGGACCTTCGTCTCTTCATTGGTGATGACCAGTTTGCGGGAATCCTCCACGACGTTTTCCGCCGCGTACCCGACTTTGGCCAGGATTTTCACCGATTTATCGAATAATTTGCCTTTCGGCAGTGCAATTGTCAAATAGTCCATAATATCCCCCACTTACCGTACATAGACGAGTGCTTCGCAGTGATTGTCCCCGCATGCCCGTGCTGCCTGCTCGGGAGTCATGGGAGACGTGGCTGTCCGGACTGTCTTGCCGCTGTGGCGGAGTTCCATGGCTTTCCGGATGGCTGCCTTCTCTTTGCCTTTTTCCCAGGCAACGAACATGTCCCAGGAAGAACGGCCTTTGAACGCACCTTCACGGCGCATGGACAGGATAATCCGGTCGATTCCCATCGCAAAACCGGTGGCCGGCATGGGATTGCCGAATTTTTCCATCATATGGTCGTAGCGGCCGCCGCCGCAGATGTTGAAGCCGATCTGCGGGCTGTAGGCCTCGAAGACCATGCCCGTATAGTAGTCGAAATTGCGGATCAGGCTGAGGTCGAAGGTGATGTAGTCGGCCACGTCGTAGGATTCACACATATCGTAGATGGCAAGGAGATTGTCCAGCGCATCGATGCACTTGGGGTTCGTCATCCGCTTTTTGAGGTTGCGGAGCATTTCAGGCCCGCCCTGCAGGTAGAGCAGCTGCTGGACGACCTTGCGCAGCGGTTCGTAGCTGATGACTTCGGCGGCCTTTTCGAGGGCCACGGAATTGTGGGTCAGGATCATCTGTTTCATCCGTTCCCGCTGTGCCTGCGACAGTTCCGCATCATCGATGAGACCTGCCAGGAATCCGCTGTGGCCCACACTGATGACGAAATGGTCGAGCCCGGCGGCCTTCACGCTGCTGACGGCGAGGGCCAGGACTTCCGCGTCCGCCTCCGGGGACCCGTCCCCGAAATGCTCGACGCCGGCCTGGCAGAATTCATTGGAGCGGCCGGCCTGATTTTCTTCATGCCGGAATACGTTTGCAATATAAAAAAGACGCTTGCTACCTTTGTCGTTGCGCATCCGCGTCACGACCATGCGCGCCAGGGGCGTGGTCATTTCGCTCCGCATCATGAATGTGCGGTTGTCGCGGCCGAGGAATTTGATGCTCTCGGACGCCGCGCCCGCGCCGCTCAGTTCAAAGGTATCAGCGTATTCGAAGGTGGGAGTCATCGCCTCATCGTAGCCCCAAGCCACGAAATTGTCGGCGATGCGTGCTTCCATTTCTCTCTTCATCCGGGCTTCGCCCGGCAGTATATCTTTCGTCCCGTTCGGGATCTGCAGCAGATTGGTTGTCATTCTTCAGGCTCTCCTTCATTCAGGAGCAGCGGGATCACCTTGCGGTATCCGCCGGCTCCGTAATTCAGACATCGGTTCACGCGGGAAACAGTCGTGCTGCTGGCCCCCGTATCCTTGACGATCTTGGCATAATTTTCGCCACGGTGAAGACGCACCGCCACTTCTAGACGCTGGCTCAGCGCCTTGATCTCATTGGGGGTGCAGATATCCTGGATAAAATCGAGACATAATTTTTCGTCCCTGGCCAGCAGGAAAGCTTTGGCCAGCTGATGGATTTCTCTGTGATTCAGACCTGCCTGCATCGCTATACCCCTTTCATACTGAAAAAATCGGATCCAGCCGGATCACTTTTCAAATTTACTTCGCTAATACGATAACACATGATACTGGAGATTGCAACCTCTTTGGCCCTGTTTTTCGAAATTTTAGCGGAAATTGTCATGTTTCTGCAAAAAATATCGTTCCCCGGAAAGAACTGTCTTCTTTTCCTTGACAAAGGTACAGTATATCGTATATACTTCTTAAGCAAACATTCATCAAGAGTAACGGAGGGATTGGCCCCATGATGTTACGGCAACCATCATACATGCGTATGAACGGTGCTAAGTCCAGCAGGATGAATTCCTGAGAGATGAAGACGAATACTGCCCATGTTCCTCTTCATTGCATCGTAATGAAGAGGATTTTTTATTGCAGAAGGAGGAAATACGAATGATAGAACTGCAGCACATCAACAAGGTCTATCACAGCAAGGCCGGCGACCTGCAGGCCCTGACGGATATCAACTTATCCATTGGCGAAGGCGAGATCTTCGGAATCATCGGCCTTTCCGGAGCGGGCAAGAGCACCCTGGTCCGCTGCATCAACATGCTGGAAACCCCGACGAGCGGCACGGTCATCGTCGACGGCAAGAACATGACGACCATGTCCCAGTCGGAGCTGCGCAAGGCCCGCCAGAACATCGGCATGATTTTCCAGCACTTCAACCTGCTGAGCACCCGGACGGTGTACGGCAACGTGGCTTTCCCGCTGGAGATCCAGGGGATGAGCAAGGACGAGATCAAAAAGAAAGTGGATCCCCTGCTCGAGCTCGTCGGCCTGACCGACCGGGGAGACCATTATCCCTCCCAGCTGTCCGGCGGCCAGAAGCAGCGTGTCGGCATCGCCCGCGCGCTTGCCTCGAACCCCAAGGTGCTGCTCTGCGATGAAGCGACGTCCGCTCTGGACCCGCAGACGACGGAATCCATCCTGACCCTGCTCCGGGACATCAACAAGCGGCTCAACATCACCATCGTCATGATCACGCACCAGATGAATGTGGTCAAGGAAATCTGCGACCATATCGCTGTCATCGAAGGCGGCAAGATCATCGAACAGGGCACCATGTTCGACATCTTCACGAATCCGCAGAACCCGACGACGAAGGAATTCGTCGCCACGACGCAACATGAGGAACTGCCGGACATCATCGCCAGACTGCCGCTCAAGAAGAACTACGAACCGGGCGACGATGCCTATGTACGGCTCCATTTCATCGGGGAGAGCGCCAAGGAACCGGTCATCGCCACGCTGATCAAGAAATATGACATCAATGTCAACATCATCGCCGGCAATCTCGAAAACCTGCAGGAGATCCCCTACGGCACCCTGCTCATCGGGATGGATGCTGACGAAGCCCATATGAAGAAAGCCATGGATTATCTCCATGAGAACAAATTACAGATTGAGGTGATCGGTTATGTCCGCTAATATGATCAATATGCTGGTAAAATCCCTGGGTGAAACGTGCTACATGGTCATGATCGCTGCCGTCCTGGCAACGCTGATCGGCTTGCCCCTCGGCATCATCCTGACCGTGACGAGACCCGGCCATATCCTCGAGAACACGGGCATCAACCATATCCTCGGCGCCATCGTCAACGCGGTCCGTTCCACGCCTTTCATCATCCTGATGGTCGCCATCATCCCGCTCACGCGTATCATCGTCGGGACTTCCATCGGCACGACGGCTGCCATCGTACCGCTGACAATCTCTGCGGCACCGTATATCGCCCGTATCATTGAATCTTCGCTGCTCGAAGTCGACCCCGGCGTCATCGAAGCGGCCCAGTCCGTGGGCGCCTCCCCCTTCCAGATCATCTGGAAGGTGCTGATCCCGGAAGCCCTGCACTCCATCGTCCTCGGCGTGACGCTTGCCATGATCTCCCTGATCGGTGCCTCCGCCATGGCCGGTGCCCTGGGCGGCGGCGGTCTCGGCGATCTGGCCATCCGTTACGGCTACCAGCGTTTCCAGGCTGACACGATGATTGCGACGGTCATCGTCCTGATCGCTCTGGTCCAAATCGTCCAGAGCCTGGGGAACCGCATCTCCGCAAAGCTGAACAAGAACAAGCTGAACTGAAAATCCTGCATTTTTGCCTGCCGCAGTAAGCGGCAGGTTTTTTCTTTGCCTCTTTGCGTCATGCCCGCCCCGTTCCCCCAAATGTTCCGGCAGAGCAAAAGACGTGCCAAAAAGGAAAAGAGGCGCCTTTAGCCGCATAAAGATCTGCAAACCGATGATAAAGTATAATATTTTTAACAGTTCATCGTAATTTATACCTGTTCTTTTTTTATTTTTACAATTTTGGATATTTTTTATTGACAGGCATGCGTCTTATCCTGTACAATGCAATCATTCCAAAGCCAAATCAACCAAATCTGACGACGGGAAAGAGTAACCTGCCCAGCGGTGTGCAGAGAGCCGGCGGTCGGTGCAAGCCGGTACATCAAGGACATGTGAAAATCATCCCCGAAGAGAAGTGCTGAAGCCTGTAAAGCAGTAAGCGCTGACGGCTGTTCCCCGTTACAGGAATCGCGTATGTTAGTACGTTGCAAAGTGTCCGGAGGCAGCAATGCGCCGGGAATCAGGGTGGTAACGCGGATCTTTCACTCCGTCCCTTTCAGGGGGACGGAGTTTTTATTTTCCCCTTTCGCCTTGGAAGCAGTAACGTACAGTGTCGGCAGCAGGAAAAAAAATTTTAAGAAAGAGGGATTTCAAAATGGCAAAGGTATTTTATGATCAGGACGTGAACTGGGATGTCATGAAAGGTAAAAAGGTGGCCGTCGTCGGTTACGGCAGCCAGGGCCATGCCCATGCGCTGAATCTGAAGGAAAGCGGTGTCGATGTCGTCGTCGGCCTGTACAAGGGCAGCAAATCCGTCGATGTGGCCCGCGCTGCAGGTCTTGAAGTGAAACCCGTGGCAGAAGCTGTTGCCGAAGCTGATGTCACGATGGTCCTCATCCCCGATGAAAAACAGGCCGATGTCTACAAGACCGAAATCGGCCCGAACCTGAAGCCCGGCAGTGCCCTCGCTTTCGCCCATGGCTTCAACATCCATTTCCAGCAGATCGTCCCGCCGGCCAATGTGGACGTCTTCATGGTGGCTCCGAAGGGACCGGGCCATCTGGTGCGCCGGACTTTCGTGGAAGGCGGCGGCGTACCCGACGTCTTTGCTGTGTACCAGGATGCCACCGGCACCTGCTTTGATCTGGCCCTGGCATATGCCCGCGGTATCGGCGGCACCCGTGCCGGCGTGATCCAGACGACCTTCCAGGAAGAGACCGAAACGGACCTCTTCGGCGAACAGGCCGTGCTCTGCGGCGGTGTGTGCCATCTGATCCAGAACGGTTTCGAGACCCTGGTCGAAGCGGGCTATCAGCCTGAAATCGCCTACTTTGAAACCTTCCATGAAATGAAGCTCATCGTGGACCTGATGTATGAAGGCGGCATGGCAAAGATGCGCAAATCCATCAGTGATACGGCTGAATTCGGCGACTATACGCGCGGACCCAGAGTGGCCGGCGAAGAGACGAAGAAAGCGATGAAGAAAGTTCTCGCCGAGATCCAGGACGGCACCTTTGCCAAGGAATGGCTCCTGGAAAACAGAGCCGGCGGCCGTGCCCACTTCCTGGCGATGCGCCGTCAGCATGCGGAACATCAGCTGGAAAAAGTCGGTGCCAAGCTGCGTGACATGATGCCCTGGCTGCACGACAACGACAAGAACGAGTAAGAAAAGACCCACAGCGGCCCTGCGTAAGGCAGGCTGACACGTGAAAGGCGGCAGAAGCCCGTACCCTCGGCAAGAAGGGTTCGGGCTTCTGTTTTGTTTTCCTGCAGTGCGGCTTTCGCGTCAACAAAAAGAAACGACAAGACAGGAATCCTTTGAGAGCCTGCTCCGGGCGTCCAGCGGCTGCCGGGGAGCTGTCAAAAGAGGTGTCCCCGCCTGCCGGCAGAGACACCTCTTTGCGATAAGCACTTTTCTTTTGTCTGCAGCTTCCCGCCCCCGATCCTGACGGGAGCCGGCAGCGGAAGGCCGCATGGCTGCACTCCATCTGCGTCACTGCGCATCCGGGAAGATCAGCTTGAAGATCTTCAGATCGATCAGGCCGGTCTTGGCGTTCCTCACATAGGCCAGGATGGCAAGGTCATTGCCGTTGATGACGGCCAGCCGTGCGCAGTTGAGATCACCGCCCAGAAGCTTGGAACTGTTGAAGCTGCCCAGATAGGCACCGTCTTTTTTCCAGAGCTTCAGCGTAAAGCCGTCGATCACGACGATGTAACGGTCCATGATGGCCATATCCACCAGATTGTAGATGGAATCCTTATCGGTCTGCCGGTAGCTGCCGTAGTACTGGAGAAGGGTCCCGTCCTGCCTGAAACAGGCCACGATATTGAAATCGTTGGGCCGGATCCGGCCGCCCGCATAGATATTGCCGTTGTCCATGACCTGGATGAAGGTGACGCCGCCCGCAAAGGGCTTGGCCCGGTTGTGGAGGAAGGACGGATGGTTGTCCACGAAGGCCCCGTCCTTGATGGTGGCTTTCGTGAAATTGTCGTTGCCGTACAGGTACGCTTCGTTCTCCCCGGGCAGGAGGGCAATCCGGGTGGCCGTCGTCTGCCCTTTCAGGCTCTCGATATCGTTGCCGTCGCGGAGGGTGTGGACCCCTTTATAGACATAGTAGAGATCCCCGTTGCTGCCGAGCGTGAGGCCGAAGAGCTTTTCCCCTCTCAGGGTCATGATCCCTTTGACCCCAAATTCACGGTGCGGGAAGAGTGTCCCGTTCTTGAGATCGAAGGCGGCCAGTGTCGTCGTCGTCCCGTCGCTGCTGCGGCGGGCCAGATAGAACACATTGTCCTTGACGAAAAAGTTGATGATGCGGTCGACGCTTTCACTCGTGAGATCGCGTGTGTTCAGTTCCTGAAGCGTCAGACTGGCCTTGCCGATCGTGACCGTTCGGGGTTCCTGAGGTTTTGGCGGGATCACTTTTTCCTCGATTTCCCAGCGGTAATAATAGGCTGCCCCTAAAAGGGCGGCAAGGACCGCGAGTAAGCCAAGCAAGATTTTATGTGACAGGATCCATGGCAGGACCTTATTCCTCAAAAATGACAAGAAACAGACTCCTTTCCTGTGCCGGCCGTGCCGGCTCTTCCGATGATACCGTACTAGTATACCATAGCGCGCAAGGGACAGGAAAGGAAAACCTGTTCCCCCGGACTGGAAAAGATGGTACAATAGCAATATAACTGAAACTAAAAAGGAGACAGTATACTATAAAGATGAAAGTCCTGATCCTCGAAGAATACTACAAAGGAAACGACGCGCTCCAGGTCCTGGTGGATGCCGTCTGGGAGGGCGCCCTGGCGGCAGGCCACGAGGCGCGGATCCTGGAAGTCAACGATTATACTCTCATTCCCTGCCATGGCTGCCTGATGTGCGGGTTTGACAGCCCCTGTGTCCTCTCGGACGATATGGATGACCTGAAGGAGAAAATCCTGAAAGCGGACGCTGTTGTCTTTGCCTCCTCCCCGACGGACCGGGGCCTGTCGCCGCAGCTCTTTGCGCTGGCATCCCGCTTCATTTATTTTACGCAGGAACTGCGCCGCAAAAAGCTCAGATCGGCCCTTATCTCCGCAGCACCGGAACCCGCACTGGAGGGTTTCAGCAGGCTGCTCGCCCGCTACACGTCCCTGACAGGGCAGCTGGCGCTGAGCGACAGGGGGCGCCTCCTCGTGCCGGGCTGCCGGATGCCAGAAGATCTGACGGGTACGGAGTACCTGGAAAAGGCAAATGCCCTCGGCCGGGGCCTCTGATTGGCTCCTTATGCAGAAAAACGCTTTTTGTCAGAATAGCTGCTGACAAAAAGCGTTTTTTGCTGCTCAGGACTGCCGGATCAGATGGCCGTAGAGGAACGAATCGAGGAATTTTGCCATGGCCTCATCCATATTCTTGGGAGTCACGGCTCCCTGCATGACCGTAGTCATCAGCGAAAAATACATATTCTGCGCCATGATGGACGGATCCATCTGCTTTTTGATATAGTTTTCATTTTCCGCATCGACAAGGATATTCTTTAAGACCGTGATTTCCTCACGGAAGAGTTCCGCAAACTTGATTTTGACCGCTTTTTCCTGCTCCGTCGGAGGTTTGCCCCATCGCGAAATGACATCGTACGTCCGGGTCTCATTGTTCCAACGCAGCTGCCAGCCGGAAGAGACTGTAAGGATCTCAAAGATGAGCACAGCCCAGAGGACCTGATTGCGGTAAAAAAAGGAAACCAGTGTCCGGGCATAGCCCAGCATGCGTTCCTGGAAAGACTTGTGATCCGCATAGACCGCGTTCAGTTCAACCATCAGCTCATCATTTTTCTGACGGACCAGCGTATAGAACAGCATTTCCTTGTTCTTGAAATATTTGTAGACCGTTCCCTTGCCCGTATCGGCAATCCTGACGATTTCGTCAAGGGTGGTCTGATCGTACCCCTTACGTGAAAACACTTCCTCAGCAGCACGGAGGATCCGAACATCTTTTGGTACCAATTTTCCCACAGCCATAAGTACTTCTCACTCCATCTCCATATGAATTCTGCAAACAGCACCTCTTATAATATGCCGAAGGACTTTAACGCAAAGACCCAGAGGAACATCGTAAAAGAGGAAAAGAACGTCGTAAAGACAAGAGCATTCCCTGCCAGCTCGCCGTCACTGTCCATCTGCTGGGCCATGGCAAAGGACGCCACCGCACAGGGTGCGATCGCCATCCCCATGATGGAAGCCAGTTCCACCCGGCGGAAGCCAAAGAGATAGGCGCCGGCAATGACGAGTGCCGGGGCGGCGACAAGGCGGCTGATGACGCAGAAAGCCAGTTCCCTGATCTCACTGACAGCACCGGAAAAACTGAAGGAGGCCCCCAGCACGATCAGCGCGACAGGTGTCGTACTGAAAGCCAGGTCTGCCACGGTCTTTTCCGCAATCGCGGGTAAGGGCGGGAACAGTTTCAGGACAAAACCGATGACGGCTCCGATGATCATGGGATTCTTCGCGATGCCCTTTGCCATCTCGAGCGGATTGATTCCCTTGTGATTGCCCCGGAACATCTCCAGGATGATCACAGCGGACATATTATATAAAGGAATGATAAAGGCGGAAAGCAGCAGCGGTACCGCCACGGCCTCATGGCCGTAGAGATTTTCAACGATGGGCGCCCCCAGGAGCAGGAAGTTGCTCCGGTACGAAGCCTGGATCATGGCACCGCGTTTCCGGTTGTCCTTGCAGAACGCACAGACGACGGCCCCCGCCACGAGGATGATGGCGATGACGGATCCCATCCCGTATAAAATCAGGGCCGGATTGAGCGTCTTACTGAGATCGGACCGGTATACGGACATCAGGATTGTCGACGGCAGCATCACCTTAAAGATAATCTTATTGAAGTTTGCGATGACGGAGTCGTCGAATTTCTCGATCCGGCGGAGGATGTATCCGAGGATCATATAAAACGTAAGGGGTGCTACGGATGAAAAAGCAATGACCAGATTATTCACACATGCATCCCCCCATCATATATAGATAATATTTATCTTATCATACAGGTGAAAAAAAATAAATATACTCGGTGTGGATTTGGGAGCTGAGGTGGGTTATGAGTTTTGAGACGCGGATTTTGTGATGCTATGGTGCTGAGGTGCTATGTAGCCGCAGTTCGCAGGTCGCAGGTTGCGGGTCGCAGTATATTGTACCCATGTTTATCGACATCCTGACTTTTAGAAACCCTTCTTTTTTGACAGGCAGTGGTGCTTTGGTGCTGCGGTCTGCGACCAGCCGCCAGCAGTCAGGGGTCAGCAGCCAGCAGTCAGCCGCGGTCAGCGATATGCGGCCTGCGGTCTGCGTTCTGCGGATCGCGTATGCTGTACCCATAGTTATTGACAGCCCACTTTTTGAAAAACCCCCTTTTTTTGACAGGGGTTCAACTGGAGTGCTGTGGGGCTGTGGTGCTGCGATCTGCCATCAGCAGCCAGCCGTCAGCAGCCGGCAGTCGGCCGCAATTTGCCGTCAGCAGTCAGCCGCAGTCAGCAATCTGCGGTCTGCGTTCTGCGATCTGCGTTCTGCGAAAGTTTTGGCGCTATGGGGTGTGTAAAATATTTTGTGTAAACGCAAAAGCGTCTTGCTCAAAATTAATTTATAACCCATACTGAAAGGGATCAAAGGCAAAGGAGCGAAACACT
>OMYF01000023.1 GCA_900315205.1 uncultured Acidaminococcus sp.
GCTGTGGGAACAGATTACCCAAACGAGCCGTGAGCATATCTGATTGGTGAATAACTATTCGATGAAAAGGTCTTGACCGAGAACTTGTTGACACATACCGGACGGCGCAAAATGGTTTTCTAATTGTCCCACCTGTGATATAATCTTTGAGTAAAACTAGTCCCGGCGGGCCTTTGCGGCCGCTGGCGCAGATTTTCGATAGGCGGTGAAATCATGAGCATTACAGCGAAAGATGTAAAACATATTGCAGCGCTTTCACGACTGAACGTTCCGGCCGAAGACCTGGAAAAGTTCGAGACCCAGTTCAATCAGATCCTGGAATATGCGGAGATTATGAAGAAAGTCGATACGACCGGTATCGAACCTTCTCCTTACGTGCTGCCGACGAGCAACGTGTTCCGTGAAGATGTCCCCGTCAAGGGGCTTTCCCACGAAGAGGCAATGAAAAATGCCCCGGAAGAACATAACGGCGGCTTTAAGGTACCTCGCGTCATCGAGTAAGAGGAGGAAGAACTGTGGCGTTATATCAAGAGACTGTACACGAACTCCATGAGAAGCTGGCCAAAAAGGAAATCAGCTCCGTGGAACTGACCAATGCGGTCTATGACCGGATTGATGAAGTGGAAGATAAAGTCAAGGCTTATATTACCCTGGGCAAGGAAGATGCCCTGAAAAAAGCCGCGGAAGTCGACAGGAAGATTGCTGCCGGCGAAGCCATCAGGCCACTGACCGGTGTGCCTGGGGCCATCAAGGACAATATCAGCCTCAAGGGCATGCGCCTGACCTGCGCATCCAAAATCCTGGAAAACTTCCAGCCTGTTTACGATGCCCATGTCATCGAAAACCTGCGTAAAGAAGACACGATTTTCCTGGGCAAGACCAACATGGATGAGTTTGCCATGGGTTCGACGACGGAAACGTCTTATTTCCAGTCCACTGCGAACCCCTGGGATCTTTCCCGCGTCCCCGGCGGTTCCTCCGGCGGCAGTGCAGCGGCCATCGCATCCGGTGAAGCCATCTGGTCCCTGGGCAGTGATACGGGCGGATCCATCCGTCAGCCTGCTTCCTTCAACGGCTGCGTCGGCATCAAACCGACTTACGGCCGCGTCTCCCGTTACGGCTGCATCGCCTTTGCTTCTTCCCTCGATCAGATCGGGCCGATCACGCGCGATGTCACCGATGCTGCCATCGTCCTCAATACCATCTGCGGTGTGGATGCGCACGATTCCACGTCCGCCAATGTCCCCGTGCCCGATTTCACGCAGGCCCTGAAACAGGATGTCAAGGACCTGACCATCGGTCTGCCGAAGGAATTCTTTGGCAAGGGCACGGATCCCAAGGTGGCTGAACAGATCAGACTGACGGCTAAAAAGTTCGAAGAGCTGGGTGCCCATGTCGTGGAAGTCTCCCTGCCTCATACGGAATACGCCGTCATTACCTACTATATCATTGCTCCTGCGGAAGCGTCCGCCAACCTGGGCCGTTTCGACGGTGTCCGGTACGGCTACCGCAACAGACAGGCCCAGTCCGCTCCGGAAATGATGGCCGCTACCCGTACGGAAGGCTTCGGCGAGGAAGTGCGCCGCCGGATCATGCTCGGTACGTATGTGCTCAGTTCCGGTTATTATGATGCCTATTACAACAAAGCCATGCAGATCCGCACCCTGATCCGCAACGACTACAAGGAAGCCTTCAAGACCTGCGACGTCCTGCTGACACCGACCTCCCCGGTTGTCGCCTACCAGCTCGATGCCAAGATGGATCCGCTGACCATCTATATGCTCGACGTGACGACGATCCCTGTCAATATGGCAGGCCTGCCCGGCATTTCCATCCCCTGCGGTTTCGTCGACAACATGCCCGTCGGGGCACAGCTCATCGGCAAGCCTCTGGGTGAGGAAACTCTGCTGCGGGCTGCTTACACCTTTGAACAGGCTACGGACTTCCACAAGGCCGTGGCTCCCCTGGGAGGCAAGTAATCATGACTGAATATATTACTGTAATCGGCCTGGAAGTCCATGCCGAACTGAAAACCAAAACCAAAGCCTTCTGCTCCTGCTCCACGGAGTTCGGCAGCGAACCCAACACGCATGTCTGCCCGGTCTGCCTGGGCATGCCCGGCGCCCTGCCCGTCATGAACAAGCAGATGGTCGAATTCGCCCTGCGTTTTGCTCTGGCGCTCGACTGCGACATCCAGCATTACAGCAAGTTCGACAGAAAGAACTACTATTATCCTGATCTGGCCAAAGCCTATCAGATTTCCCAGTTCTATCAGCCCATCGCTCTGGGCGGCCATGTGGATATCAATGTGGACGGCAAGACCAAGCGCATCGGTGTCACCCGGATCCATATGGAAGAAGATGCCGGCAAGCTGGTCCATTCCGGCGCCACGATCAGCACGTCCGATTCTTCGGCTGTCGACTACAACCGTGCCGGTGTGCCCCTGATTGAAATCGTGTCCGAACCGGATATGCGGAGCGCTGCGGAAGCCCGTGCCTATATGGAAAAACTCCGTTCCTATCTGCAGTATACGGAAGTCTGCGACGGCAAGATGGAAGAAGGTTCCATGCGCTGCGATGCCAATATCTCCATCATGCCCGAAGGAGCGAAGGAATTCGGCACCCGGGCGGAAATCAAGAACCTGAACTCTTTCAAAGCTCTGGAACGGGCGATTGAATACGAAGTGGAAAGACAGAAGGAAATCCTCGAGGACGGCGGCCATGTCGTCCAGGAGACCCGTACCTGGGACGATGCCCAGGGCATGACATTCTCCATGCGCTCCAAGGAAGAAGCTCATGACTACCGCTACTTCCCGGAACCTGACCTGGCTCCGATCATCATCGATGACGCCTGGATCGACAAGGCCCGGAACGAACTCCCCGAACTGCCCGATGCCAAGAAAGCCCGCCTGATGAAGGAAATGGGCCTGGATGAATACAATGCGGAACTGATCGTAGCGGATAAGAGCTTTGCCTCCTATTTTGACAAGGCTGCCGAAGCCGGGAAAGACCCGAAGGCTGTTGCCAACTGGATGCTCGGCGACGTATCCGCATACCTGAACGCACAGAATACGACCATCGGACATTTCCCGATTTCCCCGGAACATCTGGGCGAGATGGTGGTCCTCATCAACAAGGGCGTCCTCTCCAGCAAGCTGGCTAAGAAAGTCTTTGCAGAGATGCTCAAGGAGGATAAGGCTCCATCCGTCCTCGTCAAGGAACTGGGACTGGAACAGGTCAGCGATGCCGGTGCCATCCAGGCGATGGTGGATGAGGTCATTGCTGCCAACCCGCAGTCCGTTGCCGACATCAAGGCCGGCAAGGGCAAAGCCATCGGATTCCTGGTGGGCCAGATCATGAAGAAATCCCGCGGCAAGGCCAACCCGGGCATGGTCAACCAGATGATCAAAAAGAGCATCCTGGGGTAAGGCCGCAGGCCATTCCAAAAAGTCTGCAGGCGGCAAGAGTTAAAGAAAACCGAATGCTGCTGCAGACTGCCCGTAAAGGGTGCAGCAACTGCGAAAATAAAGAGAGCCCCCGCGGCGTACATCAACTGTGTACGCCGCGGGGGCTCTCTTCCATATCTGAAACTTTCTGTTTTGCGCGGAAGACTTTTCCCGTTTGCTGTCTTTGTCTTGCTCACACATCTCCGCCGTGAGTCGTCAGATACACTCCCAGGAAGATGACCGCGGCGCCCAGGAGCTGGAGGATGCCCACGGTTTCCCCAAAGATCAGCCAGCCGCAGAAGATCCCGACGACGGGGGTCAGATTCAGGAAGACCGAACTGACACTGGGACCCACGTATTTGACACCGATGTTCCAGAAGACGTTGCAGGCGATCCCCCCGAGCAGGGTGACATACAGATAGGACAGGAAGGGAACCGTCGGCAGCTCGGTCGGCTGGAAGGTGCCCGTAAAAAGACCGAACAGGATCGTGCCGGCAGAACCGACGAGACTGCACCAGCCCAGAAGGGTGACAAGATCGATATGGCCGGAAAGTCTGCGTCCGGCCAGACCGTAAAAAGCCCAGGCAAACTGGGAAGCGATGCAGAAGAGATCGCCCACGTTGAAATGCAGGGAGAGGAGCATGCCCGGATTCCCATTCGTGATCAGCGTGAGCACGCCGCCAAAGGAAAGAAAAATACCCAGCCATTGTTTCGGTGCAAATTTTTCCCGCAGGATCAGGAAAGCACAGATGGATGTGATGGCCGGTGTCGTCGCCGTGATCAGGGTGCAGTTCGTGACCGTCGTGAACTGCAGGCCGTGGAACTGGAGCACACTGTTGAGCATCTGGCCGTTGATCCCCATGAAGATGATCCAGGGCCAGTCTTTTTTTACAGGCAGCAGAGCACGGATCTGTCCGCGGAGGATGCAGCACTGGTAAGCGAGCAGGACCAGGCCGACCACGAGAAAGCGGAAGGCCGTGATGGTAACGGGTGTCCAGCAGTCCAGCAGGAATTTGAGGGCTGTGGGCTGGAATCCCCACAAAATGCCAATCAGGGAAAGCAGTACATATGTGGACGAATGGCTCATTTCCGGAACCTCCTTTGGAATGAACCCATTATAGCATGGGGGAGGCCGAAAAAAAGAAATGAGGCCGATATGGGGTATTTGACTTATCGATAGTGCATATGCGCTGCTTCAGGCCGCGGCTGCCGTGATGTCAGGCGGACTCCGCACAGTACCAGGAAAGCGCCGCCCAGCTGCAGCGGGCCCATGGGTTCAGCGAGGAAGAACCAGCCTGAGAACATGCCCACTGCCGGGATGATGTTCAGGAAGACCGAGGTCAGGCTGGGACCGATGTCCCTGACACCGAGATTCCAGCAGACATTGGCCGCGATCCCTCCCAGAAAGGTCGTGTAAAGGCAGGCCGTGAAGGGAATGGGCGGCAGGGCGGTCAGATGGAACAAGCCGGATGCAAGGCCGAAGAGACAGGTGCCGAAGGAAGCGAAAAGGCTGCACCAGCCCAGGGCAGTCAGCAGATCGAAGTGCCCTGAGACTTTCCGCGAGGCCAGTGTATAGACGGACCAGGCAGCCTGGCCGATGATGCACAGCAGGTCGCCTCGGTTGAACTGCAGAGTCAGGAGGCGCGTCACGTCGCCCTTGCTGATGAGCAGGAGGACACCGCCGAAAGAGAGCAGGATGCCCAGCCACTGCCGGCCCGTCAGGTGTTCTTTCAGGAAAAAGAAGGCAAGGATGGCCGTCATGGCCGGTGTCAGGGATGTAATGAGCGTGTTGTTCGTGACGCTCGTGTACTGGAGTCCCTGGAACCCCAGTACGTTGTTCAGCATCTGGCCGGCCAGGCCCATGAGGAGGATCCAGGGCCAGTCCGCGGCGTGGGGCAGGATCCGGTGCAGATCCTTATTGTTGCGGCAGTACTGGACGGCGAGAAGACAGATCCCCATGAAGAAAAAGCGCACGACAGCGACCGTGACAGGGGTCCAGAAGGCAAGGAGCCCCTTCAGAAGGACGGGCTGGAACCCCCAGATGCAGCCGGCCAGGACAAGCAGCGAATAGGTGGCAGAACGGCTCACGGAACAGGACCTCCTCAGGCATAAAGATTACCTGTCTATTCTAACACAGCAGGGATAAAACGGGCATAGGGATTCGAGCCTGACGCAGGGAAAGTGCCCTTGACTTTTGACGGAGCCTGTAGTATATTTGTAAGGCTGAATCTACATTTAGCACTACCGCCCGGAGAGGTTCCTGAAACTCCGGAAGGAGTACCGTATTCGGCGAGTCTTGGAATGAGGGAGGTGCAGAGTATGTACGCAATTATCCGTACGGGTGGCAAACAGTACCGTGTCAGCGAAGGGGATATCCTTGAAGTTGAGAAGCTGGATGCTGCTGAAGGTGAAGAAGTCGTTTTCGACGACGTCCTGACCGTAGTGAACGATGCTGACGTCAAGGTCGGCACGCCGAAAGTGGAAGGCGCAAAGGTGACCGCCAAGGTTGCCAAACAGGGCAAAGCCGATAAGATCTTTGTTTTCAAATACAGAGCAAAGAGCAACTATCGCAAGCGCCAGGGTCATCGTCAGCCTTTTACCCAGGTTGAAATCACGAAGATCGAAGCTTAAGCCATGATCCAGGTAGATCTGTACTACGATGGAGATGGCAGGATAGAGCGGTACAGTGTTTCAGGGCATGCGGAAGCGAATCCGGAAGGATTCGACGAAGTCTGCTATGCTGTATCGCTGAATACGCAGATTGCCGCCAATGGACTTGATGAGGTACTGCACCGGAAGGTCAGGTATGCCATCGATGAGGATAACGGCAGTTTGTCCGTAGCCCTTTGCGGGAAGCCTGATGCAGAGACGGACGCCATCCTGAAGACCATGGTCTGCGGGCTGCGTCATCTGCAGAAGACCTACGAAGGGAAATATCTGAAGATCGAGGAACACAGGAGGTGAGTTAAGTGTTCGATTTAATTCTTCAATTACACGCGCATAAGAAGGGGTCCGGTTCCACTCACAACGGCCGTGATTCCAATGCTCAGCGCATGGGCACGAAAGCTCATGATGGTCAGCTCGTAACGGCTGGCTCCATCATCGTCCGTCAGCGTGGGACCCGGTTCCACATGGGACAGAACGTCGGGATGGGCAAGGATTACACCATTTATGCCAAGGTTGACGGCAAAGTCGCCTTCGAAAGATGGGGTAAGGACCGCCGCATCATCAGCGTTGTTCCTGCTGAAGCGGAAGCTTGACAAAAAAGTGAGATCCCGCCGGTTTTCCGGCGGGATTTTTGCATATCTGCCTATTATTGAGAGGAGGGTCCTATGCTTTGCGTCAGTTTTCCGCCGTCGATCGACGAGCGCTGCGCGACACTGGTCCTGGGGTCCATGCCCGGTGTGCGTTCCCTGGCGGAGCAGCAGTATTACGCACATCCCCGGAACCGGTTCTGGCCGCTGATGGCTTCCCTTTTCGGAGAGAGCCTGCCCGCGGATTATCCGGGACGGCTCTCCATGCTCCTCCGGCACCGTATCGCCCTCTGGGATACGATCGGGCGCTGTGAACGGGAAGGCAGCCTCGATTCGGCCATCCGGCACGAAGAAGCGAACGACATTGCTTCTCTGCTCATGCAGTATCCGGGTATCCGTCAGATCCTCTGCAACGGCGGAAAGGCCTATGCCGCCTTCCGCCGGTATGACTCCTCCCTGCTTGCACGGGAGGGCCTTGTGGTGCGGGCCATGCCCTCCACCAGTCCTGCCAATGCCCGCTGGACCCTGACGCGGCTCGAAGCCGTCTGGGGTGCCGCACTGGCGGGCAAGGGGGAAGGAGAAAGGCGCTGAGACCGGGGCACTTCGGGCTGACAGCAGAGAGTGCGGTACAGTGCTTTTGCAGGAAAAGATTTATTTTCTCAAATTTCTCCTTGCATCTTTCAAAAAAGCATGGTATGATATTAGTCCATTAGATTTATTAGACAGACAAAAGCAGGATGAGAGTTTTCGCGAGTGCTCAGTGGTTGGACATCGCGTTCTGATCGGAGTTTGAGAGGGGCACGATATGCTGATGACTGAGAAAACTTACTTACTACAAGGCTGAATCAAACACAATTTGGTGACAGGCCTTGTTTTTTTGTGTGCAAAAACCTGCAGGAAGAAAAGGAGTGAGAACCCATATGTTCAAGCCGGTTCATAATGGTGACCGCAAACGGTACAGTTATGCCAGAATCAAAGAAGTCCTGAAGATGCCTCATTTGATCGACTTACAAAGGAAATCCTATGAGTGGTTCATCAGGGAAGGGCTCCAGGATGTGTTCCGCGATGTATCCCCGATCAAGGACTTCACGGATAATCTGGAACTGAGCTTCGAGAATTTCACCATCGGCGATCCGAAATATGATGTGGAGACCTGTAAGGAAAAAGACGCAACCTATGCAGCACCGCTGAATGTGGATGTACGGCTGCTTTATAAAGATACGGGCGAAATCAAGGAATCGACTGTGTTCATGGGTGACTTCCCTCTGATGACCGAAACGGGCACGTTCGTCATCAACGGCGCTGAACGTGTCATCGTCAGCCAGCTCGTCCGCAGCCCCGGCGTGTATTATGCCAAGGATATGGACCCCATGGGCAAATTCCTCTACGGCACGACGGTGATCCCGAACCGCGGTGCCTGGATCGAATATGAAACGGACCTGAACAGCATCATCTATGCCCGTGTGGACCGGACCCGGAAACTTTCTGCCACGTCCCTGCTGCGTGTCATGGGCCTGCCCACGAATGACGACATCATCTCTGTCTTTGGCGAACATCCGTATCTGGTGGCCACCCTTGCCAAGGATACTTCCAAGAATGAAGAAGATGCCCTGCTGGAAATCTATCAGAAACTGCGTCCGGGCGAACCGAAGAACCTCGAAAATGCCCGTCAGCTGATCTATAACAATATTTTCTTCGACAACAAGAGATACGATCTGGCCAGCGTCGGCCGCTACAAGCTCAACAAGAAGCTGGGCTGGCGCAACCGTCTGCAGGGCCGTGTGCTTGCAGAAGATCTCTGCTTTGAGAATCCGGATGGGAGCAAGGGCGATGTCGTCGTTGCCAAAGGGACCCGGATCGGAGATGAAGAGATCGATGCCATCGAAAAGAGCGGCATCTTCTCGCAGCCGGGCTATGCCATCTGCTGGGTCATGTTCCAGGAAAAACCGGAACGTGTCATCGTGACGAAAGATATCGATCCCGATGTCCGCGTCATTACCCGGGCTGATGTCATCGCTTCCTTTGGCTACCTGCTGAATGTCATCGACGGCATGGAAGGCAAGGATGATATCGACCATCTCGGCAACCGCCGTGTCCGCTGCGTCGGGGAACTGCTCCAGAATCAGTTCCGCATCGGTCTTTCCCGTATGGAACGTGTCATCCGTGAACGGATGACACTGCAGGACGCCGATGTCATCACTCCGCAGGCTCTCATCAACATCCGTCCGGTCGTCGCTGCCGTCAAGGAATTCTTCGGCAGCAGCCAGCTGTCCCAGTTCATGGACCAGAACAACCCTCTGGCCGAACTGACCCACAAGCGCCGTCTGTCCGCACTCGGACCCGGCGGTCTGTCCCGTGAACGGGCCGGCTACGAAGTCCGCGACGTCCATCCGACGCACTACGGCCGTATGTGTCCTATTGAAACCCCTGAAGGCCCGAACATCGGTCTGATCGGCTCCCTGGCTGCCTACGGCGTCGTGAACCGCTATGGCTTCATTGAAACCCCGTACCGCAAGGTCGACCGTACGACCGGCATGGTTACGAATGATATCGTATACCTGGCTGCCGACGAGGAAGATAAATATGTGGTGGCTCAGGCCAACGAACCGCTGACCGATGACGGCCATTTCGTCAACGAGTATGTTACCTGCCGTGACAAGACGGACGTTGTCACGGTGCCGCCGACACGCGTCGACTTCATGGACGTGTCGCCGAAACAGGTTATGTCCATCGCCGCCGCCCTGATTCCTTTCCTGGAAAACGATGACGCCAACCGGGCCCTGATGGGCGCGAACATGCAGCGTCAGGCTGTGCCGCTGCTGAACCCGAAGGCACCGGTCGTCGGTACGGGCATGGAGTACAAAATCGCCGTCGACTCCGGCGTCTGCATCCTGGCCAGACACGCCGGTACCGTCAAGTACGTCAGCGGTGACAAGATCATCATCACCCGCAGCGACGGAGCCGGTGTGGATGAATACAATGTACTGAAATTCAAGCGTTCCAACCAGAGCACCTGCATCAACCAGCGCCCGATCGTCAATAAGGGCGACAAGGTCGAGGAGGGTCAGGTCCTTGCCGACGGTCCTGCCACGGATCACGGTGAACTGGCCCTGGGCCGCAATGCCATCGCCGCCTACATGCCCTGGGAAGGCTACAACTACGAAGACGCCGTACTGCTCAGTGAAGACCTCGTCAAGGATGATGTCTTTACTTCCATCCATATTGAAGAATATAACTGTGATGCCCGTGATACCAAGCTGGGACCTGAAGAGATCACCCGGGATATCCCGAACGTCTCTGAAGATGCCCTGAAGGATCTGGACGAGGACGGCATCATCCGCATCGGTGCGGAAGTGCGTCCCGGCGATATCCTGGTCGGCAAAGTTACGCCGAAAGGCGAAACGGAACTGAGCGCTGAAGAGCGTCTGATCCGTGCCATCTTTGCGGAGAAGGCCCGCGAAGTCCGTGACAGTTCCCTGCGTGTGCCCCATGGCGAATTCGGCATCATCAGCAGCGTCAAGATCTTTACCCGCGAAAACGGGGATGAACTGCCGCCGGGCGTCAACAAGCAGGTCCGCGTCAATATCGTCCAGAAACGGAAAATCGGTGAAGGCGACAAGATGGCAGGCCGTCACGGCAACAAGGGCGTCGTTTCCCGCGTGCTGCCGCGTGAGGATATGCCGTTCCTGCCGAACGGCGAACCGGTCCAGATCGTGCTGAACCCTCTGGGCGTGCCGTCCCGTATGAACATCGGGCAGATCCTGGAAGCCCACCTTGGCTGGGCCGCTGTGGGACTGGGCCACCGCATCGACAATGGCGATCCCAATGTGGAAGCGGATCTGCGCAAAGCCGGCTATGACTTCGATAAGTACGGCATGCCGGAAACGGTGGATGGTGCCGTGCAGGTCGCTGTCCCCGTGTTCGACAGTGCCCGCCAGGACGATATGGAAAAGACCCTAGCAGCTGCGGGTGTCGATCCCAGCGGCAAGACCATCCTCTATGACGGACGTACGGGTGAACCCTTCGACAACCCTGTCACTGTGGGCTGCATCTATTACCTCAAGCTGCACCATCTGGTCGCAGATAAGATCCATGCCCGTTCCACCGGTCCGTATTCCCTCGTGACGCAGCAGCCTCTGGGCGGTAAAGCTCAGTTCGGTGGACAGCGTTTCGGCGAAATGGAAGTGTGGGCCCTCGAGGCATACGGTGCTGCCTATACGCTGCAGGAAATCCTGACAGTCAAGTCCGATGACGTGGTCGGCCGTGTCAAGGCGTACGAAGCCATCGTCAAAGGTGAGAATATCCCTGAACCGGGTGTGCCTGAATCCTTTAAGGTACTGGTCAAGGAAATGCAGGCTATCGGCCTCGATGTGAGCGTCCTCGACGAAGATGATGAAGAAATCGACCTGGACGATGAAGATGAAGATATCGGAATGGGCGATATTGCCAGGGAGCTGGATATGGATATGTCCAACAGCAAGGTCACTGCAAACGCCAATACGGGTGAGCAGCATCCTGCCCTTGGCAGCGACGAGGAAATCAGCCCTGATGAAGATCAGGCCGAGGCAAGCGATTTCGATGTCATCGCCGATACGGGCAATATGGAAATGGATGATCCCCAGGGCAGTGACGACGGCTCTGACGAAGAGTGAAAGGAGTGAGTGCTCTTGTTGGATGTAAATAAGTTTCATTCTATGCGAATTGGTCTGGCTTCTCCTGAAAAGATCAGATCCTGGTCCCATGGGGAAGTGACCAAGCCGGAAACCATTAACTATAGAACCCTGAAACCGGAACGGGATGGTTTGTTCTGCGAACGCATCTTTGGACCGACGAAAGACTGGGAATGCCATTGCGGCAAATACAAACGCATCCGCTATAAGGGCGTGGTCTGCGACAAGTGCGGCGTCGAAGTGACGCGCGCCAAGGTCCGCCGCGACCGCATGGGCTCCATTGAACTCGCGGCTCCGGTTTCCCATATCTGGTATTTCAAGGGAATCCCCTGCCGCATGGGCGCCATCCTGGATATCGGTCAGCGCAACCTGGAAAAAGTCCTGTACTTTGCCAGTTATATCGTCCTTGATCCGGGCGATACGAACCTGACCAAAAAGCAGCTCCTGACGGAAAGCGAATATCAGGAGAAGGTCGACGAATACGGCCGGGACAGCTTCCGCGTCGGCATGGGCGCCGAAGCGATCAAGGAACTGCTCCATGAAATCGACGTGGAAAGCCTGACCGCTGAACTGCGGGCCGCCCTCAAAAATGAGACGAGCCTGCAGAAAAAGCGGAATATCGTCCGCCGTCTGGACGTCTGCGAAGCTTTCCTGAAAAGCGGCAACAAACCGGAATGGATGATCCTGGACGTCCTGCCCGTCATCCCCCCGGATCTGCGTCCGATGGTCCAGCTCGACGGCGGCCGCTTCGCCACGAGTGACCTGAATGACCTGTACCGCCGCGTCATCAACCGCAACAACCGTCTGAAGAGACTGCAGGAACTGAAGGCTCCTGACATCATTGTCCGCAATGAAAAGCGCATGCTGCAGGAAGCTGTCGATGCCCTGATCGATAACGGCCGCCGCGGCCGTGCCGTCACGGGCCCGGGGACGCGTCCCCTGAAGTCCCTGTCCGACATGCTGAAAGGCAAGCAGGGCCGTTTCCGTCAGAACCTCCTCGGCAAACGTGTCGACTATTCCGGCCGTTCCGTTATCGTCGTCGGTCCTGAGATGAAGATGCATCAGTGCGGCCTGCCGAAGGAAATGGCACTGGAACTCTTCAAGCCCTTCATCATGAAGCGCCTCGTGGAAAACGGTTCCGCCACCAATATCAAAAGTGCCAAGCGCATGGTGGAACGTGCTTCTGACGCTGTCTGGGACGTCCTGGAAGACGTCATCAAGGAACATCCGGTCATGCTGAACCGTGCCCCGACACTGCACAGACTGGGCATCCAGGCTTTCGAACCGATCCTGTCCGAAGGCCGCGCCATCAAACTGCACCCGCTGGTCTGCACGCCGTTCAACGCTGACTTCGATGGTGACCAGATGGCCATCCATCTGCCCCTGTCCGCAGAAGCCCAGGCAGAAGCCCGCGTGCTGATGATGAGCATCAACAACATCCTTTCTCCGGCAAACGGCAAACCGATTACCGTGCCGACGCAGGATATGGTGCTCGGTGCCTACTACCTGACCATCTTCAAGGATGGCGCCAAAGGGGAAGGCCACCGTTTCATCAGCTTCGATGAAGCCCGCATGGCTTACTTCCACAAATGTGTGGACCTGCAGGCCCGCATCAAAGTGCGCGTGCCCAATTCCGAGATTTATCCGGAACCGTCCAACACGGGCGAGAGCCTCGTCACGACTTCCGTGGGCAACATCATTTACAACAGCGAACTGCCTCTGGAGCTGCGCTATTATTCCAAACAGGAAGACGGCACCTGGCTTCTGGGCAAACTGATCGACAAGAAGGAACTGGGACGCCTCGTTGCCAAGGCTCACAAACTTTACGGCAACTTCGGCACGGCCCGCGTCCTCGATATCGTTAAGAAACTGGGCTATGACAACGCCTGCAAATCCGGCCTGTCCATCGCTGCTTCCGATATCAAGATCCCGAAAGAGAAGGCGGAGATCCTGGCAGCTGCTGAAAAGCAGGTCGGCAAAGTGGAGCGCCTGTTCAGCCGTGGTATGATGACGGAGGATGAACGCTACCGCAAAGTCATCGACATCTGGAACCAGGCTACGGAAGACGTGGCTACGGCTCTGATGAAGAACACCATGGATCAGTTCAACCCGGTATACATGATGGCCAACTCCGGTGCCCGCGGCAACGTGCAGCAGATCCGTCAGCTCGCCGGTATGCGCGGCCTGATGGCTGACCCTTCCGGCCGGATCATCGACCGTCCTATCAAATCGAACTTCCGCGAAGGCCTTACCGTACTGGAATACTTCATTTCCACGCACGGTGCCCGGAAAGGTCTGGCCGATACGGCACTGCGTACGGCTGACTCCGGTTACCTGACCCGCCGTCTCGTCGACGTGGCTCAGGACGTCATCGTCCGTGAAGATGACTGCGATGTGAGCAGTATGGATCTGGTCCGTGAACGCGCCCGCTTCTGCAAGAGCGTCCTCGGTTCCAGCCAGCGCAAGCTGAAAGAATATGCCGTGGGCCGCACCCTTGCATCCAGCGTCCTGAATCCTGCTGACGGCAGCATCCTTGCCGAAGCGGATACGGAAATCACGGATGAAGTCTTCGACCGCTTGCTGGCCGCCCGGATCCTCGATATCAAACTGTATCCGGTCGACGAGGAAAGCACGGAAGAACCGGAAGAGCTCCGTATCAATGTCAGCGAAGACCGCGTCAAAGCTGCTTTCCGTGAACATATGACCCATCACTTCCTGGATAAGGAAGTGGCTGCCGATATCGTCAATGCTGCCGGAGAGGTCCTGGCACCCAAAGGCTCCACCTTTACGGCCGAGGCCATCGAGAAAGTCCTCGAAGACGGCACGGTCAAGGAACTGAGCATCCGCAATAACGAAGTGGACGGCATCTATGTTGAAGCCATTACTTCCGGCAAGAACAAGAGTACGGTGCTGGAATCCCTGCGCGACCGTCTGGTCGGCCGTACCCTGGCTGAGGATATCACCGATGCCGACGGCAAGGTCCTGTACCATCTGAACGACTACATTACGGAAGATATGGCCGATGTCATTGCCGGCCTGCGGGAACGGGTCAAGATCCGCAGCGTCCTGACATGCAAATCCCATTTCGGTGTCTGCCGCAAGTGCTATGGCCGCAACCTGGCCACGGCCAAGAAGGTCGAAGTCGGCGAAGCTGTCGGCACGATTGCAGCCCAGGCCATCGGTGAACCGGGTACGCAGCTGACGATGAGAACGTTCCACACGGGCGGTGTCGCCGGTGAAGATATCACTCAGGGTCTTCCGCGTGTCGAGGAACTGTTCGAAGCCAGAAAGCCGAAACATCCCGGCATCCTGAGCGAATCTGCCGGTACTGCCACGATCGAGGAAAAAGAGGACGGCCGGTATGTGATCGTCTATCGGGAAGACGGCAGCGAGGATTCCTACCATATCCCGTACGGTGCCAAGATCCATGTGGCTGACGGTGAGCATGTCGAGGTGGGTGACCGCCTGACGGAAGGCTCCCTGAATCCGCATGATATCCTCCGCATCAGCGGCCCGAATGCCACACAGTATTATCTGGTACAGCAGGTACTGGGTGTTTACAAATCCCAGGGCGTTGAGATCAACGACAAGCACGTCGAAGTCATCGTCCGTCAGATGATGCGCAAATACCGCATCGATGACGCGGGAGATACCCGGATGCTGCCCGGCTCCGTTGTGGATATCGCCCAGTTCGAGGATGAGAACGATGAAGTCCTGGCAGAAGGCAAACAGCCGGCTCAGGGCCATCCGATCCTGCTCGGGATCACGAAGGCTTCTCTGGCTACGGATTCCTTCCTGTCCGCGGCTTCCTTCCAGGAAACGACGCGCAACCTGACCGATGCTGCCATCAAAGGCAAGGTGGATCCGCTGCTCGGCCTGAAGGAAAACGTCATCATCGGCAAACTGATCCCTGCGGGAACCGGTATGCCAAAATACCGCAATATCGAATTGAAACTGCATCGTCCTGATGAAATCAAGGAAATCCCTGACGAAGGATCCGCCGAGTAAGCGGAGGGAATACTGAATTTGAGAGTGCTGCGTGTGTGAGTCTTTCATACATGCAGCACTTTTCTTGTATGGCGGAATTTCCCTGACTTCGGCAGTTTCCATCATTATCTGAGGCTGCACACAACTTATGGAGCTGTCTCATCCCGTGTTTTGGGAGGCCCCCGCTGCAGGAAAATGCGGACAGGGACATTGTTTTCTCCGGCGGCAGATGGAGCAAAGCGGTTCCAGAGAAAGATATACCGAACATTAGCCAAATAAAGAAGATTCATAAAAATTCCTGTCCAAGCTTTTTACTACAGTGTAAAAAATAGTACATAATTTGTGTATGCGTGAAGATATGTGGAGATTTATTTTATGGATATCTCTTTTTCCATTGACATCAGAGGCGAAGAGGTGTATAAAAAGAATAGATTTCATATGAACGTTATAGATAAAAAATAATAAAGCGTTCATAAAGAATGGAATCCGAATCGACACAAAAGGGCATGAGGGGAAATTTGGCGGAAATATACTTCTACCAGTAAGGAAACGCTGTTTTTCTTTCCTGAAAAACAAAGACCATCCCGTCGGGACAGAATTTCTGTCCGGGTGGGATGGTCTTTGCTGCATCTGGAAGTGTCAGCCGGGAACGGCCGGATCAGTGCAGGTTGGTACGGGAGAACTGTTCGATCCTGACAAAGGGGATGACGTCCATCTTGTAATAAAGATGGATGGTTCCGGGAATGATGAGAAGTTCCTTGTGCTGCAAGTTCTGAGCATAGCGGCCGGAGACCTGTTCCTTGACGGCTCCGCAGGGGCCTGCCAGGGCAATGGCGGCAAATTTTTCGCCGGCTTTGGCGGACTTGGGTGTGTACACGTCACCGACGAGAGTGATGCCGTAACGGTTGTGGAACGTCACTTTTTTATGATTGACACGTTTATCGACAGGAAATGTCTTGTCCCATTTGTCAGAAAGCAAAGCGGCTCTGATCGTTTCAGCCGGGGCTTTGGAAGGACCGGCCTGCGGGGCAGCCAGGAGCGTACCCTGTCCTCCCAGTATGGAAAGACCGGCAATAAGGGACAGCAGGATCGATTTGTGGGAGGATGTTTTCTTTTTCACGGGTGTCTCCTCCTTCGTTGGATTTACCATAAAGCCGGTCTCCGCAAATGACAAAGACTTTTCCTACATGGCCTTTCATGCCTGACCGGTATGGAAAAAGATCCGTCCTGCCCGGGGCGGTGATCCTTCGCTGCGGGTGGGCGGACCGGCCCGGGATTTGTTGACTTTCTCCTGTAATGAGAGTAAACTGAAATCCGGATGCGGCAGGTTTCGCCTGTGATACATGAAAGAGCGTGAACGGAGTTCGCGAAGGGGGACACCACCTCGGGTGCCATTTCTTTCGTGAGCTCTTTTTGTTTCAGTCTTCTGAGAAGCAGCCGGCCCCTGCACTGCCTCCCTGACAGGGAAACCATTACCTGTTTGATTGATTGACGCTCCCGGGTAAACAAAGATATAATGAAACTTCGTGGAGGAGACTATGGAACCGATCATAGAAGTCAAACATTTGACGCATACCTACGTGGATGCGCAGAATCAGGAAATGACAGCGCTGGAGGATATCAGCCTGTCCATACAGCCCGGGGAATTTGTGGCTGTCATCGGAACGAACGGCAGCGGCAAGTCGACGCTGGCCCGGCATTTCAACGCGCTGCTGGTGCCCACGTCAGGTCAGTGCCTCGTAGGCGGCCTGGATACTTCCGTGGATAAAAATCTCTGGCCCGTGCGGCAGACCGTGGGCATGGTTTTCCAGAATCCGGACAACCAGATCGTAGCTGCTGTCGTCGAGGAAGATGTCGCTTTCGGGCTGGAGAATATCGGGGTGCCCGGTCCGGAGATCCGGCCCAGGGTGGAGCAGGCACTGGCTCTTGTCGGGATGTCGGCCTATGCCAAACACGCGCCCCATCGCCTGTCGGGCGGGCAGAAACAGCGCATTGCCATCGCCGGTGTCGTTGCCCTGCAGCCGCGGTGCATCGTTTTTGATGAGCCGACAGCGATGCTCGACCCAAAAGGGCGCCGGGACATCGTCCGCACCGTGCTGGCCCTGAACAGGGAAAAGCATATTACGATCGTCTATATTACCCATAAGATGGAAGAGGCCATCCTGGCGGACCGAATCATCGCCATGGATCATGGCCATATTGTGATGGAGGGAAACCCGAAAGACGTCTTTACCCAGGTGGGAAGGATCCACGAACTGGGTCTGGAAAGTCCTTTGGCTGCGGAAGTGGCATATGCCCTGAAAGAAGCGGGCCATGCCCTGCCGCCCGTCCTGACCCATGAGGAGCTGTGTGACGCATTATGTCCATCGAAGTAACGCATATTTCATATACCTATATGGCCCATACGAGCCTGGAGCACAAGGCCCTGGATGATGTGTCGTTCCGGATCGACAAGGGGGAATTCGTAGCTCTCATCGGTCATACCGGCAGCGGCAAATCCACCCTGGCGGAACACCTGAACGGGCTGCTGCACCCCGATACGGGAACGGTGTGTGTGGATGGCGTCGACCTGAAGGGAAAGACGCCGGAGGCCAGGAAAGCCCGGGGCAAAGTGGGCATGGTGTTCCAGTATCCGGAGCACCAGCTGTTTGCGGAATCCATTTACGAAGATATCGCCTTTGGCCCCCGCAATCAGGGCAGGACACCGGATGAGGTGGATGCTGCTGTGCGGGCAGCCATGGCCTTTGTCAATCTGGATTATGATGAATTTGCCGCCCGGTCGCCGTTCCAGCTGTCTGGCGGTCAGATGCGGCGTGTGGCGATTGCCGGCGTCGTGGCCATGGAACCTGATTATCTCATCATGGATGAACCCAGTGCGGGTCTCGACCCTGTCAGCAGGGACAGTATCTTCGGGCAGGTCGTGGAAATCTTCCGGAAACGGAAGATGGCGGTCATCCTGATCACCCATTCCATGGAAGAAGCCGCCCGGTATGCCGACCGGCTCCTCGTCATGAGCGGCGGCCGGCTCCATCTGGATGGTCCGGCACGGCAGATCTTTACGAATGACAAAGAAAAGCTGCGCTCGCTCAGCATGGACATCCCCGAAAGTGTCAAACTGGCGGAGGAACTGAAAGCCGGCGGCCTGCCCCTTAAAGGGACACCGCTTACCCGGGAGGAACTGATCCGGGCCATCGAGGAAGCAAAGGGGTGGAAGAGATGCTGACAGAAATCACGCTGGGTCAGTACTATCCCGGCAATTCCAGGATCCATCAACTGGATCCGCGGACCAAGATCCTGGCTGTCCTTGCTTTTATGGTGATGGTCTTTGTGGCGAACAGTCCTCTTTCCTATGGTATCCTGATTGCCTTTATCGCCGTCTCCGCCATGGCTGCACGCCTGCCTGCCGGACTGCTTTTAAAATCCATCAAACCGCTGTGGTTCATCATCATTCTGACTCTTCTGATCCATCTCTTCATGGATCCGGGCAGGATCCTGTGGCAGTGGAAGTTCCTGAAAATCACGGAGGAGGGGCTTGTCCTTGGCGTCAAGATGTCCCTGCGCCTTGTGCTGCTCCTGCTCATCTCTTCTTTGATGACCTTTACGACGTCACCCATCGTGCTGACGGACGGCATCGAAAGCCTGCTGCGGCCCTTCAGAAAGATCGGTGTACCCGCTCATGAACTGGCGATGATGATGACCATCGCTCTGCGGTTCATCCCGACGCTCCTGGAGGAGACCGACCGGATCATGAAGGCCCAGATGTCCCGGGGCGCAGATTTTACATCGGGGAATATGGTGAAACGGGCAAAGAACCTGCTGCCCATCCTGATCCCGCTCTTCATTTCGTCTTTCCGCCGGGCCGACGAACTGGCTCTTGCCATGGAAGCACGGTGCTATCACGGCGGTGAGGGAAGGACAAGGATGCACGAGCTCGCTTACAGGCGGGCTGACGCCGTGGCAGCTGTCATCATGGTACTGCTCTTTGCGGTCCTGGCGGTACTGCGCTGGGGGCCCGTGGCATGACCGGGCGGCATACGGTCAAGGCAGTCGTTGCCTATGACGGGACGGACTATCAGGGCTTCCAGCGTCAGACCCGGGGCAGGGGAATCCAGCAGATCCTGGAACAGGCACTGAGCACAGCCCTGCGGGAACCCATCCTCATCAAGGCGGCGGGGCGGACGGATGCGGGTGTCCACGCCCTGGGCCAGGTCATTTCCTTTGCTACGAGTTCTCCCATCCCGCCGGAAAATTACCGGCGCGCTGTGGCGCATCTGCTGCCTAAGGATATTGCCCTGCGGGAAGCGGAAAATGTGCCAGATACCTTCCATGCCCGCTTCGACGCGGTCGATAAGACCTATCGGTATGAAGTCGATTATTCCCCGCTGCCCGATCCCTGTGCCCAGCGTTATGCCTGGCTGATCCGGGAAGAACCGTCGCTGGAGGCCATGAATGAAGCGGCAGCGCTCCTTGTGGGGACGCATGATTTTTCTGCCTTCCAGAATCATGGCAGCCAGGAGACATCGCCGGTGCGGACCATGTACGAGGCGCACTGGGATCAGGTCGGGAACCGCTATTTCTTTACGATCCGCGGGAATGGCTTCCTGTACCGGATGGTGCGGAATCTCGTGGGCTGTCTCGTCAAAGTCGGCACGGGCAAATGGAGTGTGGCGGATTTCGCGGCCGTCATGGCATCCCGCGACCGGAAACAGGCCGGGATGGCGGCGCCGGCCTGCGGTCTTTTTCTTATGCATGTATCTTATCCAAAATAACCGGAGATCTCTTCGGAACAGGAGCTGTGAAAAATGAGCAGTCATTCTTCCGCAGCTCCTGTTCTGATTTTACGGGTCAGGACCTCCAGCCCGGCCGAAAGGATAAAGGACGGATTTCGCGGCAACGGAAGGAGAGCCGAACCGCGGTCCGCGACCGGCAAATCCCACCTCAAAACACAAAACTCTGCTCCCAGCCCCAAAGCATCGAGGTACCACAGCTCCATAGCTCCTGATTTTTGATGAAAGTCCGTCAATAGTTAGGTGAAACAAAATAATTAAAAACAAGACCACAAGTTATTGTGCTTTTTTATATATAAGAGTACAATAACTAGTGTTTTCTATTGTATATTCCTAAAAATGAAGGAGGCTGTTTTATGAAACGGATGGGGAATAAAAAAATTGCCGCAGGAGTCCTGAGTCTTGTTCTCATGGGAACCGCAGCAACAGCCTGGGGAGCTGAAGCTGTAAAATCTGAAACGGCGGATACGGAAGAAATCGTCATCACTGCCAACCGCATGCCGAATAAGAAGGTGGATACACCGGCAAATGTCAGCACTGTTACTTCCCGGCAGCTTGAAGAATGGAACTCCCGCAGTGTGGCGGACGCACTGGAGAATGTGCCGGGGGTAAGAGTCATCAGTAACGGGCTCGGTGCCAATGAAAAACATATCCTCGTCAACGGGGACGAGAGAGTACTGATGCTGGTGGACGGCCGCCGCGTCAGCTACAGCATGGGTTCCATGTCCACTCGAGCCTCTTTTGATGCGAATACACTTCCGCCCGTGGATGCCATCGATCACATCGAAATCGTCAAAGGCGGGGCTTCGACAGTATATGGTGCTGACGCTGTCGGCGGTGTCATCAATATCATTACCAAAACTCCTGAAAAGACAAGCGGTAAAGTCCATGTGGGGTACGGCTCCTGGGGGAATCAGCAGTGGGGCTTTGATGTGGGCGGCAAAGAAGGCAAGACGGGACTGTTCGTTGCCGGCAACCGCGAGAAAATTTCTCATCTGAAATATAAAGCTGAAAACGGCGATACCAAAAAATGGCCCGGCCAGTCCAACTCGACGCAGGACAGTTTGTCAATGAAGCTGACGCAGGATTTCACTGACAAAGACGGTCTGACACTGACCTATGATTATTCCACTCTGGATGGTTTCAGCCCTTATGCAGTCACGAGCTATTTTGGCAGTTCCTATGTGACGAAAAAGACCAATAATGTCAGCCTGATGTATGACTGGAACCGCCAGCAGGATAACAGCGGTTTTGTGCGTGCCTACCGCAACTATTACAGCTACAATAATTCCGGCGATATGCATGAAACGGACTGGGCTCTGGAAGGACAGCAGAATTTTGCCCTTTCTGATACGAACAAATTGCTGGCAGGACTGGAATACCGCCATGCAGAAGCGGATAATGAAATCGCTTATGCCAGGAAAAAAGGCTATCACAGCAGAGCTGTCTATCTGCAGGATCAATGGCAGTTTGCTCCTACCTGGCAGCTGAACACCGGCATCCGTTATGACAATTACAGCGGCATTGCCAGCAGGACGAGCGGAAGCGCAGCCATCAACAAAAAATTCAGTGAGGACAGCCATGCCTATTTCTCCTGGAACCAGGTATTCAAAGTGCCTACGATCGATGATCTGTATTATTCCTATCCCGGATATTTTGGGTATTACAGCTATCGCGGCAACGAGAATCTGAAACCGGAGCACGGCAATGTCTATACGCTGGGGTATGATTTTAAGTCTTCTCCGGCAACGGAATGGAATATCAGCGCCTTCTACAGCAACATCACTGATGCAATTGAATGGCCGATGGTCGATTACACGACCTATTCTTATCAGGCCGAAAATATCAAAAAGCAGAAGAAACGCGGTATGGAGCTGTCCGTCAACCATAAACTGAACAAACACTGGGATCTGGACGCTTCTTATACCTATGTAAAAGTGGAGAACAACAATGAAGATCAGGGCTATATCCGCGATCTGAATTATGCTCCGAATTATTATCAGTTCGGAGTCCGTTACCATACTGATGACTGGATGGTTTCGCTCCGTGCCCGCGGGGCCAGCGGCCTTTCCAAGTATGGCATGCATTACAGCGGATATCCGAGAGAATTCTATGGAGAAAACCGTTATCTGACACTGGATCTGAACGCCAGGTACAAGTTCGATGCCCACTGGACCGGTTTCGTTTCTGTTTATAACCTGAATAACGCGGCTTATGCGGAAATGGGCGGTGCCGTAAACGGTCAGGACAGCTATCCGATGCCGGGCAGGCGGTTCATCGTCGGTGCGGAATACAAGTTTTAAAAAGGCCGGAATCGGAACGGAAAATCGTCCGGAACCGTGCTATAATGGAGGAATCGCAACCAGCGGTCCTCCATTTTTTGGTATGAGGCTGCAGGGAAAGGAGGAAGCCGATGCGGCATTTCAAGAGGGGCATGTTCCCCCTGCTGCTTTTTGTCATCTGCCTGATTTTTGCAGGCTGCGGCACCTGGGTCCGCCATGGCGGCTATGTGGTTACGGATGCCCGCGGCAAAGCGGTTTCCTTTGCAAAGGAACCGAAGAAGATCCTGACGGATTCCCTGCATCTTGATGAGACCGTACTGACTCTTGTGCCGGCATCCCGGCTTGCCGGTGTCTATTACCTGGCGGCGGAGCCGGGGATCTCTTTCATCGCAGAAGAGACAAAGGCGCTTCCCCGCTTCCGGCAGTATACCGTGGAAAGTGTGGCGAAGAGCGGGGCGGATGTGTTCTTTGCCTCGACCTGGTCCGATCCGCTCCTGGTCCAGAAAGTGGAAGAGATGGGTATCCCCGTTTTTGTCTGTCATGGACCCGTGACTGTCGCTGAGGTTGAGGAGAATGTGCGTCTGATGGGGCTTGTCCTGCATCAGGAAGCGGTGGGAAGAAAAGTCATCCGCACCATGGAAAATGAGCTGAATCAGATCGAAGCAGTCGTGGGTCAGCAGCAGGGAAACAAACCTGTGGGCATCCTGCTCTCCCTGATGAGCCGCTACGGCGGGAGCGGGTCCCTGTATGATGAACTGGCGGCCCGCGGCGGCTGGGTGAACGGCCTGGCCAAAAGCGGCCTGAAGAACGGTATGGAGATTTCCCGCGAGGCTGTGCTTGCAGCGCGGCCGGATTTTATCCTTACTTCTCAGCCCTATGCGGAAGAAAAAGATGCCTATGAGGCACTGCAGCAGCGTTTCTTTGCGGATCCGGCCTATGCCGGTCTGCAGGGACACGTACGGATCGTGGCTCTGCCGGACCGTTATGTCTATGATGCATCGCCCCAGCTTGTCTATGGAATCAAAAAAATGGCCAATGCAGCCTATGGGAAGGAACTTTTCCCTCCGGAACCGGAAGAACTCCTGAAAGGATATTGATATGCTGTCACTCCAAAACGCGTCCCTGGGATATGGGACCTCTTCTGTGCTCCATCACGTATCCCTGGACATAGAACCGGGTGAATGCATCGGCCTCATCGGACCCAATGGCGGAGGCAAGAGTACCCTCCTGAGGACCCTGGCAGGGCTTCTGCCGCCGCGCCGGGGGAAGGCCGCTTTCCGGGGAAGGCCGCTTGCGAACTGGCCCCGGCGGGAACTGGCCGGACATATTGCCTACCTGCCGCAGGAATGCCCGATCCCGTTTGCCTACCGGACCCTCGATGTGGTCCAGCTCGGTCAGTATGCCCGCCTTCCCTGGTGGCAGCACGGCGGAGAAGATACGGGGCGGGCACGGCAGTATCTGGAACTTGTGGGCATCGGAGATCTGGCGGAGCGACCCGTGACGCTCCTTTCAGGCGGGCAGAGACAGCGGGCTCTGCTGGCGCGTACGCTGTTCCAGCAGGGAGAAGTCTATTTGCTGGATGAGCCGACAGCATTCCTCGATCCTGTCCAGGAACGGGACATCTTCCAGATTTTCATGGAGCTGGCGGAGGCGGGACGGAGCGTCGTCATCGCGCTCCATGATCTGACGCTGGCTGCGCGCTGCTGCAGCCGCCTGATCCTGCTGGGCCGGGGAGAAATCGTCCGTGACGGGAACTGGGAAGAAGTCCTTACGGATGAAGCCGTAAGCCGGGCCTATGGGGAGCCCTGCAGCGTCCAGCGTGACAGCCGGGCTGTGGAAATCATCCCCCGCACGGAAGGACGGTCGGAACAGATGAGGGAAAAACTGGCAGGCCTGCTGGCCGAAGGAGAGAAATCATAATGAAAGCAATCTATTTGGGGATGGAATATTTTACCAGAGGAGGCCTGGTGATGTGGCCGCTGCTCGTTTGCTCCCTGGTTTCCGTCGCCGTGATCCTGGACAGGCTCGCCTTTTTCCACCGGGCGGACACGGAACGGGGGTTTTCGGAGCGGTTCTGCAGGGCGCTCCGCAAGGATCACTGGGAAGAGGCACGGAACCTTGCCCGGGCGACAAAGGGCGGCCTGGCGGCACTGGCGGTCCATCTGCTGGAAGCACCGGAATATCTGCAGCTGCAGGAAGCCTTTGTCACAGGGGAAAGCCGGTCCATCCTGAACCGCTTTGCGCATGGCCTGCCGTATCTTAAAGTGATTGTCACCTTATCCCCGCTGCTGGGACTCCTGGGCACCATCACGGGCATGATGGCTTCCTTTGCTGCGCTGGGGTCGCGGTGGGACAATCCTCTTGCGGTGACGGGCGGCGTCGGAGAAGCGCTGATCACGACGGTCTTCGGACTTTCCATCGCCATTGTGACAATGTGCTTCTATGCCTATTTTTCGCAGCGGGTGCATCAGATCACTCTGGAAATGGAACTGCTCTGCAGTACTTTTTCAGAAGCCGTGGCGCGTAAAAAGGAGCATCAGGCATGATTCAGCTTCATTCGGACAGGGACTCGGATCCGGTGATCCAGATCGGCCCCATGGTCGACCTGATCTTTTTGCTCCTTGTCGTGTTCATCGTCAGCATGATGTATATGGACCAGTCTTATACGGTGCCCGTGGATGTGCCTCAGGCGGAAGCTGAGCGCAGCCGCCGGCAGTCCGTTGACGTGGCTATCCGGGCTGACGGGTCCGTTTACTGGCAGGGCGAGCCCGTTACTGCGGAAGGACTTGCCGCAAGGGCAGCAGCGGCGGATCAGGCGGCTGTCATCATCCGGGCAGACCGCAGTGTCAGTTACGGACGCGTCGTGAGCGTCATGGAAATCCTGAAAAAAGCCGGACTCAGGCAGTTTTCCCTGGCCGTCCGGCCGGAGAGCTGAAATGGGCCGGCACAGCTGGCGCAGCAGCATGGCGGCATCCCTGGCGCTTCACATCCTGATCCTTTCCGCACTGGGACTGGCTGCCCGAAAGCATATCGAAAAAGCTCCGGAAATGCTGATCGAAGTCAGCCTGGCTGACGGGGAAAAAATGGGAAAAACGGGAAAAGAAGGCGGCGGAGCAGCGGCTCCTCTTCCCGGTTCCGGACCGCTTGCCCCGACGGCTGCCTTTCATGCGGAGCCTTCCGGTGCCGGCAGGGAAATGCAGCCATTTTTGCCGGATGACGCTGCCGGTGCCGGAAGCACAGTGCCCGCGGCAGCCGCATCGGATCATGGGCAGGGCGGAGAAACTGCGGTGAGAGAAGGCACTTCTTCAGGCACGGGCCCTGCCGGCGGCGGAGACAGTGCCGGCGGCGGTGACGGGACTGCAGCCGGCAGCGGTGACGGAAATGCGGCGGGCAGCGGCAATGGCGGAACAGGCTCCGATTCGGATGAAAGCCGTCCGGCCAGCCTCAGCTACTACCGCAAGCAGTATCCGGCAGCTTCCCGTCAGGCCGGAGAAACAGGAAGCGTGGTCATCGGAGTGGAAATATCCGCGTCCGGTTCCGTGACAGCGGCCTGGGTGGAAGAAAGTTCCGGCTTCAGCCGGCTGGATTCGGCTGCACTGCAGTCCGCATATGAATGGCGGTTCCATCCTGCTCTCGACAGGGCGGGAAATCCTGTGGAAGGAAAAAAACTGGTCCGCGTCGTATATACATTACAGGAGTAAGCGATGAACCATCCGGGCCCGCAGGAAAACGCTGATTTGGAAGGGAGCGGTGATGATGACAGGAAGGAAATTGCATTGCTGTCTGGCTGCAGGTGCCATCCTCAGCCTGGTTCTTTCTCCGGTACTGACAGTGTCCGTGCCGCGGCCGGTCCGGGCTGCTTCGCAGCAGTACACGGACCTTGCCTATGAACACAAAGTGCCGGGACAGATCATATTCCGGCAGGGCGGTCTCACTGTCCGGGAAAGGCAGATCTCGGAGGCCGGCCTGACACTCCATTATCCCTATGTGACAGTGGAAGGGAATTCACATGTCACAGCGAGGATCAATCATTATTTCAAAGCGCAGGCCGAAAGATCCCAGGAGGCTTACACAAGAGCCAACCGTCCCTATACGGAGGGACGCGGTGAAATGCTGACGTCCTCCGTGGATTACCTGGTCGATTATGCTGATCAGGAATTCCTCGGTTTCCGCTGTTACGGCATGGACTATTACGAAAGGGCAGCCCATCCATCGAGCTGGGAACGGGGCGTTGTGTTTGACAGGGCGACGGGAAGACGCGTCACCTGGCAGGAAGTCCTGCAAAAAAGGGGAAGAAAGCCATATACCCTGGAGCTTGTCAATGAAGCGCTCTGGGCTTCTCCGTATGGCAAAGAACACAGTTTCTTTGAAGATTTCACAGGTCTTGCCAGACTGCCGGAAAATTTCTATCTCGACAGGAATGGAAAGATCCATTTCATTTTTCAGCAGTATGAGATTGCTCCCTATGCTGCCGGGATCATCGATCTGCCGATGGAATGAAGGAAGTCCTGATGGCTGCGGGCAGCCGCAGCCTGTTTGAAAAAAGATATGTTAACCTTGTGAAAATTGCAAGTTGACCAGAAAGGGATAAACAAGTAAAATCTATGGGTAAGGATCGAATGATGGATTATGTACACGAGCTTTCCGTTTATCAGGGAAGCCGGTACGACAACAGCTATATAGGAAGGATCAGCTTTGCCCGCTGGGGCGAGGAAACAGCGGAGACTGCCTGGAAAACGGAAATCGTAAAGCCCGGGTCGGAAGTCGAGTGCCTGCAGGTGCAGGCCTGGAACGGGCCCCGTATGACCGGGATCCTCGAAGCGTGGATCTTCTTTGCCGGTTTTCCCAGACAGGCACCTTCCAGGGCTCGGCATGAGGGGTACCAGGGAAGACTGTGGCGTTCTTTTTCCAAAGAAGAAGTGGAGGATTTTGCCCGGGCAACGGGAGATTTCAATCCCATCCACCTGACGGAGACTCCCGTGGTCCAGGGGCTCCTCATCTTTTTGGAGCTGGGCCGGACTCTTGGCTATCCTGATTTCCTTTCTGTGAAATTCCGGTCACCTGTCCATGCGGGTATACCCATTTATCTCAAGGAGGAACATATCGATGAGCCAGGAAAACATTTCACGCACTACTGTTCAAGGAGCTTCCAGAGATGTCTCCCCAATCCGTATGATGACGAGCACTGCTGTCTGTGTCGCGCTTTTAGCAGTGTCGGCCTACATTTCTTTTCCGCTGCCTTTCACACCCGCCATGGTGACGGCGCTGACCATCGTCGTGAATCTGGTCGCCTTCATCATGAAGCCTAAACAGGCAGTCATGACCATCCTCATCTATCTGCTCCTTGGTGTTGCCGGCGTCCCTGTCTTTGTGGGCGGGACGAGCGGACTGATCAAGATCATCGGCCCGACGGGCGGCTTCAATTTGGGCTTTTTGGCAGCCGTCGCGGCAATGAGTGCTTTCCGCGGGGATTCCCATGATTTCCGCAGGCTCGTCACTGCCGGGATCTGCATCGGTATGCCTGTGATCTATATCTGCGGCTGCATCAGCATGTATGCCGTCAACCGCATCGGGGTGTGGGCCACACTCGTTTCGGCCGTATTCCCCTTCCTGATCGGGGATGTCCTGAAGGTAGTCGTGGCAGCGATGCTGGCTTCCCGTCTGTACCGTTATGGAATTGGAAAATGATGTCTGTTGAACCGGAAGAGGTCTATGTCCTGGGCGGCCTGCGCACCCACCTGGGACTGACCCATGGATGTTTTGACAAGATTCGTCCGGAAGAGCTCGGAGCCGCTCTTTTCCGGGCGATTTTTAAAATGTGGCCTCAGGCTAAAAAGGCGGATGAAGTCATCGGCGGCAATGCTGTCGGCCCCGGCGGCAATCTGATGCGCCTGACGGCCCTGACGGCAGGGCTGGATCCTTCCATCCCCGCCCTGACTGTGGATATGCAGTGCGCTTCCGCAGCTGAAGCCATCAGTCTTGGCTGGGCAAAGATCCGGAGCGGAATGGCGGATCTGCTGCTCTGCGGCGGAATCGAGTCGACTTCGCTGCAGCCGCTGCGCATTTATCAGCCTCAGGATCCGTTCTACCGCAAAGAAGGGTATAAGGTTGCCCGTTTTTCTCCGGATACGGACAGCCCGCGGGCCATGCTCGAGGGCGCGGAGCGGACAGCCCAGTGGTATGGGGTGCCGCGGGAGGAACTGGATGCCTGGGCCGTCCGGAGCCACCGCCTCGCGAGCGGGTCAAAAGCTCTCCTTGCACCTTATGTGGTCAGCCTTTTTGGCAGTAACCGGGACGAGGGAATCCGCCCCCGGATGAGTCCGGCCCTTGCAGGGCGCATGCCGGCGCTCTTTACGGAGGAGGAAGTCCTTCATCTGATCAATCCGCTCCGGGCTGCAGCGGGAGAAGCGCCGCTGGGACACGCGGTGCCGTCCCTTACGGCGGCGACTTCCTGCCTTACCCACGATGGGGCTGCCTTTCTGCTGCTGGTGTCCGGCCGGCGCCTGCTTGCGTGGCAGCGGGCGGGTCATCCTGCAGTACCCTGGGCCCGCATTGCAGAAGTGACAGATGCGGCCGGTGATCCCCGTTTCAGCCCTCTGGGAGCACTCCGGGTGGGGGATGTGCTGCTGCGCCGCAGCGGTCTCCGCTGCTGTGACCTTGATGCGATAGAGTATAACGAAGCATTTGCCGTGATCGATGCCCTTTTCCTCCGTGACCATCCGGAGTGCCGGGACGCGTATCTGCCCCTGGGCGGTGCCCTCGCCTACGGCCATCCGTATGGTGCGAGCGGTGCCGTCCTGGTACTCCATGCCGTGGCTGCCCTGAAAGCCCGGAAAGGACGATACGGGCTTTGTGCCATTGCCGGTGCGGGAGGGACCGGAAGCGGCCTTCTCCTGGAAAATATCGAATGAGTCAGCGTTTTCCCAAAGGAGCGTGAAAAATGGACTATGCAGCACTGGCCGCGCAGTGGGCCGTTGAAACGCCGGAAAAGGCGGCGGTCATCGCAAACGGACGGCTTTATACCTATGCGGACCTGGACAGCCTGGCGGAAAGATATGCGGAAAACCTCCGGAAGCAGGCCGGCGCGGGGCGGGGCACACTGCTCATCGTCCGCCGCCGGCCTCTGGAACAGATGACCGCGTTCCTGGGGGCCGAAAAAGCGGGCTTTGTACCCGTCCTCGGGCATCCGGATCTGACGCAGCAGATGGCCTTTGAGCTTGCCCGGGTCCGTGGGATCGGCTGGGTCGACACCGGGTTTCTGGAGCCTGCAGCGCCGGAGACCCGTGATCTCAGCCGCGTCTGCATGGGGGTCCTGAGTTCCGGGACCACGGGACTGCCCAAACTGATGTACCGGACGTATGAAAGCTGGGCAGATTTTTTTTTCGAACAGAACCGGATCTTCGGAACGGGGCCGGATACGGTAGCTTTTATCGAAGGTAGTATGAGTTTTACGGGAAATCTCAATGTCTGGGCCTGCCTGCTCGCCAGCGGCGCAACCCTCGTGGTGTCTGACGGGATCCGGCCCCGTTCCTGGGCCCGCGCCATAGCGCAGTACGGTGTGACCTGCGTCTATCTGGTGCCGGTCAAGCTCAAACTGTTCCTGCGCTCTGTCACGGCCGCATTCCCGAAGGTAAGGACGGTCATGGCAGGTTCCCAGCTTTTGGATGAAGGCACTGCACGGGCACTGAAACATACGTTTCCCAGGAGTGAAATCTTTCTGTATTATGGAGCCAGTGAACTGGACTATATCACGAGCCTCACCTATGAGGAACTGCTGGCCCATCCCGGCAGTGTCGGCAGACCCTGCCGGGGTGTCCGCGTATTTTTGCAGGACGGGCTTATCTATGTTTCTACGCCGTACCATGTGGAAGGACTGCCGCAGCCCTGTACACTTGGTGATGCCGGTCACTGGGACCGGGACGGGTATCTTATTTTTGAAGGGCGCCGGGGGCAGATCGTCAACAAGGGCGGTCTGACGATCAGCTGTACCCGGGTCGAGGAAGCCCTGCTCCGCCTGCCCGCTGTTTCCGATGCCGTGGTCCTTGCCATAAGCGATGGACAGCGCGGCCAGGATATGGCAGCATTTGTGATCCTGAAAGAGGAGCGGAACGCAGCACAGCTCCGGCAGGCACTGCGGGAAACCCTGCTGCCGTCAGAGCTGCCGAAAGTCTTTGTCAGACTGACGGAATTTCCGCTGAACGCGGCAGGGAAAATCGATACGAAGGCTCTGCTCGCCAAAGCCGGGCGCGTGGCGGGGCAGGACGGAATGTGAAAAAGAATGGGAAAGCACTCCCTGCAGCAGGCAGTGCATCACAGGGCAGGGTGTCATTGGGTACGGTCCGTATCGAATGACGCCCTGTTTTTTCTGTGCTCCCATGCGCTTTATCATATTATTTGCTTTCCCGGCAAAAGGTGAGCTGCTGGTCCGTCCTGTGCCGCCCCGGCTGCGTCCTGTACAGGATTTTTTACAGATGCCCTGCCGATACGGTCCTTAGTGTAAAATAGTTCTCGGTGGAATGAATAATCCCTTATAAAGTTGCAAAAAGAAAGACCTTCATCTTAAAATAGTTTTTGCTACAAAACTTAA
>OMYF01000009.1 GCA_900315205.1 uncultured Acidaminococcus sp.
AACTCTTGGTGTACATTTTTAGACTCTTCATAAAGACGCTCCTTTCTCCAGGAAAGTCTCACTTTCTACTGTCTAAAAATATGATACACCTTTCGCGGGACGCGGGTCGCAGGTCGCAGATCGCAGGTCGCAAATCGCGGGACGCGGGTCGCAGGTCGCAGATTGTAGATCGCGGGCCGCAGGCCGCAGAGATCGCAGGCCGCAAATCGCGGACCGCGGCTGACCGCTGCCCACTGGCTGCTGGCTGCTGTCCGCTGACAGCCGATTGCGGCATCACAGCTCCAGAGCCTATAAAAAAATGAGGACAATGCCGAAGCATTGTCCTCATTGAGGTTTCCGCCAGGGAAATTAGAAGGAAACAACCAGCTGAGACCAGATGGTACGAGCATGCTGATCAGATTCCTTACCCTTCAGGTCATAGTAGTTAACCTGGGCAACCATGTTCTTGGCAACGGTGACATTGCCGCCAACGTTGAAGCCCTTGAAGCCTTCACCCTTGAACAGGTCATATTCACCATCCATGGTGTGGGAGATGACGGTCGGAGCGCCCAGATCATAGTACTGAGCGAACAGGCCCCAGCTGCCCGGGTTGGCTTTGTTGGCGCCGGCCCAGGTCATCTTTACGACGTAGCCGTCATCATCAGCATCTTCATAATCGGTGCCCTTCAGGGTATCATCGTCGCCCTTCAGGTACATAGCGCTCAGGCCGAACTTGCCGGTATGGTATTTGGTGCCGACACCCCAGATGGAGTTGTCATCACCGTTCAGGCCCATGGCGATATCATTGTCAGCTCTCAGGTAGTTAGCGAACATATCGAAGTTGCCCCAGGTGCCGCCCAGTTCGGTGAACCAGAACTTGTCAACATAGGATTGTCCATCCTTACCGCCGACCTTGGCACCGGTCACGTCATCCTTGTTAGCCATCTTGCCGTATTCAGCGGTGAAGTAAGCATCGCCGAAAGGAACGGTGGCTTTGATGCCGTCGACACGGGTATCATAAGTGTTGCCGTCGTTGATGTTTTCATTGTAACGGCCGGCGTTGATCTTTACGACGCCGATGTTACCGGTCAGGTAAGCTCTCTGGAAGTTGGTATCGGTTTCACCGTTTTCGTTCTGGCCTTCAAAGAATTCCTGGTTACGGAGCATAGCCACATAATGCCAGTTGTCGTTTACTTCGCCGGTGAAGAAGATATCCGTACGGAGTCTGGCCTGATCCTTGTCATGGTTCACAGCACCGCCGCTGCTTTCCTTGTAGGAAGCCTTCACGGTACCGGTGATGCGGACGTTGTCAGCGTTCTTTTCCAGCTTGGCAACGCGGACACCCAGGTTGTCCAGTTCGTCAGCAAATTCGCTGACCAGCTTGTCATCAGCGCCGATAGCGCCCTTGGCCAGGGCCTTGGCGATGATCTGAGCCATTTCATAACGGGTCATGGTGCGGTCACCTTTGTAGGTGCCGTCAGGATACCCATCGACAATGCCTGCAGCAGCCAGTTTGGCAACGGCTGCATAAGCCCAGTGGCCGGCAGGAACGTCGGAGAAGGGGTTCGCGGCAAAAGCAGTGGCGCTTACGCCCAGTGCCATAGCCATAGCAAATACCAGAGACTTTTTCATAAGAAATTCCTCCTTTAGAATTATCTCGGCCGGAATCTCATTTCCGTCTCTTCGTCCCCACGCATCTGCCAGAGTTGCCTAGTTTCCTCGGTCCGCGCACGGAGTCATCGATTTCAACGATATCCAACCGGATTGCTCCTACAGAGTATCATAGATTTTTCTTTTTGAACAGCCCGGCACTGTCACAAAGTTTTTCTTATTTCTGTGCATTTTTATTATTGTTAAATCTATAGTTATCTGATTTATCTGTTTTTTATACATGTACGATAAGATTTATTTATGTTTACTTCCTGTTTTGTATCGTTTTTTTCGATTTAAAGAAAACTTATTTTTATGTTTTTTATGACTATTAATATTTTTCATCGATTTTATAATATCTATGAAAAAACCGGACAGTGCAGATGCACTGTCCGGTTTTGTGCTTTTGTTACAATGTGAAGTCGTTCCGTTATCAGAACGTTACAACCAGCTGAGACCACAGAGTCCGGGCGTGTTCGTCGGATTCCTTGCCCTTCAGGTCGTAGTATTCAACCTGAGCGACCATGTTCTTGGCAACGGTCAGGTTGCCGCCAACGAGGTAGCCCTTGAAGCCTTCGCCCTTGAAGGAAGTCCACAGGCCGTTCATGGTCGGTGCGAGCATCGTGGGAGCTCCCTGATCATAGTACTTGGCAAAGAGACCCCAGCTGCCGGGATCGGAAGCCTTGGCGCCGGCCCAGCCCGTCTTGATGACAAAGCCGTCATCGTCGCCGTTCGGATAAGCGGTGCCTTCCAGGGAATCATCATCACCCTTGATGTACATGGCGCCCAGATAATACTTGCCCACATGGTAGTTGGCACGCAGATCCCAGACTTTGTCATCGCCCAGGATCAGGGCATCTTTGCCGTAGTTCATGTCATCGGCTTTGATGTATTCAGCAGCGAGGTCGAAGTTGCCCCAGGTGCCGCCCAGTTCTGCTTCCCAGAACTTGTCGCCGTTGGAGTCACCCTTATCAGCGTCACCCCAGGTGCCGGTATAGTCTTTCTTGTTGGCCAGCTTGCCGTATTCAGCCTTGAAGTAGGCATCGCCGAACGGAACGCGGGCTTTGATGGAGTCCACACGGTCATCGTAGATATCGGCATCGCCGTAGGTGCCCTGCTGACGGCCGGCGGAGATGTTGACCACGCCGATGTTGCCGGTCAGGTAAGCTCTCTGGAAATCGGTATCATCTTCACCGTTTTCGTTCTGGCCCTGGAAGTACTGGTTGTTTTCCAGCAGTGCTACATAATGCCAGTTGTCATTGACTTCGCCCGTGAAGAACAGACGGGTACGGAGTCTGGACTGGGATTTGTCCGGAGTGCCGTCCAGTTTGCCGCCGTTGCTGTCGCGGTAGCTCATACGGACGTTGCCGGTGATGCGGACGTTGTCAGCGTTCTTTTCCAGCTTGGCAACGCGGACACCCAGGTTGTCCAGTTCATCAGCAAATTCGCTGACCAGCTTGTCATCAGCCCCGATAGCGCCCTTGGCGAGGGCCTTGGCGATGATCTGAGCCATTTCATAACGGGTCATCGTACGGTCGCCCTTAAAGGTGCCGTCAGGATACCCATCGACCACACCGGCGGCAGCCAGTTTGGCAACAGCTGCATAGGCCCAGTGGCCGGCAGGCACATCGGAGAAGGGGTTTGCAGCAAACGCAGTTGCGCTCACGCCCAGCGCCATAGCCATGGCAAATACGAGAGACTTTTTCATAAGAAATTCCTCCTTCAGGAACAGTCTGGAACCGTCCGGAAAGGAATCCCTCCCTCCAACACCTTGTCTACGTGCGAGTATCCTTGTTTCCTCTACGTGCAGGGCATCGTCCGTCGGGAACCTGTCCATTGGTCCCTCATCGCAAGATCTTTTCTTGCTCCCTTATTATACCATAAATTTTTCTTTGATGCCGAATATTTGACTCATTAGTCATATCGTTTTTCTATCGCTATTGTGGCTTACTTCATCTGATTTTTTTATGGCTGTGGCAAACCCTCTGAAATCCAGCTCAGAACCGCAGAAAATGCGGGATTCACGGGCTCCCCCGTTTCAGGCTGCGGACCTGCCCGGATACAGCACAGCGGGGACGCCGTTTTAGGTATGCTTCCCGCCGTCAGGCCCGCGGATCATACAAAACGAGGACGCTGCCTTTCAGCAGTGTCCTCGTTTTGTTACAGCTTATACGCAGGATCAGAAGTGGACGTACAGCTGGGACCACAGGGTGCGGGCATGTTTGTCCGTTTCCTTGCCCTTGTAGTCATAGTAGTCGACTTCCGCGATCAGGTTCTTTGCCAGCGTGACGTTGCCGCCCACTTTGTAGCCTTTGAAGCCTTCGCCGATGAAGCGGGTGTACTCGCTTTCGCCGTTTTCACTCATGGAAATGACGGCAGGTGCTCCCAGATCGACGTATCTGGCCAGGAGTCCCCAGCTGCCCGGTTCGTTTCGCCTGGCGCCGCCCCAGTTCATCTTGATCACATAACCGTCGTCATCATAATCATCGGCAGCGTGGCCGTCCATATCGACAGCCCCCTTCAGGACATCATCATCGCCCTTGACGTACATGGCGCCCAGGCCGAACTTGCCGACATGATAGCTGGCACCCACGGCCCAGATATTGTCGTCATGGATCGGATCGGCGGAGGAGGCAAGAGCCAGCCCTCTGACATTGGCATCCTTCAGATAATTGGCAAAGAGGTCGAAATTGCCCCAGGTGCCGCCCACTTCGGCCAGCCAGAACTTGTCAGCCGTGCTGGCGCCATAGCCGTGCGCATTTTCTTCCGCGTCGCCATAGAGTCCGGTGTAGTCCCTGGATCCGGCCATCTTGCCGTATTCAGCCTTGAAATAGGCATTGCCGAACGGGACCGTCGCTTTGATGCCGTCCACACGGGTATCGCAGATGTTGCCGTCGTTGATGTTTTCATTGTAGCGGCCGGCCGTCACCTTGACGACGCCGATATTGCCGTCGAGATAGGCTCTCTGGAAATCCGTATCGTCTTCGCCGTTTTCATTCTGGCCCTGGAAGAACTGTTCATTACGGAGCATGGTCACATAATGCCAGTTGTCATTGACTTCGCCCGTAAAGAAGATATCCGTACGGAGTCTGGAGCGGGAATGTTCACCCGTTACGGCAGCGCCGTTGCTGTCACGGCAGCTCATCCTGGCAAGACTCGTGATCTTTACATTGTCAGCGTTCTTTTCCGGTTTGGCGACGCGGACACCCAGGTTGTCCAGTTCATCAGCAAATTCGCTGACCAGCTTGTCATCAGCGCCGATGGCGCCCTTGGCGAGGGTCCTGGCGATGATCTGAGCCATTTCATAACGAGTCATCGTACGGTCGCCCTTATACGTGCCGTCAGGATATCCATCGACGACACCGGCCGCAGCCAGCTTGGCCACAGCGGCATAGGCTCAGTGGCCGGCAGGGACATCGGAGAAGGGGTTCGCGGCAAACGCCGTTGTGCTCACACCCAGTGCCATTGCCATGGCAAGGACCAGAGACTTTTTCATAAGAAATTTCCTCCTTCAAAAGCATTTCCGGCCCTCCCGGAGAGATTTCCCTTCCGTCCGGCACTCTGCCCCGTGCGAGTTTCCTTGTTTTCTCTGCGTGCAGCCTGCCTTCCGTCAGGATCCTTCTCCTTCGGGCCGATGGGGCAAGACATTTCTTGCTGTGTTCATTATACATTTTTCCCGTTCGTGATGTTCATACAGAATCCTGATTGTAAATGGAGTATTTCCGATCATGTCAAGCGATTTTTCTCTGAATTGAGTCTGACATAAGAAAAAGTCAGTACTTTCCTTGCTGTAACAGAAAAAATACCGTCCTCGGAGAGAGACATAGAAGGATGTTTTTTCAGTTTCCTGTTTTTTTCCCGATTTTCTTATGGGTTTTGCAGGGTCCCGCAAAAAATCCGGACCCTGACGGGATCCAGCTCTAAACTTCTCCCTGGCAGGAGCTGTACTCCTTCCCCGTTTTTCCATACAAAAAGCAGGGACGGCTGATTTGCCGTCCCTGCTGACTTGTACAGGCAGTTTCTTTAGAACGTGATATCCAGTTCGGACCACAGCGTACGGCCGTGATCGTCGGATTCCTTGCCCTTCAGGTCATAGTATTCCACATAGGCGACCATATTTTTGGCAAGCGTCAGGTTGCCGCCGACCATCCAGCCCTTGAAACCGTCACCATCGTTGAACTTCCAGGCCGGGCCGTTCATCGTATGGGCAATGACCGTGGGAGCGCCCTGATCATAGTAGCTCGTGTAGAGGCCCCAGGAGCCGGGTTTGTCTTCCTGCGCGCCGGCCCAGCCCATCTTTACGACGTAACCGTCATCGTCACCGTTCGGATACGCGGTGCCCTTCAGGGAATCATCGTCGCCCTTCAGGTACATGGCACCCAGATAGAACTTGCCGGGATGATACACGGCCTGAGCGGTCCAGATCTTGTCGTCATTCCGGACGCTGTCGTTCTGATAGACATCGTCAGCCTTCAGATAGGAGGCGGTCAGGTCGAAATTGCCCCAGGTGCCGCCCAGTTCGGCTGTCCAGAATTTGTCGGCAATGGAATCACCGGCATCCTTGCTGCCGTACGTACCGGTATAATCTTTGCTGTTGGCCATCTTGCCATAGGCTGCCCGGAAGTGAGCATCGCCGAAGGGAACCGTCACTTCGATGGCATCGGCACGGTCATCGAAGATGTTGCCGTCGCCATAGAAAGCATTGAAGCGGCCGGCCGTCACATTGACCACACCGATGTTGCCCTGCAGATAGGCGCGCTGGAAATCGGTGTCATCTTCACCGTTTTCGTTCTGGCCCTGGAAGTACTGGTTGTTTTCCAGCATGGCCACATAATGCCAGTTGTCATTGACTTCACCCGTGAAGAACAGACGGGTACGGAGGCGGGAGGCAGATTTGTCGTCGTCACCGTCGAACTTTCCGCCGCCATCCTGTTCATAGCTCAGGCGGACTGCACCGGTCACTCTGACATTGTCAGCGTTCTTTTCCAGTTTGGCCACACGGACGCCCAGGTTGTCCAGTTCATCAGCGAATTCGCTGACCAGCTTGTCATCAGCGCCGATGGCACCCTTGGCGAGGGCCTTGGCGATGATCTGGGCCATCTCGTAACGGGTCATCGTACGGTCGCCTTTATAGGTGCCGTCAGGATACCCATCGACGATACCGGCCGCAGCCAGTTTGGCCACAGCGGCATAGGCCCAGTGGCCGGCGGGTACATCGGAGAAGGGGTTGGCGGCAAATGCCGTTGCGCTGACGCCCAGCGCCATTGCCATTGCAAATACGAGGCTCTTCTTCATAGTGTCATCCTCCTTTGGATACAGAGGACCTTCGGAATCCGGGAGTCCCAGCCGGATATCCCCATAGGAGTGCCCTTGTTTCCTCCATGGTCCGTCCACTGCGGCTCCTCTTTTCCTCGGTCCAGGCCGATGCAGTGATACCTGCCCTTCAAGGATAGCACACTTGAAATTTTTTGTAAAGTTTCGTAAAATTTTGACGTTTTACTGACGCTTGTATACACGATATATTTTATGCATTAAATAAAAATCAAAGAAGGAAGCAGAGAAATTTTATTCTCTGTTTCCTTCTCTAAGATAAGCTTTTCAGATACCTCCTGGCAAGGACCACCGCCGCCAGGCCATCCATATTGCCGGAAGGCTGCAGCAGTCCCCGCGGCAGGAACCGTCTGAGCCCGGTTGGTGGATGGAGCTCCCAGTACAGCTGCCTTGCCTCGCTGGTGCTATAGGCTTCATCGATGACAGTGAGGGGCCATTCAGGATAATGGGCCTTCAGGAATTCTTCCATGGCCTTTGAAGTCGTCCCGTTGCCCAGAACGCAGCGGTCGATCCTGCGAGAAGCGACAAAGCGGGCGAAATGCGCTGCAAAGTCCGGCATCAGGATCACTTCACAGGCTTCGATACGGCCATCCCGGCCGACCAGGGCGACACCGGTCTTGTCCCTGCCCGGATCGACCGCAAGAATGGATCCCGTCATAACCGCGTCTCCCCTTCCGGCCGGATCTCGATGCGCAGCGTCACCGGTCCGGCGACCGTCACTTCGTGCAGGGCTTTGGCCGTGATCCGGACATGCCCGCCCAGAGAAGAGATCCGTTCGCTCGCTGCGGCCAGATCGCCGCTTGAGATGACGCCGACTTTGCCGGTCAGCGGATCCGGAATGACGCCGGCCTCCTGGGCCACGCGGTTGACATCCTTCAAAAATGCCATCAGGGCCAGATCCACTTCCTCCGAATTGGGTTTTACGGTGATATCCTGTTCCAGGATGGTCGTGCCTTCGGCATAGACGATACGGCTCTCGGTCATTTCCAGACGGCTGACGACGACTTCCCCGCGCAGGATATTGCCGGCCGCGCAGAGGCGGACATAGGCCACGCCTTTGGAACTGCTCAGATGGGCCGTCATCTCATCCACGCTCTGCCTGCTAAGCCAGATCACGGGTACATTGGCCTGGGCCCCGATCTGCCGGGCTACGGCTGCGTTGGCCGCATTCAGGAACCCTTCCAGTTCCTCCCGTGATTTATCCAGGCCGAGCCCTGCCCGCAGCGTCCCGGCATAGAGGATCTCACCGCTGCGGAAAGCCACGTCGCCTTCGCGGACGGCGATGATGTTCTTGCGGAGCGCCTCCGCCTGCTTTTCCAGGCCGCTTACGTCTTTCTGGAGCTGCTCCTTGGCCGCCTCGGCCTGTTTTGCCTGGGCCTCGGCATCCGCCAGACGGCGGCTTGCCTCGTCATACTGCGCCTGCATCCGGGACAGGTCCCGGCGGGCCTCTTCCATCTGCGCCCGGGCGCTCGCTTTCTCTTCTTCTGCCCGGGCAAGTTCTTCCCTGGCTCCGGCGATCTGGTCATCGAGCTGCTGGATGGTCTCACTCTGTGCGGAAATCTCGCGGTTCGCTTTTTCCCTGTTTTCCGTCAGGGTCTGCAGTTCCGCCTGGAGCTGTTTCATGCCAAAAAGAGCTGTCCGGACCTGTTTGGATGTCACCGTCAGCACGCCCATGGTCACAGAGGCGACGAGGATCCCGCTGACAACGGTCATCAGGACGGAGGTATCATGAGGACGCAGACCGAAGAGCCGCATCCGCTTCTTGCCGATCTTGCTGCCCAGTTTATCGCCCAGAAAGGCAATCAGGCCGCCCATGACGGCAAGGATCAAGATCAATCTGACACCCAGCATATCCGGTTCGCCTCCTTTGGTTAGATATATCTACTCAATTATAGGAAATTTTACAGAAAAAAGGAAGAGCGGAAAACAGGAAGAAAAACTCCGGCATATTTTTCCCGTTTTTTCCTGTTTTTCATTTCCAAAGCAAAACTCCGGGAAGGCAGGAACCTTTCCCGGAGCAGAAATCACGCTTTGTCTTTTTTCCAGATCAGCCAGCAGCCCACTGCGCCGCACAGCACGTTCGGCGTAAGGGATGCGATGAGCGGCGGGATGACGCCGCCCTGACCGAGGCCCGTCATGAATGTCATGATGGAATAATAGATGAAGATGATGACCACGCTGAAGCCCAGTCCCATCGAAGTTCCGGTCCGCTGGCTCTGCACGCCGAGGGGCACACCGATGAGGGCAAAGAAGAAGCTTGCCAGGGGCACGGTGAAGCGCCGGTACATTTCCATCACGTACTTGCTCGTCGGCTGGTACTGCCGCTCCAGGATGCCGATGTACATCTTCAGTTCGCCGATGGTCATTTCATCCGGGTCCTTCTGATCCAGCGTAATGGTCTTCGGCGTTTCCGAGATGGGCAGCACCTGTTTTTCAAAGGTCATGGTCCGCGTCAGACCATCCTCACCCGTCAGTTCCGTGACCGTCCCCTTGTCCATGACCCAGGTCCCGTTCTCCCATTTGGCCGAAGGGGTGCGCTGGATCCGGACGATACGGCCGTTCTGCCATTCTTCGATGGTGATGTCCTTCATGACACCATCTTTTTCATCAAACGTGCGGGCATAGGTCAGCCGTTCGAGCTGCCCGTTGTGGATATTCTTGATCAGTACATGGTCCTGGGACGGAGGCTTTGTGTTGTTCTTGATTTCCTGCCGGATGATCCGCTCATACTCGGCCTTGGCCGGCGGCACCACTTTTTCCGCCCAGACGACGGAAAAAAGGCTGACTACGAAGCCCGCAGCCAGGATCGGTGCGGCAATGCGCCGGAAGCTCAGTCCGCCGCTGCGCATGGCTGTGATCTCACTGTTGCCCGACAGCTGTCCCATCGTCAGCAGGGAAGCGAGCAGCATGGACATGGGGAAGGTATAGTTGATGACTTCCGGCATCAGGCACAGGAACAGGCGGAACAGGGACGAATAGGATGCCCCGTACTGCGTGATGTACTGAGTGACACGGAACAGGAAGGAACTTGCCACAAAAATCGTGGAAAACGCCGCCACGCCAAAACAGAACGGCTGCAGCATCTGTTTGAGAATATATTTATCCAGGATTTTCATAAGATGCCTCGCTTTACAGCCGGAAATTGTCGCCCAGATAGTACTTCCGGGCAATGGGGTCGGCTGCGACCTGCTGACTGGTCCCTTCCACCATGACTTTCCCCTCGTTGACGATATACGCTTTATTGACGATGCTCAGGGTCTCGCGGACATTGTGGTCCGTGATGAGCACGCCGATCCCTCTTTTGGCCAGGTGGTTGACCATGAGCTGGATATCGGCCACGGCGATGGGGTCGATGCCGGCAAAGGGTTCATCCAGCAGGATGAAGGCCGGATCCATGGCAAGGGCCCGGGCGATCTCCACGCGGCGCCGCTCACCGCCGGAAAGGGCCGTCCCGATGCTCTTGCGGATATGGCCGATATGGAACTCCTCGATCAGGGCTTCCATTTTCTCCTGACGTTTTTTCTTATCCGGTTCGACTTCTTCCAGGATGGCCAGCAGGTTCTGTTCCACCGTCAGCTTCCGGAAAACGGACGCTTCCTGGGGCAGATAGCCCACGCCTGCCAGAGCCCGCTTGTACATGGGCAGGTGCGTGATGTCCCGCTGATCCAGATAGACATGGCCCCCATCGGGATGTTCCAGCCCGACGATCATATAAAAGGTCGTCGTCTTTCCCGCCCCGTTCTTGCCCAGGAGGCCTACAATGGTCCCCTGCTCCACTTCGAGGGAGATGTGATCGACAACTGTCCGGCCCCCATAGATCTTCACCAGATTTTCTGTGCGTATCTTCACTCTCTTTTTACTTCTCCTTTACGCCAGATTCAACTCGGTATCACCCACGGTCACGGGATCACCGGGCCAGTTGTAGAACTTGTAGACCCTGGATGGGAGACGGTCGCTGCCCGCCACCTGGTAGACCAGCGTTTCATCATTCTGTGCCGGCTCCGATTCCTTTGGCACGATCACCATCTTGACATTGCCGTCCGCCGTCGATACCCGGCCGCCGGCACCGCGGATGGTCAGCACGTCACCGTTTACGGTATTGCCGTCCTGGGTCGCCGTGGCATTCCCGATGAGACGGATCGTCCCGTCCTCTTCCTTCGTGTCGTACACGGCATTGTCGGCCCGGGCCGTCAGTTTGCGGGGAGGGCTGATCAGGCGGACATTTCCGTCCGCATTGGCAACGCCCGATCCCATATCGTATTTCAGATAAGAAGAGTCCAGCGAAGAACCGTCATCCATCGTCATCTGGGCCCAGGAACCGACGGTTTCCGCAAACTGGGCAGCCGAGTCATAATTGACCTGGCCCGCCCGCAGCGTCTTGTCGGCTTTCTTGAGGACGGCATCGCCGATGGCGGAAAGATAATCGCCCTTATTCTTGATGATCAGCGTGGCACAGGTCAGATGGGCATCCTCCTGGTCAGCGATGACATTGCCCGTCAGCTTGCCTTCGCCGGTCTTCGTATTGTATTCCGCTTCACGGGAAGACGCGCTTCCCTTGTCATGGGTCAGCTTCACATTGCCCTTGACGACGGCCTGTCCCGAACGGAAATCATAATCCACATAATCCCCGCTGACGGACGAAGCGGCAAATGCTGCCGATCCGAATGACAGGAGGCCGGCCATCAGTCCCAGCACACATATTGTCTTGATTTTCACTGCTTGTCCCCTCCCTTCTGTACTTTGGCATTCCCTTCGAGCTTTGCCTGGTTCAGGGCCACATTGAAAGTGGCTTTATCCCCCGTGGCCAGGACATCATCCCTGGAAATCCGGGCATTGCCTTCCGCAATGACCAGCTGTTTGTCGTTCTGCCAGGTCACTTTATCCGCAGTCACCCTGCCGTTTGTGGAAGTCGTCCCCACAGGGTTCTTTGTCAGGACGACATCCTTTGTCTTGAGATTGACTTCGCCTTCATCGGCTGTCACGGTCATGGTCGTTCCGTCCTCGTCAAAGAAGGTCCCTTTGATTCCCTGCATCCTGTCGACCTGGGTCTTTTTATCATAGACCATGGAAGCGACGGTAAGGGTCCAGACCTTCCGGCCGTCCTTTGTTTCTTCGATGGTCGAACCGGTCACCTGATGCGGATCCGTCTGCCTGGCTTCTTTCACCGTACCCGCGGTAGGCTTGCTGCTGAGCAGCCAGCCGATGACACCGCCCATGAGCAGCACGGCTCCCAGGATCACTAAGATTGTACGTTTATCTGAGCGCATGCCGTACGTTCCTTTCTCAGCCTTCGTAAGGCGTATTCCACCGATGCTGGAACCAGATCCAGTTATCGGGATACTGTCGGATGATCTTTTCCACTTCCTGCGTCATCTTGAGAGTGATGACATAATCATCATGTTTGCGGTCGCCCGTATCTTCATAATAGATGGGATCCTTGACAAAGACCCGATGGCCATAGCCGTTCTTCCTGCGGATGATGAAGATCGGGATCACGGGTGCCTTGAATTTGCGGGCAAAATAAGCGGGTCCCTCCGGGGTCGACGCCATCTTGCCGAAAAAGGGTACAAAAATCCCGTGGTAACCACCATCCTGATCGGCAATGAGACCGAGCATCCGGCCCTTTTTCATGGCCCGGGCGCAGCCCAGGATTTCGTTGGTCCCGCGGGCAAAGATTTCCTGCCCGACGCCGCGGCGCAGCTCGTTCATGAAATCGCTGTAAACCGGATTGGGCTGTGGTTTTTCGACCGCACTGAGCGGAAATCCGTTAAGTGCCAGGGCCGCCCCGAGCCATTCCCAGTTGTCGATGTGACAGGCAAGCATGACGACGCCCTTTTTCTGGGCAAGAGCCTCCCACAGGACATCCGGACGGTCAAAGGTAACAAGGCCCCGGATATTGTCCTTGTTCAGAGCGGGCATATAGAGCATCTCCATGAAGGTCATCCCCAGATTGAGGAAAAGACGGTGGATGATGTCCCTGCCCTCCTCAGGCGTGACACCCATCCGTTCCCGGATGGTCTCCTCGGCCCGGACACGCTGCTTTTTGGCAACACGCCAATATATTTTACCACAATTCCTGCCGAGGGAAATGACCAATTTATAAGGGAGCCAGGATATGAAGGTACTCAGGCCCTTCAAAAAACGGTAAAGCATTATTGTTTGTCTCCGTACCCACTTTGCAGATAGCCTTCGACGATCTCATTCCAGACACCCTTGGCCTTGAGGATCTTTTCGCAGACTTCCCGGACGGCACCGCAGCCGCCATTTTTTTCGGTTACATAATAGGCCCGTTCCTTTACCTCCGGGACAGCATCCTGAGGCGCGAAACTGACGGCGGCCCGCTGGAAGGCGGGCAGGTCATTCAGGTCGTCACCCATGAAGGCGACATGGCCCATGGGGATATGCAGGCTTTCCGCGATCTGCCCCAGGACGCGCCCTTTCTGGGTCACGTTTTCGTACACATTGCTGATTCCCAGTTCCATCGCCCGGTGCAGCACGATCTCGCTGTGGCGGCCCGTAATGAGTGCCACCTGGATCCCATGGCGCATGGCGAGGCTCAGCCCCAGCCCGTCATGGGCATTGAAATGCTTGCTCAGTTCATCTTCCTGGCCGATGATGATGCTGCCATCGGTCATCACACCATCCACGTCGAGGGCCAGCAGCTCGATGCAGGCCAGCTTGTCATTCCGGTTCAGGATCTGTTCGATTTGCTCGTTCCTGGCAACTGCAGGCTTTTCCATTTCATACCACTCCTTGATGGACCAGATCGGTCATATGAAGCAGTCCGATGACGCGGTTCTCCGAGTCCACAACGGGCAGGACCGTAATCGGACGCGGTTTGTTGCTTTCCATCAGATGCAGGGCCTCAGCTGCCAGCTTGTTGCTGGTGATGGTCCTGGGGTGCCGGGTCATCAGTTTTTCCACGGGCTGGGTCATGAAATCCAGGCTGCGGGAAAAACCGCGGCGGATATCCCCGTCGGTCAGAAGGCCGATGAGATGATGGTCCTTATCGACTACGGAAACAGCTCCAAGGCCTTTGTCGGTAATGACGAAAAGGGCATCCTTGACGCTCATGTCGACCGGCACCATGGGGTTTTCGTCCCCCTTGTGCATGATATCATTGACAGTCAGGAGCAGTTTGCGTCCCAGGCTTCCGCCCGGATGGAAAATGGCAAACTGATTGGCCGTAAACTTACGGGCGCTCAAAAGTTCGATGGCGAGCGCATCGCCAAAAGCAAGGGCCGCTGTAGTGCTGCTCGTCGGAGCAAGTCCGAGGGGGCAGGCTTCGCGGGTAACGCCCACGTTCAGGACAATGTCCGCGTTGCGGGCCAGTGTGGAATCGGGATTGCCGACCATGGCAATGATCCTGGCCCCGATGCGGCGGAGTGACGGCAGCAGATGCAGGACCTCACCGGTCTCGCCGCTGTTGGATAGGGCGAGGACGACATCGTTGCCCGTCACCATCCCCAGATCCCCGTGGATCCCCTCCGCCGGATGGAGGAAGAAGGACGGTGTCCCCGTGCTGGCCAGCGTGGCAGAGATCTTGCGGGCGATGATGCCCGACTTGCCCATGCCCGTCACCACGATCCGGCCGGGGCATGCCAGGATCATATCCATGGCTGCCTGAAAGTGCTCATCCACCCGCGGGATCAGCTCCCGGATGGAATCCGCTTCGATTTTCAATGCTTCCTTGGCTTTTTCCAGCATCCCTGTCACTCCAATCCATACTTCGTCCCGCGGACGATCCGGTCGATGGCCTTCACGTCGCTGAGGATCTTTTCGAGTTTATCGAGAGCGATCATATTGGGACCATCCGAAAGGGCCTCCGCCGGATTGTCATGGACTTCCATAAACAGGCCGTCCACGCCGACGGCGGTGGCAGCTCTTGCCATATGCGGGGCATACTGGCTCTGACCGCCGGAAGAAGTCCCCTTTCCGCCGGGGATCTGGACACTGTGGGTCACATCCATGATGACCGGATAGCCCATTTCCCGCATGATCGGCAGGGAACGCATATCCGTCACCAGGGTATTGTAGCCGAAGCTGACGCCCCGTTCCGTCAGGAGGATCTTATCCGTACCGGAACCGGTGAGCTTGTCGACGACGTTCTTCATGTCCCAGGGCGCCAGGAACTGCCCTTTTTTGACGTTCACCACGCGCCCCGTGCGGGCTGCCGCCACGAGAAGGTCCGTCTGGCGGCACAGGAAAGCCGGGATCTGGATGATGTCCAGCACTTCGGCGGCTTTTTCCACCTGCCAGGTCTCATGCACGTCGCTGATGACGGGCACGCCCAGATCCTTCTTGATCTGCGCCAGGATCTTCAGTCCTTCTTCCAGCCCGGGTCCGCGGAAGGACGTAAGGGACGACCGGTTAGCCTTGTCATAGGATGCCTTGAACACATAGGGCAGTCCCAGTTTGTCACAGATCGCCTTGGCCCGGCGGCCGATGGCAAGGCTGCGTTCGTAGCCCTCCAGCACGCAGGGGCCGGCAATGATGAGCAGCGGGCATCCCTGCCCGACCTGATAGGAACCAATGGTCACGGTTTTCATCCGATCACTCCTTTTCTGCGCCTTCCCCGGCGGCTTTCCTGGCTGCTTCCTGGGCCAGAAGGACTGCATTGGCCCGGTCCAGGTCCTCCTGGGTATCGATGCCGATGCCCTGGAAATCCGTCGTCAGGACCTTGATCCGCGTCCCGTTTTCCAGGGCCCGCAGCTGTTCCAGGCCTTCGATCTGTTCCAGTGTCGTCGGCAGGAGCGCCGCGAATTTCAGCAGGAAATCACGGCGGTAGGCATAGATGCCGATATGTTTATAGACTTTGTAATCCTCCGTCCTGTTGCGCGGGTACGGCATGAGGCTGCGCGAGAAATACAGGGCATAGCCGTTCTGATCCGTCACGACCTTGACGGCATTGGGATTATTGTAATCCTTGGGCTGCATCAGCGTCTTGGCCGTAGCCATCTGCAGCTGCGGGTTTTCTTCAAAGGCCTTGCAAAGCTCATCGATCAGAGTCGGAGGAATCATGGGTTCATCCCCCTGCACATTGATGATGACATCCATCTTGTCATAACTCAGGGCAACTTCAGCCAGGCGGTCCGTCCCACTGGGATGGGTCGCCGCCGTGAGCATGGCCTTGCCGCCGAATCCTTCCACGACCTCCTTGATCCGCTCGTCATCGGTCGCCACCAGGACTTCATCGGGCAGAAGCGCCTGGGCGGCGCGTTCGTAGACGCGCTGGATCATCGGTTTGCCGGCCAGCATGGCCAGCGGTTTTCCCGGAAGCCGGGTAGAAGCATAACGGGCCGGAATGACACATAAGATTTTCATTTCTCTGGTTGCTCCTTTTTGATAGCGGCAGTGATCGTTGCTTCGAATTCTTCCCTGCCGCTCGTGATTTGGATTTCCATATCCAGGATGTACAGGGGAACTTCCCTGTGCAGATAAATGAATTCAGTCGGGATCTTTACAGCATCCTTGCCAGTCGTCACGAGAGCTGTGACATGCTTGCCGATGGCCCTGTCCATGATGTACTGCATTTCCACCATGCCGTAATCGTGGTGGTCAGGATAGCGGATGGCTTCGACGATGTCAAGGCCTTCCGCTGCCATGGTCTGTTCAAAGGAGGACGGGTTGCCGATGGCCGAGAAGACCATGACTTTCTGTCCCTTCAGCGTCTCCAGAGGCAGTGCCTTGGAGGAGTCATTCTTGTACCAGTCTGCGATTTCGATGAAATCACAGGGTTTATGGATGCTTTCCACAATGGGGACACCCGGTTTGTAACGGTGCAGGGCATCACAGAGGGTAGCCCGCGAGATGGGCGAGCTCTGGTCGCACTTGGTCAGCAGGAACAGGCTGGCCCGGTCAAGGTTCTTCAGCGGCTCGCGCAGGGTGCCGCGGGGCAGGATGCTGCCGTTGCCAAACATGTTGAGCGTGTCCACAAGGACCACATCGAGGTCGCGGTAGAGCTGCCAGTGCTGATACCCGTCATCGAGGATGATGACTTCGGCATTGAATTTGTCCACGGCGAACTGACCTGTGATGGCGCGTTTCTTGCCGATGACGACGGGGATCCCCGGCAGCTGCTTGGCCATCAGGAAGGCTTCGTCGCCTGCCTCGTAGGCGGTCATGAAGATTTTCTTGCCGTCGGAGACGACGCCGATGTTCTCTTTCCAGTGGGAGCGGTAGCCCCGGTTCAGGATGACGACATGGTACCCCATCTTCTGGATCATCAGGGCGACTTTCTGCGCCGTCGGGGTCTTGCCCGTTCCGCCGACGGTGATATTGCCGATGCTGATGACGCAGCAGTCGAGGCGGGTCCGCGGCAGGATATGATGGTTGTAGGCGCTGAGCTTCAGCCGCACGCCGGCTTCGTACAGGACGGAAAGCACCCGCAGGAAAGCCAGGACGAGCCAGTCCACGAGGCCGCTGTCATCGCCGTGGGACAACTGGACCAGGTACTGCATGACGGCGTCGCCGGGACGCATATTGGGGGACACTTCATCGGTGATATTGCGTGTATTGATCTTGTAGTTCGTATTGACCATGCTCTCTGTGGCAGTCAGTTTCAGCAGTTCCTGGAGGTACTGGATGGTGCGGACAGCGGCTCCGCGGTTCTCGCGGATGACCTGGAGGGCCGCGTCGCCCATCTTCCTGCGCAGGGCGTCATCGCGGAAGATCTTCAGGAACACATCCGTCATTTCGGGTACGTCTTTGATCTGGACGCAGGCGCCGACCTTGCTCAGGAGAGCGAAGGAATCCTTGAAATTGGACATGCTCGGGCCGACGACGATGGGCCGGCCATGGGCTGCCGGCTCAAGGACATTGTGCCCGCCGTGCCGGATCAGGCTGCCGCCGACAAAGACGGCATCGCCCACGGCGTAGATGCGGCCGAGTTCACCGATGGTATCGATGAGGACCACCGGATACACGGGCCGGGGATCCGGCATTGTCTTCAGCTGGGACCGGAGTCCCACCGTGAGCTTGTATTTTTCGGCAAGACGCGTGATCTCATGGGTCCTGCCCGGTTTTCTCGGTGCAATGACGAGGCGGGCCTTCGGGAATTCGCTGCGGATCGCCGTAAAGCACCTGAAGAGTGCTTCCTCCTCCGTAGGATGCGTACTGCCTGCCACGATGACGGGATAATCGTCCCCCAGTCCCAGCTCGGCCCGGTACTGGGCCAGATCCTGCGGCGTCACCTCGGCATAGGTCTGATCGAACTTCGTATTGCCCGTCACAAAGATACGCCGTTTTTCCGCACCCAGATGGGCGATGTATTCGGCGTCGATGGAGGACTGCATGCAGAAACGGGTCACGCTGCCCATCATGTCGGACAGGATCCCGAACAGATAACGGTAGCTCTTGACGGACTTGTCCGAAATGCGGCCGTTGACCATCATGACCGGGATGCGGCGCAGTTTGATCGCCCGCAGGAAATTGGGCCACAGCTCTGTTTCCACGGGCATGAAGATGCGGGGCATGATGCGTTTGACGAAGGACTCCGAAATAAAAGGCATGTCCAGCGGAAAATAGATGATGGCATCCGCTTCGGGGATGATCTGGTGGGCCATGTTGTAGCCCCCCGTCGTGACGGCGGACACCAGGATCTTGGCGTCGGGCATGGCCTTCCGGATCTCTTTTACCAGAGGGCTCGTCGCCACGATCTCGCCGACCGAGGCGCCATGGATCCAGATGCAGTTCTTGTGAGCCACTGCGGCGATCTCGTCATCCCGGATGAATCCCATGCTCTGCCGGAACCGCCGGGGAAATCCTTTCTCCCGGAAGTACCGCCAGGTGAAATAAGGCATGACGAAAAAGACACAGATGAGGCATGCCAGGAAATTATACAGATAATACATCAATTTGATCTCGCTTCCTGCCGGATTGCGGCCTGTCCGGAACGCATTCAGCGTCCCTGCGGAATGGCTTGCGCCGTCTTGCCGTCAGATTCCTGCTGCACAATGGATTCATTTCGTTCCGCTTCGTTTTCCCGGAACTGGATATCATGGAGATGCGCATACAGCCCATGCAGTGCCATCAGTTCTTCGTGCGTGCCGGATTCCACGATTTCACCGTGGTCCAGTACCAGGATCTTGCTGGCATTCTGGATGGTGGACAGCCTGTGAGCGATGACGAAGCTCGTCCGTCCCACCATCAGCCGGTCCAGGGCTTCCTGGACCAGGCGCTCGCTCTCCGTGTCGAGGGCGGAAGTCGCTTCATCCAGGATCAGGATCCGCGGATCTTTCAGGATGGCGCGGGCAATGGCGATGCGCTGGCGCTGGCCGCCGGACACGTTGATGCCGCGGTCACCGAGCTGGGTCTCGTAGCCGTCGGGCAGCTGCATGATGAAATCATGCGCATTGGCGGCCTTTGCCGCGGCAATGACTTCGTCCCTCGTGGCGTCGAGACGCCCGTAGAGGATGTTGTTGTAGACGGTATCGTTGAAGAGGTTCGTCTCCTGCGGCACGATACCGACCTGCTCCCGCAGGGAAGCCACAGTCACATCACGGATATCATGGTCATCGATGAGGATGGCGCCGTCAGTGACATCATAGAACCGCGGCAGCAGGTTGGCAATGGTGGATTTGCCGGCACCGCTCGGTCCCACGAGTGCCACAGCCTGGCCGGGCTGGGCGGAAAAATTCAGATGCTTCAGGATGGGTTCATCCGGATTGTAGGAAAAAGACACGTCACGGAATTCCACCTTGCCCCTGACAGGCGGCAGCGCAATGGCGTCAGCTTTTTCAGGGATCTTCTCATCCAGGTCAAGGATGCTGAAGACACGGTCGGCCGCAGCCAGGGCTTTCTGGATATTGCCCAGGACACGGGCGATCCGCTTGATGGGGTTTGAGATATTGACCGCATAGACCAGGAAGGCGATCAGGGAACCGGCCGTGATGTCCCCGCTCAGGACACCCCGCCCGCCGAACCAGATGATGGCCGTCACGCCCAGGGCCGCGATGAATTCAATGACCGGCGAAAGGGTACCCATCAGGCGGACGCTCTTCATATTGGCATCGAAATTCTGGCGGTTGATGCGCTCGAACCGTTTGATCTCAAAGGGTTCCCGTACGAATGACTTGACGACGCGGCTCGACGAAAGCGTCTCCTGCAGCACGGAGGTGATGTCCGCCGTGGCCTGCTGGATCCGGTGTCCGGTCTTGCGGATCTTCTTGCCGAAGAAATCCATGAAGAAGAGTACGACCGGGAACGTGCAGAAAGCAAAAAGGGTCAGCTTCCAGTCCAGATAGATCATGGCGCCGATGGAACCGATGAGCACGCTCGTCTCCGTGATGATCTCCACAGAATTGTCGACCATGGCGCTCTGCATGGCCTGGACATCGTTCGTGACATAGCTCATGATCGTACCGAGTTTGTTCGTATCGTAGAAACGGGTATCCAGTTCCATCATTTTCTTGAATACGAGTCCCCGGATGTCGATGACCACGCTTTCACCGACGTAGTTCATCAGATAGTTCTGCCCGTAATAGGTGATGCCGCGGGCAAAGAAAATGACGACGATGCCCAGGGCGATCAGGTTCAGGAGCTGGCTGTCGTTGTTGATGAAGACCTTGTCGATGACGTCCCGGACGATCCATGGCACGTACAGATTGGCCGCGGAAGTCAGGACCGTGCAGATGCCGGCAAGAGCCAGGCGCGGCAGGTAAGGACGGATGAATTTCAGGATTCGAAAGTACAGGTTCATTTGTTCTCCTCAGCAGTTTGGATAATCAGGGCACTCGTTCGCCTCACCGCGCCCGGCTCACCGAGGCGGGCAACGGCAGCCTTCAGGTCGGCACGGACGCTGCGCCCGTACTCCGGTTCCAGGAAACGCAGGATCCAGGACGCCATATGCTGCGGCGTCAGCTCCTCCTGGATCAGTTCCGGAAGGATTTCTCTTCCGGCCAGGAGATTGGGCAGACCGATGTATTTGACTTTCACCAGTGCCCGGGCAATGGCCATGCTGACGGCACTTGCCCGGTAGCAGATCACGCTCGGCAGCCCGCAGAGGGCGCACTCGAGGATCACGGTCCCGCTCGTGGCAAGCGCCGCATCACAGACACTCATGACATCGTAGCCATGGCCTTTGATGACGCGGACCGGCACGGAGGAACGGTCCAGGATGGCGTGCAGTTCATCCGGATCGACGGAGGGCGCCTCTTCCAGGATGAATTCGGCCCGGGGCTCCTGTGCCAGGATGAGCGGCAGGGACTCCAGCATCAGGGGCAGGACCCCTTCGAGCTCTTTGGCGCGGCTGCCCGGCAGGAGCAGGATGAGCGGATGCCCGGCTTTTTTCCCGGCGAGTTTTTCCGCCTCTTCCCGGGAAAGGGAGGGCTTTACGATGTCCACAAGGGGGTTGCCCACAAATTCCACAGGCGCACCCGCCTCTTTATAGACTTCATAGGCAAAAGGATAGATGCAGGCCACCTTTGAGGCAAGCCCCGCCACCATCTTCGCCCTTCCCCTCCGCCAGGCCCAGGCCGACGGGGGGATATAGGAAAAAACAGGGATTCCCAGGGACTTTGCCACTTTGGCGACCCGCATATTGAAATCCGGATAATCCACCGTAACGAACACGTCCGGTTTCCGTTCTGTCATCACACGTCGGAATGCTGCCCTCAGGGCAAAAAGATCCGGCAGCTTGCGCAGGACTTCGACAAACCCCATGACACTGTAGTCCCTGTAATCGAAGAGGACCTCGCCGCCAGCTTCCCGCAGCGCATCTCCGCCCATGCCAAAGACTTCAGCGTCGGGCCGCAGGGAAAGGATTTCCCTCGTAAGTGCAGCCGCGTGCATGTCTCCGGATGCTTCTCCGGCCGATATGAAAATTCGCATGGCGTTGCCTCCTCCGCTGGCATCTGTTCATAAAATGTCATTATATTATATCACACTTGGCTGGATGCTAGAAAGTAGGTACCCCCATGGAAAGGGCGGCTTCCCGTGAAAAAAGTATGACACGATTGCCGGAAAGGGAAACACTTCCCGTCACAGCACCTCGGCCCCGCCGGCCTGGCAGATTGCGCCGCCTGCGGCAGGAGACGGGAGCGGATGCTTTCTTGCGCCGCATCCGGCATGTTCCCGGAAGAGCCCAGCAAAAAAGGGATGTGATCTGCTCACACCCCTTGCAATTGCTGCTGCACCCCTGTCCTGCTGCGGTCCCTGCAGGACAGTTCCCCTTTCAGGCACCGGCCTCGCTCTCGGACATGGCTACGACGGTCAGCCCGTGTGCATCAGCCAGCTGCAGCGCTTTTTCTTTTTCCACGAAAAGCGTCCTCCCGGCTTCCATGACAATGCCGGCGCAGCCCGACGCGATCATGGATTCGATGGTCCTCGTGCCCACGCCGGGCACATCGAAACGGTGATCCTGAGCGGGTTTGGCCGTCTTCGCGACGATGGCCTTTCTGCCGAGCTTGCCGCCCCGCAGGATGCAGGCATCCGTCCCTTCGATGGCTTCCACCGCCATGATGGCTTTGTTCTTGACGACGACGGTCTGGCCGATGTCCAGGCCGCCGATTTTCTTTGCCATGGCAAAGCCGTACTTCATATCCTCCCATTCCTCCGCAGTGGGCTTCCTTTTGCTCAGCACACCGGGTGCGGGCATCAGGGCCTTCAGGAAGAGAGTCTGGTCCATGACATGGATATGCATGCTTTCCAGCCTGGCCACAAGGGCATTCATGATGGTGTCATCATGCCGGTCCGGCAGCGACATGAGGATCTTCAGGGCCTGCCAGTCCGGGACGAGGATCCCTCCGGAGTAGAGGATCTCTTTCGTGACTTTTCCGATCATCGTCACTTCCTCCACGCCTTCCCGCTGCAGGGTCTTGAAGATCTTTCCGACCTTGCCGATATTGATGGCGTAAAAGGCATCGGCGGCCTTTGGCAGGTCCTCGTGAGTGCCCGGCACCAGGGCGATGGCTACCGTCCGGTACCCTTCCTGCCTGGCTCCCAGGACGACATCAACGGGCAGATGCCCGACGCCGGCCAGGACTCCCAGAGTCTTGGTCATAGGCCATCACCATTCCTTGCTGTGCTGTGCCGTGGCGCGGCAGATCCCGCGCTCTACAGAACGGAGGAAGCGCATGAAATGTTCCACTTCCTCGTAGCTGTTGAGTTCCTGTTCCATCGTGGAAATGGCCTCGGACAGCGACAGTCCGCGCTTATAGAGGATCTTGTAGGCTTTTTTCAGCTCTCTCCGGACTTCCAGGGAAATCCCTGCCCGGGAAATGCCGACGCTGTTCAGCCCCGCTACATAAGCCGGATTGCCGGCGACGATGACAAACGGCGGCACATCCTGGTTGATGCGGCTCATGCCACCGCACATGCAGTTGCGGCCGATCTTGGTGAACTGGTGCACTGCCGTCAGCCCGCCGATGACGGCACGGTCCTCCACGATGACGTGGCCCGCCAGGGTCGCCACGTTGCTCATGATGACGTTGTTGCCGACGATGCAGTTATGAGCGACATGGGTGTACGCCATCATCAGCACATTGTTGCCGATGCGGGTCTCATTGCCTTCCCCCACGGCGCGGTGGACCGTGGCGCATTCGCGGATGGTCACATTGTCGCCGATGATGGTCGCCGTATCCTCTCCGCGGTATTTCAGGTCCTGGGGCACCTCGCCGATGCTGGCGCCCTGGAAGAATTCACAGTGTTTGCCTACGGTCGTCCGGCCGGTCACGACCACATGGGGATGGATGATCGTACCTTCCCCGATCTTGACATGATCGCCAATGATGGAGTACGGTCCGATTGTGACATCCGGTCCTATCTCCGCAGTAGGCGCAATAATCGCAGTTTCATGTATTTTACAGGAATCAGCTGTCATGCCTGTCACTCCCCCTTATTTGTTCTCCGCGAGCGCAAAGAAGAAATCACCTTCGCAGGCTGCCTCTCCGTCAACTGTGCCTTCGCAGTGGGCAACTCCCATGTTGCCCTTGATCTTGGTGATGATGGCAGTCGTAACCAGCTGATCGCCCGGTTTGATGGGTCTGCGGAAACGGACTTTGTCGATCTTGCCGAACACGGCGATCTTGCCCCGGTTCTCTTCCGGATACAGCAGCGTGACCCCGCCGACCTGAGCCATTGCCTCGATCAGCAGGACGCCCGGCATGATGGGATTATTGGGGAAATGACCCATGAACTGCGGTTCATTGAAAGTGATGTTCTTGATACCGACAGCACGTTTCATCGGTTCCAGTTCCACAATACGGTCCACGAGCAGCATCGGATACCGATGCGGAAGGATTTTTTGGATTTCCTGAATGTCCAATGTAATCATATTCTCACTCCTTGTCTCGTTTGCAGCAGTGCACTGGCCATGATGGTTCCTGTGCTCCTGTTTTTTCCTGTAGGCAACGATCTGCCTGGAAACATTATCATTGAAAGCGTGGCCGGATTTCATGCAGATGATATGTGCATGGATGGGGCCGAGCAGATACATGTCCCCCAGCACGTCCAGGATCTTGTGACGGATCAGTTCATCCTGGAAACGGGGTTTGGACAGCATCCCGTCCTTCGTGAAGACAACGACATTATCCACTGTGCCGCCCAGTCCCAGACCCATTTTCCGGAGCTGTGCGATCTCTTCTTCAAAAGCCACCGTGCGGGCCGGGGCGATCTCCCGGAGGAAAGTATCCCCTTTGTCCTCCACATCCATGACCTGGGTCCCCAGCAGGGGGTGCGGATTGATGGAAGTGAAAGTGATGCGGAAACCGGGATAGGGCAGCACCGCAATGGACCGGTCGCCGTCGTAATGGGTAAAGACGTGGTCGATGTCATAATAGACCCGTTCCCGGTCCTGTTCCTTCAGGCCCACCTTCAGGATGGGGTCGATGAATCCCTGGGCACTGCCGTCCCCGACGGGGGGTTCAGCACTGTCCATTTCGATATAGCAGTTGTCGATCTTGAGGATTGCCAGGGCGGCCAGCACGTGTTCGATCGTCGTCACACTGGCCCCGTTCTCTGTCAGGGTGGTTGCCCTGGTCGTGGCGGAGATCAGTTCTGCAGAGGCCCTGACCTCCGGATGTCCGTCCAGATCTGTCCGGATGAAGATGATTCCCGTATCCGCGGGCGCCGGCTTCAGCGTCATACGGACGAGCTTGCCCGAATGCAGGCCCACACCGTCGCAGGAGACCGGTCCCTGAAGCGTATGTTGTTTCTCAGCAGTCATGAGGGTCAGACACCTTTCTTGTATTCTTTATAGCGCTGCCGTCCGTCTTTCCAGCGGTCATGCACCCAGAACCACATGGTGGGATCGCGGCGGATTTCGTCCTCGGCAATCGCTATCAGTCTTCTCATTATAACATGGACATTCTCCTCGCGGTCACGTGTCTTCAGCGCGTGCAGCGGAGGATGGATGACGGCAGTCAGCGTGCCGTCCGGATTGTTATGCATGAAAAGCGGCACGATCGGCGCCTTGAAGAGCCTTGCCAGATGGGCTGCCCCGTCAGGGACCCGTGCCGGTTTGCCAAAGAACTCCAGATGTTCCCCCGTATGGGCCGAATCCTGATCATACAGGATCCCGACCAGATGTTTCTCCTTCAGATAGCGGCCAATGGCGAGCATGCTGTTTTCACCGTGGTTGTACGTGACATGCTGCCCGACCATCTGCCGGTAATCGTTGATGAACCGGTCCATATCCCCGTTGTTCTGTTTCCGGGTGATCGAAAGGATGGGATACCCCAGGAGAGCCATGGACGCTCCGAGCATCTCCCAGTTTCCGTAGTGGGCCGTGCACATGATGACCCCGTGTCCTTCCGCATAGGCTTCTTCCAGATGTTCGAGCCCTTCAAAATGGACCAGCTCACGGAAATTCTCTTTTGTGAGCAGTGGATAACGCAGCACTTCCACCAGCATGCGGCCGAAGCGCGTCACACTTTTCCTGGCAATGATCTCGGCCTCCTCCTGGGAAACGCCAAGACATTCCATCACGTTCCGTCTGGCCATGTACTGCCGCCAGGCCGGAACCACATGCCAGCAGAGCCGTCCCACACCCGAAGCCAGGGCCTCATTCAGGCACCGGGGCTGGGCGCAGACGAGCCGGCTGACCAGCTTTACGAGGTTATACGCAAGCATTGCGTCCCCTCCCTTATGAGATACAGCCTCCCGCCAGAGGCGGGATCCATCACAGATCCCGCACTCCCTGCCAGGTTTGGAAAACGTCCGGGCTCTGCCTGTAACAGACAGGTCTTGCGGGCCCGTTCCCCGGGTGCGGCTGTCACCCCTCCGGGAATCTGTCCGATTCTCCCGATTCCCGGAAAAAATCAAAATGTAAAGTTCAGGCTGCCGTACAGATGATGCGTGCGGACGCCGATCTCGGCAGTCGTGAATTTGGCAAGCGGCAGGGATGCGCCATAATTGAAATGGCTGCCGTCATATTCTCCCATGACGGTCATGGCCTGAGTCCCCACTTTGATATCTTTTTCCAGGGCACCGAAACCGTGTTTGTACTGATCGGTCCCGATACCGCCATGGATCCTGAATCCCAGAGGCAGTGCCTTGCTCACGACGATGTAGCCGCGGCGGTCCACCTGGTTCCCCAGGTCCTCCCCGCCGATGGCCACAGCCGGCGTCACCGGCGTTTCCGGGATGAGGTTCCACTTGGCACTGACGGTGCTGTAAATATCTCCATGCTTCGGATCCACCCGGCTGCCCGCCACTTCAAGGCCCAGCGGCAGTGCCACATTGCCGCGCAGATTATGGTCATCCTTCGTCAAGTCATAGCCGATGGAAAGATGCCCGGGCCGGCGCACATAGGCCGAAGGCGTATTGATGACACCGCTCGTCCCCGAGGGAGTCGTTTTCGCCTCTGCCGCCAGCGGCACGGCTGCCAGTACAGCAAGCATGGCTGCAAATATCTTTTTCTCCATGGAACACTCCTGAAATTTATTTCTGCTCCTGCAGTTTGCTGAGCGCTTTTTCCAGCTGCCGGACTTTTTTCGACAGATCCCCGATCTTACGCTGGTTGGCCATCATACGCAGCCAGTCCAGATGGGGCTGTGCGGGAAAACCGGCCCACACCACATTGTCCGGCACATCACTGATGATTCCGGAACGCCCTGCAAAAGTACAGTTGCTCCCTACTTTCAGATGCCCTGCCGTAGCGGCCTGGCCGCCGAAAGTGGTATTGTTTCCGATGGTCACACTGCCGGAGATCCCGACATGTGCCACAAAGATGCAGTTCTCGCCGATGATATCATTGTGTCCGATATGGACCAGATTGTCGATCTTGGTCCCTTTGCCCACGATGGTGCTGTCCACGGTAGCCCTGTCGATGCAGGAATTGCAGCCGACCTCCACGTCATCCTGGAGAATGACATTCCCGGTCTGGAGGACCTTCGTATGTTTCCCGTCGGTCGTGATGTAGCCGAACCCGTCGCCGCCGATGGAACAGCCTGCCTGCAGGATGACCCGGTCCCCGAGGATGCAGTCTTCCCGGACGACCGCGCCCGGATACAGGGTGCAGTCCCTGCCGACCCTGACATGCCGTCCCACATAGACATGGGGATAGATCACCGTATTATCGCCGATTTCAGCGCCTTCGGCAATATAGGCAAAGGGCAGGATCGCCACATTGCTGCCGATCTTTGCCGCAGGATGGACGAACGCATACGGGCTGACCTTCCTTTCGATTGCTTCCGGCGGACGGAACAGGGTCAGCAGCGTGGCAAAGGCCGCACGGGGATTCTCGACCCGGATGAGGGCCTGCGGACCCTTCAGCTCTCCATCCGGAGGGATGAGGATGGCCCCGGCCTTTGACTGGCCTGCCACTTCCAGATACGGCGGTACGGCAAAGGAAATCTGCCCGGGACGTGCTTCTTCAAGGCCGTTCACACCATCGATCACCATTTCCGGGTCTCCCCGGACAATCGTTCCCTTCAACAGTACGGCCAGTTCCTGCAACGTTTTTTCCATATTCAGCATCCTTTCTCTACCTCAGGAATCCATTCCTTCATTGATGTGTCAGCCCCGCTGTAAAAGCAGCGGCTTCCGCCTGCGGTTCCTTCGGTAAACAGGAAAAGGCGAACCACCCCGTCCGCCCTTTCCGTTCTTATTTCATTGCCTTGATGACATCTTCTGTTACGTCGACACCGCCCTGAGGAACGGCTTCCTTGATCAGGACTGCACTCAGGTTCTTGGCTTTTGCGACTTCGGAAACGGCAGCTTCAAAGCTTGCCTTGACCTTGTTCTGAGCCTGTGCCCGGGCAGTCATCATTTCATTGTTCTTCTTTGTATAGATCTGCTTCTGCTCTTCTTCACTCTTGCCCTGGGTCTCCTGCTTGAACTCTTCTTCCATGTTCTTGCCCTTGTCCTGCAGTTCTTTCGTGGCATTCTTGAAGACGTCGCTTTCCTGCTCCACCTTCTGCATATCCACTACGCCGAACTGCGGATTGCGCCCGCAGCCAAAAGCAAACAAAGCAGTAACGATCATACCAATTGCCAAAATTTTTTTCATTTCTGTGATCCCTCTTAATAGACTATTTTTTTAACCTGGAGGCTGACCTCATCGGTAATATCGTCCGCACTGATGTTGGCGCGGGGATTCCGGAATATCAAGGTGTACTTCCGGGTCAGATTGACCTTCTTGATGGCGCTGAGGATATCGCTGTCGATTTCCTCCCGCAGCCGTTTTTCTTCTTCCGTCTGTTTCTGGATCTGCGTATCCATGGATTGGATCAGCTGATCCAGTTCTTTCTGTCCCGGCTGGGCTCCCTTCTCTCCCGGCAGGGAAAGTCCGGTTTTGCCTTCCGGTCCCTTCCCGGCAAGGCTCTGGCCGTAGGCTGCGATGCGGTCGCGGCTGGCCTGGATGTCGTCCGCCATCCGGCTTTCGATATAAGACCGCTTCTTGGCCTCGATTGCTTCCATTTCCTGACGCCTCCTGGCCAGGAGCTCGGACTGTTCCTGCAGCAGTGCCTTCTGGGATTCCTTCGTCATCTTGAGGCTTCCCAGCTTCAGCCGCAGGTTGAACAGGGGCACCCGGTACCGTTCCTCCAGGGCTTCCCGGTCTGGCTTGACATAGGCCTCGGCCGCATCCAGCAGTTTCTCTTCCTTTTTGCGGAGAGCATCCTGCTCCTGGGACTGTTTCTCAGCCATCTGGGCAGCGAACCGGGCCCGGGAAAACTGATCCATCCCGGCCTTATTGAGGCTTTTCATCCGGCCGAGGAGCGCCAGCTGCTGACGCCCGTTCTGCAGCTGCCTGTCCCGCAGGGATTTGGCCGTTTCCAGGGCTTCCTGCTTCTTCTGCCATTTCTTGTAGTTTGGATGTTCTTTGACGAGGCGGTCCCAGTCCACCACGGCAAACCGGACCTCCTGGCGCTGAAAAGGCAGATGGCGGCTGATGGCGCCGCATCCGCCGAGCAAAAGCGCTGCAGCAAGAAGCATGCTTGCGAACGTTAGCCTTCGCATAGGCGCCTCCCCTCTGCCCTGTGGCAAACCGTTTTATTTCTTCTTTTTCAAGGCAGCCAGCACGTCCTGAGTCACGTCAGTACCGCCGTAGACGACGGTCTTATCCGAAACGACCACAGCCAGGCCCTTTGTTTTGCTGACGGAAACAATGGCATCGTCGACCTGTTTTTTCAGCGGTTCGATGGCAGCTTCCTGTTCATTCATGATCCGCTTCTGGATATCCGTGTACAGTTTCTGCTTGTCCTCGTCACTCATATCCTTGCTTTTTTCTTCGTATTCCTTCTTGCCGTCTTCGCTGACCTGCTGCAGTTTGGTACGGACTTCGTCCATCCCGGGAGCTGCCGCAACCAGCGCATTGTAATTCACTTTGCCAATGGCAGAGTTGTTCGCGTCGCCGGCGGAACCGGTAAGGCCCGCTCCTTTGACGGCGATGGCAAAGGCACCGATGACAAAGATCGCTGCGATGGCCAGGGAAACAACCTTGACATTCTTTTTCTTGGCAAATTCAATCATGTTATGATCCCTGCTTCCTCATTGTAAATAAAATCAGAACTGGCCTCCGAAACTGAAGTGGAACCGGCCGCCGCGGTCGGAACCGTCCAGACGGTACCCATAGTCAAGACGGATCGGTCCGAGCGGGGAATTGATCCGCAGGCCCAGGCCCACAGTATACTTCAGATCGCTCAGGTCGAAGTCATTCTCGTCATAATCCTTGCTCCAGGCATAGCCGGCATCCGTGAAGGTGACGCCCTGGACCTGCTTCAGGATCGGATACCTGAATTCCAGAGAACCCTTCAGCATGCTGTTGCCCTTGAACTGGTCATCCTTGTAGCCGCGGAGGAATTCACTGCCGCCGACGGCAAAGCGCTGGGACAGCGGCATGTCGCCATTGGCGTAGCCGATGCCCAGGTTGAGGGCCCAGACATTGTTCTTACCGACGCGGTAGTAGTACCGGTAGTCAGCCTGGTATTTTTCAAATGTGAAATCGCCGCCGAAGCTGGCCCACTCCACGGAGTAGGTCGTCCGCTTGCCTTCGCGCGGGTCATAGATATTGTCACGCGTATCCAGGATACGGGCAAAGGTGATGCTGCGGGTCGTACCGAAGTTCTTCTTCCTTCTTTCGTGAGCCACTTCCTCACCCAGGTCGACACCGTCATCGACGCCGTCGAAATACTGGTTGCTGTCGTAGCCGTCGACCTTGCCTTTATATTTATCATCACGGTTCTTCAGCGTGATCTGGTTGGTGATGAATTCGTTGTCCGTAACCCGGCTGAAGCTGATTTCCTCACCGATGCGTTTCTTGTAGTAACGGGCGATTTCATCGGCGTCGCGGTCATAGTCGGCATATTCGTTCGTCATGTTGTAGAACGTGAAGCCGGCCGTCGTTTCCTTGTCGTCGATCCACGGCTTGATATAGGAGACTTCGAAGTTGGTGTTCGTCTCATCATCGCCGCCGAATTCCCAGCGGGCATTGATGCTGTCGCCGGTACCGCGGAAATTCTTGTCGCCGATGGAAACCATCCCCAGGAAACCGTCCGCGTCACTGTAGCCGGCGCCGATGCCAAAGGTACCAGTGCTCTGCTCGACGACGGAGATCTCCACGGAGACCGTGTTCGGCATCTGGCCGGGGTTCAGGCGGATATTGACATCCTCGAAGTACCCCAGGTTATAGATTTTCTGCATGGAACGGCGGGCCAGCTTGGCATTGAAGGGATCCCCCTTCTTCATGCGCATCTCCCGGATCACCACATAGTCCTTCGTCTTGGTATTGCCCTTCACCCGGTAATCCTCGATGACCCCTTCTGCCACTTCCAGGATCAGATGCCCGTCGGGAAGCATCCGGACATCGCTGACCTTGGCCAGGATGTAACCCTGCTCGGCGTACATGTTTTCCACCTTGCGGGCGCCGATATTGACGTCACGGGCATTCACGACCTGTCCCACTTTGAGGTCCATGGCCTTCTTGATGTCGTTCGTGGAAATTTTGGTGTTGCCTTCGACTTCCAGTTCGGTCAGGATGGGATTCTCGGCCACATGGTAGACAACCTGCACCCCTTCGGGCACACGGGTAAAGGTCGGGATCACATCATAGAACCAGCCCGTCTCATAGAGGGAACGGATATCATCCTGCAGGCCCGCACGGGTGAACTTCGTCCCGGCGATCATCTTCAGAGCGTCGTTCAGCGCGGCAGCTTCCTCGTGCTTGTTCCCTTCGAAAGTAACTTTCGTGACCGTCAGGTTCTCATACGGTGCGACCGTTTTGAACAGTTTGTCATATTCACTGGCAAGGCTGGCATCCGAGCCGGGGTTCAGGGCGCTCAGGCCCGGTTCCTGTTTCTGCTGGGCCTCGCTGATCTCCTTCTGCTGCTGCAGACGGGCCAGTGTCTGTTCATCCTGGATTTCCTGCTGCTGGTGTTCTTTTTCAAGTCTTTCCTTACCGACCTGTTCGATATAGGTAATGCCGTTGCGGCGGACTTCCCGGTAAATCGGTTTGTCACCGGCCTGCGCATCCTGGGTGCCGGACGCCTGCTTTTCAGCCTGTCCTGCCGCGGGAGCAGGGGGTGCCTGGAGGGCTGCCTGTTCAGCCGGGGACACGGTGATCGTCCCGTTCGGTGCCTTGCTGTCCTCTGTCGTCTTATGGCCGCTCAGCGTGATATCCTGACTGTGCGAAACTTCGGCATAGGCCGGAGCCGCAACCATCAGGGACGCCATGATCGCTATGGAAAGCCGGCGCCAATGTAAATTTTTATTCATGGATAACCCCCTGTTATACGGTTGTTCTGAAACCGGGAATCCCCTGCCCGGTCAAGTTACACTTTCCAATTATAACCTCTCTCCCCTAAAATTACCAGTAAGAGCAGGAGAAGTGCCTGGAAATTTAACGGATTGTTTACAAAATCCACATTTTTCCGATGCTGCGGACGGGCATCTGTGCGGCCATCAGAACCGGGTATGATACTGCAGACCGTACCATTTTTTCTGATCCTCATCCATGGAAACGCTGAAATTCAGATGCCGGTTGAGATTATATTCGGCAAAGATGCTCGTATCCTGGCCGTCGAAACTTGCGGTATAACCGATGCGCAGCTTATTGCCGAAATAACGGGACATCAGCCAGTTGTACTGCCGGCGTTCTTCTCCGACGACTTCACTGGACCGGTTCGTGCTGAGGGAAAACCCGATGCCGCTCTGGAGACTGCCGCTGTAGACGCGCAGTTCATCGAGCTTCAGTGCCTGTTTGATGATATCTTCCACATCGGACAGATAGCTCAGCTGGATCCCGGCGTCGACCAGGGGCATCCAGTTGTCGCTCGTCAGGTTTTCGTTGTCCGTCTTGAGCGTCAGGAAACGTTTCAGCGTATCCTCGTTCTGGGGCGGATCGCTCGTCAGCCTGATCTGGAGCTCGTCCATTGAAAGCGGACCTTCCACCACGCCAAAGATGGCATACTGCCCAAGGCGGGCCCAGGCCTTCATGTCGATGACCGGTACGAAGGTCCCCGGTTTTGGCCAGGTCAGGATCCCGTAGCCGATATGGAAGGGTGTATTCAGATAGTTCAGCGTCCCCCGGGTGACCTGGATGGATCCGGCAATGGTCGGATCCGCTGTGGTCCCTACGATATGGAGATGGCCCTTGGCCCACATATCATAGAAAGACGCTGAATGGACGCGGATATTGTCGCCCAGATCGATATCCAGATCCAGTCCCTTGGGCGAACCGCCGGGGCCGAAATCAGGGATGGACGTAAGTCCGATGTAGAGGTCATTCGCCCGGGCTGCTCCCGAAAGATACGGGATGCCGTCCTTCTGAGTGAGGGAAAAACTGCCGTTGAATTTGCCGCCCAGGAGTTTGGATACCAGTTCGACATCTTTGACATCGAGGGAAAGGGTATAGGGTGTGTCGCTGTTATGCAGAGAATAACTGCCCGAAGCCGTGATCCTGCCCTTGTCGAGCGTCGTGGCCGAGAATTCGTTCAGCACGATCTTGTCGCCCGCAAAGACCGTATCGAGTTTGATATGGTCGAACGTATTGTCGACTCCCCGGAATTTGATTGTCCCGTCTTCCAGGCTCACGGAACCGTCCAGAGCATAGTTCTCCAGGGTGCCCGTAATGGAAAGATTGCCTTTCAGCGGTCCGTCCGCCCACTGGACGTATTTGGTCATGGTCGGGATGATATCCAGGTTGGCGTTGTCCAGATGGACTTCGAGATCCATGCGGGAATCGGGATTTTTCCGGTCCGCCGGCTTCCGCAGCAGATCCAGCGGGAATCTGCCGTATGCGGACACCTGATAGATATCCCGTTTGACAAGGAACTGGTCCACACTGAACATATCATTGCGCAGCGTCGCCATCCCGTAAGCACTGTCAAAAGAAACACCGCTGACGGAACCATCATCGATTTCCAGGGAGAAGTTCCCGTCCGGGCTGTCGAAAGAACCCTTGAGCTGCGCCGCGATATTCATTTTGCCGTCCAGCTCGACCGGGTCAGCCATAGCGACAGTCAGCAGTCTGGGACTGATCTGATTGGCCGCCACTTCAAGATCCAGCGTCTTTTTGCGGACATCCAGGCTCCCCTGTGCGGCGAGGACGCCGCCGCTCGTTTCGTGAGCCTCGAGTTTGCGGATTTCCCAGGCACCGTGCCTGGTAAAAAGATCAAAATCTGCCGAGGCGAAGGGGACACCGGCAACCTTGCCGTCCTCCACCTTCCCCTTCAGCGTCATGCCCGTGCCGCGGCCCTCCTTGTTGAGCTCGATGCGGCCCGAAAGGAGCCCGTCCACATCCAGATCCTGTCCCGCAATCTTGAGCAGGGAGCGGATATTGCCTTTTTCCACGTCGGCCGTCCACTGGAAGAGTTTCTGATCGAAGTCGAAGTGGAGATTCAGGAAATAATCCCCCCCGGCTTTCTGCTGGAACGAGCCTTCGAAGTCGTTCACATGGCCGCCGTCGCTTGTGAGGCTCAGGGCGACGCCGGTGAACTCCTCCCCGTTCACGAAAACAGAGTCGGACGAAAGGACGCCCGTAAAATGAGGCCGCCCCAGAGTGCCGCTGACGGCACCGCTGAAGTTGACATTGCCGGCAAGGTCCACATACTCTCTGAACCAGGGCAGACGCTGGAGCCGTACATTCTGGGCGTCGATGCCCAGGTTGAGGAAACCGTCCCGGCTCACAGTGCCGGCAAAGACAGCTTCCGCCGTCAGCGCTTTGACCCGGAAATCCTTAAGTGTCAGGACACTGCCGTCATAGCGGTAGCTGCCGTCGACCTCATCGACAAGGAATTTATTGAAAGAGCCGTCATAAGCGTGGACATGGCCTTCCACAGTGGGGTTGGACAACGGGCCCCGTACTTTCACGGTATTGCTCAGATTGCCCGTCACCGGATAAGGAGAGTGGAACGCCTCACTGAAGGGCTCCAGACGCACGCCCGTCGTCTCGACAGTCAGATCAAGACCGGGCTCAGCCCCCGACAGGTCCACGGAGCCATCGATGTGATGCCGTCCCTGCGGAGGATTGAGTTCCACATTGTTCAGTGTCAGCACATGGTCCTTCCAGCCTATCACACCGTGGGCTTCTCTGGAAACCACGCCCTGCCAGGAAGCATCCGCAAGGGAGAAGGCCGCCCGGACTTCAGGTGCATCCAGCGTCCCCGAGGCCATCAAATGAGCCGAGATCTTCCCGGAGCCTTCCTGTCCCAGATACGCAAAGAAAGGCGTCAGCGGCACTTCCGTGACATAAGCGTCGCCTTCAAAGCTCTCTCCCTGAAGCGTACCCCGGGCAGTCAGGGCACCTCCATCTTCCGTATAGGCGGACAGGCGTTCCAGCGTCAGATCCTGATCCCGGAGCTCTGCCGAAAGATTGATGTCCTGCAGGACGAGACCGTTCCATTCAAGGGACAGGTTGCTGCCCACGGCATCGAGCGAAAGGGCATCATCCTTCCAGATCCCCGCCGCATAAAGGCTGCCGCTTGCCACAAGGGATCCGGTCCGGGGCAGGAACGAACCGGCATCCACGTGATCCACATCCAAAGAAGCGGCACCGGACCGGTTCTCCCAGTCATAGGACGCCGAAATGACCGCATGGCCCCCTCCGACATCCGCCGATCCGTTCGTCACGACGACCATATGGGGTGCGGTCCCCAGAGGGATGCGGACATGTTCCAGTTCCCATCCCTTCACCTGCAGGGTATCCGCGGTCAGGAGGCCGTCGGCCCTGAGGTCATCGCGCGTCCCATCCAGGGATACGGACCCGTTGACGATGCCCGAGACGGGCAGATCGAGGGGCAGTGCCCCCAGATCGAAATCATGCACGCCTGCCCTGAACCCTTTGCAGGACGGGTTTTCCATATCGTCCAGATCGATCTCTCCGTCAAGAGTCAGCTGCTGGCCGGCCAGCAGGATCTCCATGCCGTCAAAGACGATGTCCTTATTGTCGAAATGGAGGCTGCCCGCAGCCGTAATGGGCAGTTCACGGCCCTCCCGGGCATAGGAGGCGGAAAGGCTGTCCGGGGCAGCCCGGCCGCTGAGGCGGCTGCCGTCAGAGTTATTGATCCAGGAAACAGAAAGATCCTTCACTGTGCCGGAAACTTCCGTCAGAGGCACATAATGGCCCACGAGAGCGGAAAAATCGGAAACATCCAGCTGATCCGACGAGACCGTCACTTCTCCCCGGCCCCTGCTGTCGATGCTGCCGGCGGCACGGACCCGGCAGTCCTTGTAGGACAGGTCAAGGAGCAGGCCGTATTCGGGATTCCGGCTGAGATCGATGCTGCCTCCGGTTCCCACCTGCCAGCTCCCGTAAGGTGTTTCCAGATCCAGGGTGCCGTCCTGGATGAGGATGCGGCCCTTGAAATCCGTATTGCTGGTCCCCGTATCTTTCAGGATATGCTCGACATTCCATTTGTCCTCGCGGTCCATCACCATATGGACCGTGGGCCTGTCGATGCGGATCGTCGATACCATGCCAAAAGCCCCTCCGCCCGTCAAGAGGCGCAGGGGATTGACAGAAAAAGACAAAACCGGTATGGCAGCGATCAGGGAGCCATTTTCGTCGCACAGCGATGCATCCCTCACGGTAAAACTCAGATCAGGGCTCGTTTCAATCTTTTCGATATGCAGTTTTCCATTGATATAGGCTTCTGCCGTTTGCTCGATAAAAGGCTTTGCCTGCTCCAGTCCTCCGGGAAGTACGACCTTCCAGACCGCCAGATGGACACCGGCAAGCACGATTGCACAGACGGGCAGCCATTTCTTCATCCGAAACCGCATCCGCGTCCTCCCCATGAATGTTCAAACAACTCCCGAAAACCGTGTTTTCAGTCAACTCCAGTTCCCTTTAGTATATCAGACTATGGCTCAATAAAAAATGCTGACATGGGAAATTCACAAACTTAAACGATTTTCAGTCCCACCCCAATTTATTTATTGTAAGAGCTGCATATGAATACAGCATGAAGACGGACCGGACACGCCGCCCGGACGGCCCCTTTTTTCTTCGGATCCGGTCCGCCCCGCCTCCGCCGGGGCGGCGCCGGATCCCCTTTCCCCTTCTGCATCCCTGTACAAAAAAGGATCTGCATCTTTCCAGTGTATGGGCTGCATACACCGAAAAGGCACAGATCCTTTTTAAACAGAGATCCTGTAAAATTATTCTTCCATATCCGTCGGAACACCCATGGACTGATCGAGCAGAGCCCAGGAGGTATTGTAATCGTAAAGAGCCTGGATATAGTTGTTCTTGGCCGTCGTCAGGGCCACGGATGCATCGATGACATCGGTGTTCGTGCCGACGCCGGCCTGGTAGCGCAGCTGAGCGATGCGGTAATCTTCCTCAGCCTGAGCTACAGCCACTTCCGTCGACTTGATCCGCTTTTCTGCTTCCCGCATGCTCAGGTAGCTTGTGCGTACGGCCAGTCTCACCTGATCGGAAATCTGACGGTAGCTTTCCTGGGCTTTCACGACGTTTGCCTTGGCTTCACGGATCTTGGCGGCGTTGACGCCGTAGTCCCAGATATTGAAGTTCAGGGAAGCGCCCAGGGACCAGCTGTCCTTCTTACGCCCGGGGAAATTATCGTCCCCCCAGCGGTTGTCCGCCGTTAGATACACACTGGGAAGCGTTGCACCGTTGGCAACCTTCTCAGAGGCTTCCGCCATCTTGACGGAGGCTTCGGCCTGATGGATCTCAGGACGGTTCATCATGGCATAGGTCAGGCAGTTGTCCAGAGTATAATCGTTCGCTTTATATTCCAGTCCCTGGCTCAGGTTCAGGTTGGTCTCCGTCGGCAGGCCGATGACATTATTGAGCGTGGAAACGGCCACGTCATAATTGTTCTGGGCCTGTGTCAGGGTCTGCTGGGCATTGACCAGTTCCACCTGGGAACGCAGGACATCGACTTTGGCGGATACGCCCACGTTGAACTGGGCTTCCGTATTCTTCAGGTGATCTGCCAGGCGGTCAACGGTCTCTTTCTGCAGATTGACCGTATTGGCAGCCTCCAGGACATCATAATAGCCTTTGGCCGCATTATAACGGGCTGTCTGATAAGAACTGCTCATACCGTATTTGTAGTAGTCCAGGTTCCGTTCCGCCCGTTCGATCTGTCCTTCGAGCTGGCCGCCCGTATAGATGGGAACGGTGATGCTCACCGTGTTGGTCGAAGCGTTGCTGAACGTGTCCCGGCCCGTCGTCGTGCGGTAATTGCCCGTACGTCCCGTGCTATGGGCAAAGTCGATGGTACCCCAGCGGGCTCCCTTGGCCTGATCCACCTCAGCCTCGGCGGCATCCAGTTCGGAACTGGAAATCTTCACGTCGGAATTGTTTTCCAGTGCCATCCGGACCGCTTTGTTGAGATCCAGGCTGACAGTATTCGGTGTCGCGGCACACACCGTATGTAACGTCAGTGCGCTCAGGATCAGAGCGCTCAGAATCGTCTTTTTCTCAGGAATATACTTCACGGTTTATACCCTCCTATGAATCTGACTGCTTAGTCAGTATAGACTATTATAAACATTGAAAATAGTAAAGTCAACCGCACGCACACTCAGAAACGTGCCCGAAGCCCTACAAAAGTACGGTCAGAACCATGGTCGAGAACGTCCATGCTTTCGCCGATGAGGGAAAGTTTGGGACTGAATGCCCACTCGGCACCCACTTTGAGCTTGCCGTCGTTAAAATCGTAATAATCCGTGAACAATTTCAGGCGCGGTGAAAGTTTCAGGTCCGCACCGACGCCGAACTCACCTTCCACCAGACCGATGCGGCCCCACAGTGCCGGGCTCAGACGCTTATTGTAGTTGAAATTCCAGTCGTCCCCGTCCCCGGCATCGGAAATCCCAAGATAAATGAAATCGTCATCCCGGACAGGCAGTTCAGCTCCCACATCCGCACGCCACTTGCTTTTCCTGTCGTTGTACATCACGTCAGCGCGGATCCTGGCATCCGTAAAGACGCCCATGATCCGGTTTGCTTTGTCACTCGTTTCCGCCGCATTGTGGATGGTTTCCTTCAGATCCTTCTGGACTGACGGATCCTTGACGACGCTGCGGAGGGACTCTGCAGTGTCTTTGATCTTGTCGCTGGCATCCTTCATATTGGCAGCCATGGCAGCTACATTCTGCCCGGTGGCGCCGTTCGCATCGGCCGCCGTCATGATGCTGTTCATATGGACAGTCATATCCTTCAGCTGCCCCACCATGAGCCTGATATCGCCCTGATTCTCCTGCGCCATGCCGGCGAGCGCTTTGGTGAACGCGTTGAGATTCTTCGTGATTTCACCGGTCTGGACGAATCCCTGCCGCATGGCAAGCTGGACGTCCTTGTCCCCGAACACATTGCTGAACGCGTCGGCCACGGTCTCCATCTTTTCCATGACTTTCGTCGTGGAACCCATCAGCTTGTCGACACCGGATGAAGACTGTCCCGTAACAGTCTCACCGTCACGGAAGCTGATGCCCGTCGCGATTTCCGGCGGTGCAATGGTCACGAACTTCGTTCCCATGACACCGTCCATGCCGATGCCGAACTGGGAATTGCGCGGCACCTTCTGTTTCTGGTCGATCTTCATGATGACCTTGACTTTGGAACCATCGACGACGATGTCCGATACCTTGCCGATGGGCACGCCGGCAAAGCGGACTTCGTTGCCCGTCTTCAGGCCGTTGACATCATCGAATATCACGTTGAGGGTGTATCTCCGGGACGTAAAACTGAAGACACCCAGGAATGTCAGTATCAGGGCCAGGATGACAAACCCGCCCAGGGTCACTGCGCCCACTTTTGCTTCGTCTGTTTTCATCTTTCCCCTTTCACCCTTTCACCGGTTGATTCTCAAACAAATCACTGCGGATAAACGCCCTGACGAGCGGCTGATCCGTTTGTCTGGCCTCCTGCGCAGTGCCGCTGAAGACGATCTTTCCCTTGTCCAGCAGCAGGATCCTGTCCGCACAGAGGAAAGCCGAAGCCATATCGTGCGTCACGAGGACGGAGGCAATATGGCGCTTCTGTTTCGTTTCCAGGATCAGCTGGCTGATATTGGAGGCCATGATGGGATCCAGCCCGGCCGTCGGTTCATCATAGAGGATGATGTCCGGATCCAGTGCCAGAGCCCTGGCAAGCCCGACCCGTTTCTGCATGCCGCCGGACAGTTCGGATGGATACAGGAGCTCGCTCCCTTCCATGCCCACCTGCGAAAGCAGCTTGCGGACACGGAGCTTGATCATGTCCTCTCCCATATGCGTATGCTGCCGCAGGCCAAAGGCCACATTCTCCTCCACATCCAGGAAATCGAACAGGGCCGAATACTGGAAGACCATGCCCATATGCTGGCGCAGTTCATTCCACTGTTTTTCCGTGAAGTCATTGACGACCTGCCCTTCCACGATGACTTCGCCGCTCTGCGGCCGCAGCAGTCCGATGATGAGTTTCAGGGTCGTACTTTTGCCCGTGCCGCTGGGACCGATGATGGCAACGGTTTCTCCCGGATTTACCACAAAGTCCACATGGTCCAGCACCACTTTCGTGCCGAAGCGCATATCGACTTTTCGGAATTCAATGACTGGGTTTGCCATATCAGCCTCCATGGACGAACAAAATGACGGAAAGGAAATAATTGAAGATAAAGATCAGGATGATGGAAAGGACAACCGACGCCGTCGTTGCACGGCCGACGCCTTCCGCTCCCTGCTGGGCATTGAGTCCCTTGTGGCAGCCGATGATGGCGATGATGGCTCCAAAGACAGCTCCTTTGATGAGCCCGCCGATGATATCCCAGGCTTCGATGAAGCCCCGGATGGACTCCGTGAACATATGGGAACCGATCCCGGCATAGTTCATGGCCACGAAACCGCCCCCGATATCGCCGACAACGTTGCCGTATATGACGAGGACCGGCATCATCAGCACAATGGCGATGAACCGGGGTGCCACAAGATACTGCGTGGGACTGGTGGCCATGACCTGAAGGGCATCAATCTGCTCAGTCACTTTCATCGTCCCGATTTCCGCCGCAATGGCTGCACCGATGCGTCCGGCAACGACGACACCTGCCAGGATGGGCGCCAGTTCGCGTCCCATGGCAATGGCCACGATACCGCCGACGGAATCCGCGGCGCCGAAGCGGACAAATTCCTTGGCCGTCTGCACAGAAAGCACCATACCTGTGCATAGGCTCGTCATGCTGACAATGGGCAGAGAATCGGCGCCCAGCCTGGACATCTGGCGCAGGACTTCCCTTGGGTCTGCCTGCGGGACCACGGCACAGGTCCCGAGGAACAGGTTCATGATGCGTCCTGTGGAACGGCAGGCATAATCGACCTTCCGTCCGACAAAACGGCAGAGCGTATCCAATCCTCCCATAATCTGACTCCTTTTTCACTCATATATTCTGTTATTATACTTCATTTTGGTGAATTTTTCTTGACAAGTTGCCAAAAAAATCGCCAGTCCGGTTCAGTTTCCCTCCCTTCCTGCCGTACCGGCAAAACAGACGTCCGCCTCCGGGCGCATGCTCCCGAAGCAGCTCCATTGTACCGCAGGAAAAGAGAAGATAAGATGAAAATAGACTAAACAGAGCAGCAAAAATGCCGTGCTTCTGCTGCCCGGGAAGCACGGCTCAAAATGAAAGATGCAGCGGAAATGGCCTCAGGCTGCCCTGAAGGCATTCTCGCTGCATCCGGCAGGAGTTTACCGGGCCTTCACGTGCGCCGTGACGGCGGTTTCTCCTGTAACGATGAAATCCATCGTATATTTTTGTTTGTATTTGCTGCCCTTCAGCAGGGAATTCAGGCTGTCCATCATACTGGAGGACGGCTTGCGGACGCCCTTTTTTGCAGGCTGGGCATCCATGTCCTGGGCCAGGTCCACAACGATTTCATTATTCGCATCCATGGAATTGAAATCGGAAAGGAAGTCCTTGAATTCCTTCTGGGAACCCGCCGTCATTCCGGATTCATCTCCGGCACTCTCCGTGTCGCTGCCGTCCGAATTCCCGTCACTGCGTTTGTTCAGGGCCGTCTGGATCCATTTGGTCGCGTTGCCGCTGCGCACGATCAGATTCAGCGGGCCCGGCGCCTGCTTATCCGGCACCTTGAAATGGATGACCTGGGTAAATTCCTCTCCCCGATACGGTTTGAAGGTCAGACGGATCGGCAGGTCGCCTCCCTGGGCCACGGCACTGCGCGGGACGGAAGTGCTCACAAGCTCTGCCACTTCGCATCCGGCAGTCGTTTCCACATCGACGTTGACATCAAAGATCGTAACCGTGTCGAACCGGTTGTTCATCAGCATATCCATGGCAAGGTTCAGTTCGCTGTCCGTCAGCTTGCCGATATCCTTGCTGCTGTAGAACATGTTTTCCCGGCGCAGACGGATCGGGCCTTCCTTCTCCCCCTGAGCGGTCACGGTAAAGCGGATCCGGCTGGTACCGCCGCCCTTGCGGTCCTTGGCGATACTGACGGCATTGTACGTCACACCGTCGACAAGGGCCGGCACCAGGTCTTCATCCGTCACGAGCTGCACATTGGTGGAGCGGTGGATTCCCCGGTCCTTGTCCGTGGCCGAGACGTACATGGGGATGATTTTGGCGTTTTCCCCCTCGACGCCGGCTACACCGGTCAGGCGGTCTTCTTTGATCCGGCCGATCGTCGTCCCCAGGGAACCCACCTTAAAGGCACTCTGGATATTCGGTACGGCCGCATAGATCCAGGCATTGGTCATAAAGTAATCCGAAGCGCCGTGCTGCAGGAACGGATGGCCGAAAGCCAGGATATTGCCCTGGTCATCGGTCCATGTCACGGTCCCGATGGCACCGATCGTCATATCGCCGCGCACGAGGGAGACTCCGACAGAACTGCCGGGTTCGAGCGTCATCTGATCGAGATTCTCACTGCCCGTGGGAACAGCATAGGAAGTAAGCCCGAAAGGAGACAGCCTTTCATTCAGATGGGCCAGCCCGTCCGCCGAAAAGCCGCTCACCATAAGAGGCGTGCTCTTGGGCAGGAAAACGGAGGGACGCGGATCCCCCTCATCCAGCATCTTCAGCATTTCGTTGATCGGCGTCAGGAAACAATAATACGGATTGGAAAAAGCCTGGCCATAGGCCACAGCGCCTGCCAGCCGTCCATCGACGAAAACAGGGCTGCCGCTCATCCCCTGGGAAATGCCGCCGTTTTTTTCCAGTTCCGGGCCCGATGCCCTGATGAGGATGTTGTACCCGCCCGTTTCCGAGCCCGTGACACCCAGCACCTCCACGTCAAACGTGTCGATTGTCGCCCCCCTGAACACGGTCTTGCCATAGCCTTTCATGCCGGCTTTGAGTTCTTCCACGGCAATCGTCGGGATTGCCGCAAATACCGCAGTGGCTGTGCACATGACAAAAGTCACAGCCATTACGAGGATTTTCTTCCAGTGCTGCACCGTCTGCCCTCCTGATTCTTTGGCACTGCTGAACCTTCCAGCAGTATGCCAGGATGTAAGACTCCATCATATACAAAGAGCTGCAACAAATGAAATCTGCTGCAGCCCTGTTCTTTTCTCCCTGAAACGGTGATGCCTGCAGTGCCGTCCTGTCACGCACCGCATGATTCCAGGTTTCCGCAGGAATTATTGGATTTCCGCCACGACTTGTCCGGCTGACACCTGGCTGCCAGGCTGAACAGTTACGGAGACCACCTTGCCGCTGCAGTTCGCCCGCGCGGCCGGTGCGCTCCCGGCCAGAGTCTTTACGGAAACAAGCACCGTCCCTTCCGAGACCGACGTCCCGACTGAAACCACGGATACGACCTGTCCGGACAAACTGCTTGTCTGGACTTTTCCCGCCGCTGCAGAGCAGATGCCCACTGCCAGGGCGGCAATCACAAGGGCACAGGCCCAGATTTTTTTATGATAGGCTTTGATTCTTTCCATCATGGTACTCATCTCCCTCCATGACTTTTTATTAGTTTATTATATATCGAAACTGATACGGGGTGCAAGGCAAAAAATACCCCTCGCCCGAACGGCCGCTGTCAGTGATGCTCCCGTCCAGCCCCGCTCCCGCACCTTTCCGGAGCGGCCGCAGGATCACCGGGGCAGCAGTCCCAGTGCCACCCGGACAGGCCGCTCGCTGCCGTCCGACGGATCATTCATGATGCGGCCGCCCACGACCATTTCGCTCGAACCGCCGCCGTCGAAGTTCATGGCCCTGTCCGCGCCGAGGCTCACGAAATAGCGGGCCAGTTCACCGAGTGTCATTCCGGCGCTGGCACTGGAACGGCCGTCAGCCACGACGATGAGGACCGTCCCGTCGCGCTTGATGCCCACTGCCGTCCGGGGCGCCCGGGTGGAAGCGATGTCCGGAGCGATCTCTTCTTCAGCCGAAGTCACCCGTACGGCCCCGTCATAGACGAGGAGCGGTCCCGCCGTCCCCACAGAAGGCGCTGCGTCCGCTTCGGGAGAACCCAGCGTCGTCCGGATCGTCACGGGGTCATTGACCTGGATCCCGTCGAGGAATGCCGCGGCAGGGCCATTCCCGGAAAGGACCACCATATTCCAGAACATAGGCATGTTGCCCTTTCCCTTGTTGATTGCCCGGCCATTCCGGACAGCCACTTCCGTACCATAGGAATTGGTATCCGTCGAGTCATCATACCCATTGTTGTAGTAGATCAGATCGTTTTCCAGGCGCATCCGGTTCAGGCCCGTGATATCCATGGACTGGCCGTCCCTGCGCGTAACCGTTCCTGTAAAAGCAAGACGGGGCAGGATCGCCGCGGAACCATCCTTGCGGATCACAAGCCCCGTCCGCGGGGTCGATTCCATACCGAGCCACTTCTGATTGATCTTGAGGTTCCCGACGACCCAGATATCGCTGTCAAAATAAGAAGCGTTCACGAGTGCTTTGGCGCCGGACCGGCGGGCGATCATCGTCAGTGTCCCCTTCTGGATCGTATGGCCGTACCCCGGGATGAAAGCAAGACGGTAAGCGCTCCCGGGCGCCACGGCAAGGATATACGTGTTGACATTGCCCGCGCCCAGATCAACGGATTCTTCCCGGTAGGTGACACCTCTGGCGAGGGCCCGGCCCTTTTCCGTCCCGGCCGCAGCCGGCTGCGAAGAAGCATCTTTCGGGAAGTCCAGGACCAGGCGTCCCGGCTTTTTCAGCAGAAAGATCTTATAATTGTCCGGTACAGCTCCCCGGAAAGTCACGACGAGGCGGCTCTTTTTGCCGACAGGTTCCAGTACAGCTTCACGGATCCGTGCATCCCGGACGCGGACGGTCTGTGTCCGATCCGTGCTGCCCTCCAGGGCGATGATCAGCTTTTTGCCGGACGTCTCCGCCCTGTACCTGACCGGTTCATCCACATCCATGACGATGCGGGCCCGCGTATCCTTGACGCCTCCCCGCAGACGGCTGATCTTGGCAGCCTGTGCCGTGGTAAGAGTCAGGCTGCACAGCAAACCTGCAAGGACGGCGCGGCCCAGCCACTTTTTCAACTGATTCTGCATATTTCCACTCCTGTTTTCCGCGCCGGCAGTTCCTGTCCTGCCGACGAAAAAGGACGCCCTTTCCGGTGCGTCCCCTGACTGGCTGCAGTATACAGCAAGGGGTGCAAAACCATGTGCTCCGCACCCCTTCCATTCAATTTTGTTCCAGCAGCATTTCCATTACCATCGGATTGTCCAGAGCCATGCCGGCTCCCCGTGCCACACACTCGAGCGGTTTTTCCGCAGCTGTGGTACGGACATGCATATCGGACTGGATGACATCAGCCATCCCCTCCAGGAGCGCTCCGCCCCCGGTCAGGACAATCCCCGTCTCCAGGATATCCGCGGCAAGCTCCGGCGGTGTCTTTTCGAACACCGACTGGATGCACGCCAGGATCATACCGACCGGTTCCTCCATGGCCCGCATCGTATCCCGGCTGGTCATGCGAAGCGTCGTCGGCAGGCCCGTGATCATGTCCCGGCCGCGGATCGCCATATCCCCATGGCGTCCCAGACGGCTCACGGTGCCGATCCTTTTTTTGATGTCTTCCGCCATTTCTTCCCCGACCTGGATATTCAGGTCTTTTTTCATATAACGGACAATGGCTTCATCGAAGCGGTTCCCGCCAATACGCAGGGAACCGGAGACGACGATGCCGCCCAGACTGATGACAGCCGCGTCCGTCGTACCCCCGCCGATATCGACGACCATATGCCCCAGCGGTTCCCGGACATCGATGCCCGCGCCGATCGCCGCGGCAAGCGGGGCCTCGATCAGGAGGGTCTTGGCGGCTCCGGCCTGGGTACAGGCTTCCAGGACGGCCCGGCGCTCCACGCTTGTAATTTCCGTTGGGATACAGACCATGACGCGCGGTTTAAAGAACAGGTTCCGTCCGACGATCCTGGTGAGGACTGTATTCAGCATGCCCTGACAGGCCTCATAATCTGCCACGACCCCGCCGCGCAGCGGATGGACGACTTCGATGTGGTCGGGCGTCTTGCCCAGCATCTCATGCGCGCGCCGTCCCACTGCAACGACCTTGCCGCTGCTCCTGTCGACAGCGACAACGGAAGGTTCATCAAAGACGACTCCGCGTCCTTTCAGATAGAGGCGAAGGTTGGCTGTTCCCAGATCAATGCCCACATCCACATTCGTGAACAGCCTGCTCATCATTCCATTTTCAAAGAATTTCATCGCAGCTTATCCTACCCGGCTGATGTCAGCGCCTAATTTCGTAAATTTGCTGACCAGGTTCTCATACCCGCGGTCGATGTGATAGATATCCGTAATTTCCGTCGTGCCGTCCGCCACCAGGCCGGCCAGTACCATCGCTGCCCCGGCCCGCAGATCCGTTGCCCGGACCTGGCAGCCGTACAGCTTGGGCACGCCTTCGATAAGGGCAGCCCGGCCGCCGCTCGTCTTGATGTTGGCTCCCATGCGCAGCAGTTCATCCACATGCATGAAACGGTTCTCGAATACTGTTTCGAGGACGGAACTCTGCCCTTTGGCAATGCACATCATCGCCATGACCTGGGCCTGCATATCCGTCGGAAAACCCGGATAGGGCATGGTCTTGATAGTGATCGGCTTCAGTTCGCGGGGACCGACGACGTGGACATCGTTGATGCCTTCCTCCACGATGCAGCCGGCTTCGCGCAGCTTGGCGATGAGCGGTTTCAGATGCTCACAGAGCACATTCTCCACTTTGATGTCGCCCTGGGTCATAGCCCCGGCCACCATAAAAGTCCCGGCTTCGATCCGGTCAGGGATGACCATATGCTCACCGCCCGGCATGCTCTTTACGCCGTCGATGCGGATGGCCGTCGTGCCGGCGCCTCTGACCTTGCCGCCCATCACATTGATATAGTTGGCCAGGTCCACGATTTCCGGTTCCTGGGCCGCATTCTCGACAATCGTCGTGCCCTTGGCCATGGATGCCGCCATCATCAGGTTCTCCGTAGCACCCACGCTCGGGAAATCAAGATAGATGGTCGTGCCCGTCAGGCCGTTCGGCGCCAGCGCTTCCACACTGCCGTGGCTCTGCTTGATGGTCGCACCCAGGGCTTCGAAACCCTTCAGATGGATATCGATGGGACGGGTGCCGATGGCACAGCCGCCCGGCAGGGAAATCTTGGCCCGGCCCACGCGGGCAAGCAGGGATCCCATCACAAGAAAAGAAGCCCGCATCGTACTGACAAGATCGTACGGAGCTTCCCAGCCGGTGATATTCCTGCTGTCGATTTTCAGGACATGGGGCTCAGAGCGGTCCACCCTGATTCCCAGACATTCCAGTACTTTACAGATCGTGCTTACATCCTCCAGCTCCGGAACCTCGGCGATCTTGCTTCCCTCAGTACCCAGGACGGAGGCTGCAATGATCGGCAGCACCGCATTTTTGGCGCCGCTCACCCGCACCGTTCCATGCAGGCGGTGCCCTCCTCTAACGATCAGTTTTTCCACGCTCTTTCCACACCTTTCACTTCTCATTCTTCTTACGCTGCCCGGTCCCCAGGCCCATCCGCTGCCGGTGGCGCTGCTGCTGGTCGGCAAGTTCCTCATCCAGCCGCTGGCGCATTTCCTCCCGGGAACGTCTGATCTGTTCTTTTTCCTTTACATAGGCCTCTGGATTTTCCTTTTTCTTTGCGTGCTGCTGCTTTTCCCAGTCGCGGCGCCGCGCCTCCGCTTTTTCCCTCCGGACACGCGATCTTTTCCGTTTCAGGATTTCCCGGATCTGCCGCTTGGAAAGCGGCCCCTGGTGGATGAACTGATAACGGCGGATCAGATAGATCAGGAACGACGGAAAAAACAAAGCTGTGGATACGATCCACATGTTCCGGTGACGGATCCCGATCTTTTTCGTATCATAGATGACGAACGCGACAAGCACACACAGCACAGCAACCTGAATCAACCCCTGCAACTCTGGACGGCCCCCTCTCCTCCATCGTCAAAAGGCACATTTTCCTTGTGCTGTCAAAGCCTAAGCTTATCTCATAGATTATACCATAGTTGAAAAGTTGGGAAAAGTAGCAGACCGCAGGCCCGTCAAAGCTTCCTGCACCGCGCCGCTGCGGTAAAAAAAAGACCGCCGCGGATAAAATCCACAGCAGCCTCCCTCTTGCCAGTAAAAATACGAAAGAACGCAACCCGGCCCATCCTTATTTACTTATTTAAAATGAGGAGTGGATCCTGATCCGGTCAGCCAGGATATTATAATACGTTTCCTTCTCCAGGATCGTCTGTTTCAGTCTTTTTCTTGATTCCTCAGTAGTTGCCCTCGACAGCTGTTCATTCAGTTCCACAAGCTCAGCGCGCAGCTGCCCCATCTTGCTGGCGGCCATTTTACTGATAAAGTCCATGGCGGCTGTCCCCCTTTTTGGAGACGCCTTCCCGGCTCTTTCCTTCTCACGGGATCGGGAATGGTTCCACCCGGTTCACGAGAGAAGCCGTCTTCAGCCGAGCCTGCGCCCGTCTCAACACTTTTTCCGTATGTTCAATATCCGTCAGGGCATCAGGGTGTTCCAGCCGCCTCAGGGCTTCGTCCCGGATGCCTTCATATTTGGCCACATCGATATCTTCCGCTTTCTGGGCCCGCGGGGTCAGGATCACGACCCGGTTCGACTTGACCTCCGCAAAGCCGCCTTCCACATATAATAGCATAACATGGTTGTCCCCATCTTGCAACTTCAGTGTGCCTTCACCAAGGACAGCAACCATGGGCCCATGGTTTGCCAGGATGCCCACGCCGCCCGTTACCGTATTCAGGAGCACGTAGGCGATATCCTTCCTTTTCATCAGGTACTGATCCGGAGTCAGGACCTCAAGACTCATAAGATTGGCCATGTCATTCGCCTTTCAGTTTCTTGCCTTTTTCCACGGCTTCATCGATCGTCCCTACCATGAAGAAAGCGCTTTCAGGCAGATCATCATGCTTGCCCTCGAGGATTTCCTTAAATCCGCGGATGGTCTCCGCGAGCGGCACATACTTGCCGGCCTGGCCTGTGAACTGCTCGGCCACAAAGAATGGCTGGCTCAGGAAACGCTGCACCTTACGGGCCCGGGATACGATGATCTTATCCGCTTCGCCCAGTTCTTCCATGCCAAGGATGGCGATGATGTCCTGCAGTTCCTTGTACCGCTGCAGGATTTCCTGGACGCCCCGCGCCACTTCATAATGTTCTTTGCCGATGATCAGCGGGTCCAGGATCCGGCTCGTCGATGCCAGCGGATCCACGGCCGGATAGATGCCAAGTTCCACGATTTCACGGGAAAGGACCGTCGTCGCATCCAGATGGGAGAACGTCGCTGCAGGAGCCGGGTCCGTCAGGTCATCGGCAGGCACGTATACGGCCTGGACCGACGTGATGGAACCGCTCTTTGTAGAAGTGATCCGCTCTTCCAGAGCGCCCAGTTCATTTGCCAGCGTGGGCTGATAGCCTACAGCCGACGGCATGCGTCCCAGCAGGGCTGAAACCTCGGAACCGGCCTGGATGAACCGGAAGATGTTGTCGATGAAGAGCAGGACGTCCTGACCGCCCACGTCACGGAAATATTCGGCCATCGTCAGTCCGGTCAGGCCGACGCGCATACGGGCTCCGGGGGGCTCGTTCATCTGGCCGTAGACCAGCGCGGTCTTGTCGATGACGCCGGATTCCTTCATTTCGCCCCACAGGTCGTTGCCTTCACGGGTCCGTTCGCCGACGCCCGTAAATACAGAATATCCGCCATGGTTCGTGGCCACATTATGGATCAGTTCCATGATGAGGACCGTCTTGCCCACACCGGCCCCGCCGAAAAGCCCGATTTTGCCGCCCAGTGCGTACGGAGCGATCAGGTCAACGACCTTGATGCCCGTTTCCATCACCTTTGTTTCCGTGGACTGCTCGGACAGTGCCGGTGCCGGACGGTGGATGGGCCAGTAATCCGATGCCTCCACCGGAGTGGGATCATCGTCCACGGTCTGCCCCAGGACGTTGAAGACGCGGCCCAGGCAGCCCTTGCCCACGGGCACCCGGATGGGTTTTCCCGTATCGAAGGCATCCATGCCGCGCACCAGACCGTCCGTGGAGCTCATGGCCACGGTGCGGACCACATCGTCCCCGATATGCTGCACCACTTCCGTGGTCAGCTGGATATGGATCTTCGAAGTCGCCATCGCATCGATCCTGATGGCATTGTAAATAGCAGGCAGCTGCTTATCCGGGAACCGGATATCGATGACAGGGCCCATGACCTGGACGATCTTGCCCATATGTCCTTTTTTCCTGGCCGTAAGGGCCGCAACTGCCTCGTCGATTTGCTTTTTTTCTTCCAACTCAGACACTGTGCGTGCCTCCTCTTACTTCAGCGCCTCAGCACCGCCTACAATTTCGTTGATTTCCGTCGTAATGCTGGACTGGCGCACCTTCTGATAATGGATGCGCAGCTTGCCCAGCAGCGTATTGGCGTTATCCGTAGCCGTCGTCATCGCAGTCATACGGGCCGCGAGCTCACTGGCTGCACTCTGGATAAACGCCGTAAAGATCTGGCTCCGCAGGTAGTACTGAGCCAGATAGGGCAGCATCTTCCCCGCCTCCGGCTCATAGATCAGAGTCGGGAAATCCGTGCTGTCGCTGTCGTCCCAGACGGTCTGCGCCTTTTCTTCCTCGTCATCACCGAACCTGGTCCTGATGGGCAGGAGCTGCTCGGTCCGCGGAACCTGGACCATGGCAGATTTGAAGTACGTATAGATGATATCGACTTCATCCACTTCATGATGGATGAACATGCCCGCCACGCAGTCCGCCAGTTCCTCCGCCGCCTCAAAAGTCGGCTTCTCGGAAAAACCTTCCCAGTGCCTGACCACATTGAGAGCCCGGTGCTGCAGTCCGATCCTCACCTGTTTTCCCACGGCGATCAGGGGAGAATCCTCCTTGCCGCGCAGTTCGATCGCTGTATGCTTGACCACATTGCTGTTATAGGCACCGGCCAGTCCCTTGTCGGAACCGATGACGATATAGGCCGTCTTGTAGACCGGCCGCTGCTCCAGCAGCGGATTTTCGGCAGGGTCCAGATGGGCCAGCACGGACGGGTCGCTGATGGCTTCCTGGATCAGATCCTTCAGCTTGCGGGCAAAAGGCGCGCTTGTGGCCGCCCGCTGCTCTGCCTGATGCATCCGTGCCGAAGCGACCATCTGCATGGCTCCCGTAATCTTGCCGATGCTGCCCACAGTCTTCATGTGAGCCCGGATCCCACTTGTATTGGCCATATGCTTATCCCTTCTTCAGTACGGCATCCTCCTCGGTCGGCTCAAACAGCCTGGAAAAATCATCCAGTGCCTCATCGAGGTTATGCTTCGTTTCATCGGTCAGTTTTCCATCATGTTTGATGGCAGCGGGAACAGCACCATAATGGGTGTCGATATAATTCAGCATTTCTTTTTCGTACCGGGTCACATCGTCCTGCGGAAAATCATCCAGGTATCCGTTGGTGACCGCATAAAGGCTGATTACCTGGTCTTCCATCGAAAGAGGCTGATACTGCGGCTGCTTGAGCATTTCCGTCACGCGGGCGCCGCGGTCGAGCTGCATTTTCGTCATTTTGTCCAGATCGGAGCCGAACTGGGCAAAAGCAGCGAGTTCCCGGTACTGGGCCAGGGTCAGACGCAGCGTGCCGGCAACGGACTTCATGGCCTTGGTCTGAGCCGAACCGCCCACACGGGATACCGAAAGGCCTGCATTGATGGCCGGACGGACACCTTCATTGAAGAGATCCGTTTCCAGATAGATCTGGCCGTCCGTGATGGAAATGACGTTCGTCGGGATATAGCCGCTCACATCCCCGGCCTGGGTCTCGATGATCGGCAGTGCTGTCATGGAACCGCCGCCGTGTTCCTTGTTGCGGCGGCAGGCCCGTTCGAGCAGACGGGAATGCAGATAAAACACATCGCCCGGATACGCTTCACGTCCCGGCGGACGGCGCAGGAGCAGGCTCATGGCACGGTAGGCCACGGCATGCTTGCTCAGGTCATCATAGACGATCAGCACATCTTTTCCCTGATCCATGAAATATTCCCCGACCGCAGCCCCGGCATACGGTGCCAGATACTGCATCGGCGCTGTATCGGCAGCTGTCGCTGCCACGATGATCGTATACGGCGCAGCACCGTAGGTTTCGAACGTATGGGCCAGGCGTGCCACGGACGAGGCTTTCTGCCCGATTGCCACATAGATGCAGATGACATCCTGATCTTTCTGGTTGAGGATGGTATCGACAGCGATGGCCGTCTTGCCCGTCCCTCTGTCCCCGATGATCAGTTCGCGCTGCCCCCGCCCGATCGGGACCAGAGCATCGACTGCCTTGATGCCGGTCTGCAGCGGTACCTTGACGGGTTCACGGGCAGCAATGCCCGGTGCCTGATGTTCGATCGGACGGCGCTCCACTCCCTGGATCGCTCCGCGCCCGTCCAGGGCCTGCCCCAGAGGGTCCACGATCCGGCCGAGCATATCTTCGCCGACAGGGATGCTCATGATCGTACCTGTCCGGCGGACAATATCCCCTTCCTTGATTTTATCCGCACCGCCCAGGAGGACGATGCCGACCTCCTTCGGCCACAGATTCTGGACCATGCCGGAAACTCCGTCATGCAGGGAAACGAGTTCTCCTGACATCGCCCCGCCAAGGCCTGTTGCCGTACAGATGCCGTCGCCGACCGTACGGACCACACCGATTTCTTCAAGATTTACATCGTTAGAATAATCCTTGAGTCCTTTTTCAAGAGCTTCCTTGATGCCTGCCGTGCCGGAGACTCCTTCCGCATCCAGATGGATCTTCTGCATCAGCTGATCCATCCGTTCCAGCTGCCGCTTCATGGATGCATCGAAGACATGATCTCCATAACGCACAATGACCCCGCCGACGAGGGCCGGGTCCACATTCTGCTGCTCGATGACCACATTTTTCCCAAATTTTTCGTTCAGGAGCTTCAGCAGCGTGACCGCGTCACCCTGTTCCAGGGGTCTGGCTGTCGTGATGGACACAGGCAAATCAGGACCTGCAGGAAACAGCTTCCTGTCATCGTCCGTCAGATTGAGACGGTCCAGGATCTGCTTCCAGAGTTCATTTCTGTTCGTCGATTCCATACCTTTACCAACTGCCTCCCAAGGGACAAGCCCTTTTATTGATTCTTCTCCGCCATGGTCTGGTCCGTCACGCGGGCCACAAGATCATGGTCTGCCTGGGATGCCAGTTTCTGTTCCAGGACGCGCCCGGCAATTTCTGTACTCAGGGCAATGACCTGTTCACGGACTTCCAGGAGAGCTTTCTTCCTTTCAGCCTCCACCCGTTCCCGTCCGCTGGCCAGGATCTCTTCCCGTTCCTTCTGGGCCTTGGCCAGGGTCTCATCATGCAGCTGCTGCGCCTGCGCATTCGCCCGGGCGATGATGTTGTTGGCTTCCTTGCGCGCTTCCTTCATCTTTTCAGCATACTGCTGCTTCAGCGCTTCTGCGTCCTTCCGTGCATTCTCCGCGTTGTCCATATCCTTTACGATCCGCATACGGCGGTCGTCCATGGCCTTCAGCAGCGGCTTGTAGGCAAACTTTGCCAAAATCCACAAGAGGATCAGAAAATTGACAACCTGAGCGATTAATGTGTAGTTGATACTTACCACGCCTTACACTTCCTTTCCTCCCGGGACCCCTTATTTCGTGACAAAGGGATTGGCAAAGATCAGTACGATCGCGATGACGGAAGCAATGATGGGGATGGATTCGACAAGGCCGATGGCGATCAGCATGTTCACCTGGAAGTTGCCGGCCTGTTCCGGCTGGCGGGCCATACATTCCAGAGCCTTCTGGGCCACATTGGAATCTCCGCGCGTGGCAGCGATGGAAGCTCCGACGCCGATAGCGGCAGCGCCCAAAATAGAAGCGACGATAATCAGGGTTGTATTGTCAATCATTTTCTTTTCCTTTCCTCTCACTCAGAATGGCCGTAAGCACGGCCTCAAAGCATCTCAGTATTTGATCTTGAAGATCGGTGCCAGGGCAATGATGGTCAGCATCGTAAAGATAAAGGCCTGCAGGAACCCGATGATCAGGCTGAAACCGATCCAGATATTCGGCACCACGAAGGGTACGAGCTGATACAGCACAGCGAGCAGGATCTCGCCGGCCAGGATGTTGCCAAACAGACGCAGTGCCATGGTCAGGGGCTTTGCCAGTTCCTCCAGGATGTTCAGGGGCAGCATCAGGGCAATGGGAGAAACGAGGTGCTTGAAGTACCTTGGTCCCTGCTTGATGCAGCCGAAGACATAAGCGGCCACAGCCACGGTAATGGAAAGTCCCAGTGCCACGTTGATGTCATTGGTCGGAGAAGACAGCTGCACAAAGATCGAAGGCAGCATCCCTAATTCATTGCCGACAAAGATGTAGAGGAACAACGTGATGACGAAAGGAGTCGCCATCCGGCGTCCTTCGATGCCCAGGTTCGCATCCATGAGCTTGTCGAGCCATTCGATGAACATCTCAACGAAGTTCTGGATCCCGCTCGGGATGACCTCCACCCTGCGTGTTGCGGCAAAGACCACCACGGCCACGATGATCATGGTCAGCCAGGACATATAGATCGTCTGCATATTCAGGACGACGCCCGGCAGGACTTCAGCAGTTCCATAATGGATGATACTTGACCCTGCGGCTTCCGCAATACCCATACAATCACTCCTTTTCCTATTTTTATTTCTTGATATGGATGCCCAGCGTGGCCATATGGACCACAAGGCAGACATAAAAAGCCAGATAAGCGATGAACACCCGCTCGACCCGGGCCTTCAGCAGGACTGCAGCTGCCGCGAAAAGGAGCAGCCCCGCGATCCGCTCGAACATGACCCACCGCATATGTGCGGCAGCCCCGGCGGGCGTTTTCTGCATCCCCCGGTCGATCCCATGCAGAAAAAGGAAGGTATCACAAAGACCTGCTCCCAGGGAAAGCAGCATGGTCAGCCAGGAGTCCCGCAGCAGGAGAAAGATCCCTGCAAGCACGGCGGCCGTCACGAGCTGACGTCTGAAAAGCCGGACGAGCTGCCCGTGGAGCGTCCTCTCTTCCGGTGCTCCCGTTCCGTTCCGGGCGGCCATGTGCTTACCGGCCGCCGTCAAATTCCGGCATCACATCCACGGGCAGGCCGTGGGAATGAAGGAGGAAGCTGACGATCCTCTTCGAAGCTTTGCCGTCCCCGTAGGGATTGACCGCTTCGGACATGGAACGGTAGTATTTTGCGTCGTTGAGGAGCCGGGAAGTGGCAGCATAGACGTCTTCCTTGCCCGTGCCGATCAGCTTGACCGTCCCTGCCGTCACTGCTTCCGGGCGCTCCGTCGTGTTCCGCAGCACCAGTACCGGCTTGCCCAGGGCAGGAGCTTCTTCCTGGATCCCGCCGGAATCCGTCAGGACGATATCCACCCGGGCCATCAGGTTGGCAAAAGGCTCGTAGTCCATGGGCTCCAGCAGATGGACCCGGTCCATCTTCCCAAGGACGGCCTCCGCCACTTCCCGCACTTTGGGGTTCTTGTGCATCGGGAAGATCGCTTCAGCATCGGGATTGTCCTTCAGCACTTCTTTCAGTGCCTGATAGACGTGACGCATCGGTGCGCCCAGGTTTTCGCGGCGGTGCGTCGTCATAAGGATCAGTTTATGTCCGGAGCGGAGCGCTTCCTCCAGTTTGGGGTTATGGAAATCAAAGTCCTTCCTGACCGTTGTCTGCAGCGCGTCGATGACCGTGTTGCCCGTGACGTAGATATTCTCTTCCGGCACATTTTCCTTCAGCAGGTTCGCTTTGGCTGTAGAAGTCGGAGAGAAATGGAAATCCGTCAGAGCCGCAGTGAGCTTGCGGTTCATCTCCTCGGGGAAGGGAGAAAACTTGTTGCCCGTCCGCAGACCGGCTTCCACATGCCCGATGGGGATCTGCCTGTAAAAAGCAGCGAGGGCTCCCACAAAGGTCGTCGTCGTGTCCCCATGGACCAGGACGATATCGGGTGCTGCCTTTTCCAGGACGTCCTTCAGTCCCATCAGGGCCCGGCAGGTCACATCGTACAGGGTCTGGCCCGCCGTCATGATATTGAGGTCGTAATCCGGCACGATCCCGAACAGGCTGAGGACCTGGTCGAGCATCTCCCGGTGCTGGGCCGTCACGGCCACAACGGGCTCCAGATACTCCGGATACTTCCGCATCTCCAGAACAAGCGGGCACATCTTGATGGCCTCGGGACGCGTCCCAAAGATTGTCATGACTTTGAGTTTGTTCATACTTTCCTCTCTCCGTTTCCTCAGGGATCCAATGGTCCATCCATCCGATCCCTGTCTGTAAAAATCCCATGCGTACGGTTTACAGGGGACCGTACACCCCGGTATCCCGGCTGCCAGGGTCCGGACCGTCTCAGCGGTCCTTCAGGATACCGATCTTTTTGGCTCCCACAAAGATGAAAGCCACCAGCAACGCCAGGAGCACAATGGCATAGATGCCTTCGACCTCAGTCAGAAGGATTGCGGTAAGGCACAGCCCCGCACTGATGAGATACATGAAGATGACAGCCTGGCGCTGACTGAATCCCATGGCAAGCAGCCGGTGATGGATATGGCCCTTGTCGGGCTGGAAGATCGGCCGGTTGTTCTTGTAGCGGCGTATAATGGCAAAGGCCGTGTCCATGATGGGCAGGCCCAGAGCAATCGCCGGGACGAGGAGTGCAATCGTGGCAGCACTCTTGACAGCCCCGAAAATCGATATGGCCGCCAGCATATAGCCGAGGAAAAGGCTTCCCGTGTCTCCCATGAAAATCGTCGCCGGATTGAAATTGTAACGGATAAAACCAATGATGCCGCCCGCCAGACAGGCCGTCAGTACGGCAACGGGGTAAAGCCCCTGCTGCAGTGCCACCATGATGACCGTCACGGAGGCTATCGCCGATACACCGGCCGCCAGCCCGTCCAGTCCGTCAATGAGGTTCACTACATTGGTGAAGCTGACTATCCAGAAGACGGTAAAGGGCACCGCCAGGTAATCCAAATAAAAATAGCCGCCCCATGGATTGTTCAGCCATTCGATCCGAACGCCGAACAGTACCGGCACCAGGGCTGCTGCGATTTGACCTGCGAGCTTGACCCTGGCAGCAAGCTGGAACATATCATCCGCTATCCCCACTGCAGCGATCACACAGCCGCCCAGCAGGATCCCGATAACGTCCGTTGTCAGCTCCATGGTCGTAAGTGCTGCCGTCATGAATGCGATGACGATGGCCAGGCCGCCCATACGGGGCATGATCCTGTGATGTACTTTTCGGGCATTGGGTCTGTCCACGGCACCAAGCCGGAACGCCAGCCTCTTGACCGCCGGTGTCAGGGCCCAGCTGATCAGCAGGGACAGTCCTAAAGCCACAAGATATGATTTCACTCAAATCCCCTTCTGCGGAAAAATCCGCGCAGATATTTCTTTGCACAGTACACTTAATTATAGTACATCCCCATCAAATCTACAATGGATTTACCGGAAGAGGCATGCCCCGGGAAGGCTCCCGGGCGCACCAGGAAACCGCTGCAGGCCGCCCGGCAGGAGGCTCTGCCGGTTCCGCAAAGTCCCTGCAGCTTCAGACAGCAGGTGTGCCGGCTTTCCCCGCATTTTCACCGTCGGCAGCTGCCGGACCGGGTGCATCGGAAAAGAGAATCAGCCCGCCGCGCCGTCTGTACCCCGTATGCCACAGCTCCTTCAGATCCATCCAGCGCCAGGTGCCGTACGTCGTCACCTTGACGGCGCAGACCGACTCAAAGCTGTCATAGCCTGTCAGCAGGTACCAGTGCCACACCAGATCGGAAAAAGACGGCTGGCGGTGCTTCAATGTCAGGACGGGGACGGGCCAGCCTGCGTCGAGCTGCTTCCTTACAGTTGCCTGCGTCGCCTCATAAGGTTCGGTGCCGTCCCAGCCGGCGACTTTCAGATCCTCTACACCCTGCTCCTGCAGATAGCGGGAAAATCCTTCTTCGTAGATTTCCAGGCGGTCGATACCCGTAAAACGGGGACGCAGATACGGTTTCAGCTTCATGCCCAGCGTGACATACTCATGCCGTGTCAGCTCCTCCCGGGCTTCAGGGCAGGCTGCACGCCGCCCCTTGTACAAAGCGAAATAGATGCTGCAGTCCGTAGCCGTCACAGCCGCGCAGCCGCCAAGCTTCATCCAGCGGTCGTGGGTAAACCATTCCTGGCTGCCGCCGAATGCCCCTTCGATCTGGAAATAAGGAAGTTCCTTGCGCATTGGATCACCGCTTTCTTTTTATGGGACTGCTGCCTGCAGCAGCAGTTTCCCGGATACCCTTACAGTGTAGCATATCCGGAGGGGTCCTGTTGTCTGCCTATTCGGAGGAGACTGTCCGGAAACCCTTACCGTGTGCCGCGCCGGCTGTTTCCCGCTGCACCGGAGGCACTTCGTCCGGGGCGGCGGACCGTACCTGCCCGGCACTGCCATTTCCGACCGGAGAAAGACAGCCCTCCGGCAGTGCCTGATATTTCTTAACCTTAGTGTAAAATAGTTCTCGGTGGAATGAATAATCCCTTATAAAGTTGCAAAAAGAAAGACCTTCATCTTAAAATAGTTTTTGCTACAAAACTTAA